>CAZAHA010000040.1:0-15623 GCA_964484915.1 uncultured Leptospirales bacterium
TATCGAGAAAAACAAACGTGGTCTGGAAAAGATCATAGACTCTTCGACCACTATTTTTGAGATGCAGTCGCTTCAGACCTTCGTCTCCAGTATACTGACGCAGCTTGTCTCGATTCTCAATTATGGTAACGACGCCTTTTACTGCCAGATTTCTGGTTTTACCGCACGTGCATCCGACGGAGGGTTCCAGATACTTGCCGCGACGGGAAAATACCAGAACCTGGAAAGCGAGAGCGAGTTATCCGAGGTTCTCGATCCATCGGTATTTGCCATGATACAGAAAACTTTCACACAGAAGAAGAATACCTTTGATTCAAACCGCTATGTAGCCTATTTCAGTTCACAGAACGGTACGGAGAACATCATATACCTGGAACGGGACGAGGCCCTGGAGGACTGGGAACGTGACATGATTGACATCTTCTGTTCCAATGTGTCGATCGCGTTCGACAACATATACCTCAAACAGGAACTGGAAAACCTTGTTGAGGAACGCACATACCAGCTGAAGCTGGCTAACGAGGAGCTCAACATAAAGAACGTGACCTTTGAGCGGGAGCTGAACATGGCCCGTTCCGTGCAACAGGCGATTTTACCGTTCAGTTTTACCGAATCACCCAACTTCATCATATCCGGCCAGTATGTACCGATGCAGAATCTCGGCGGAGACTATTACGATGTCTTTCCGTTTAGCGACACAAAACTCGCGTTTGCAATGGTTGACGTCAGCGGCCACGGCATTTCCGCCGCTCTTATCACGACGATGGCAAAGATGTCGTTTGCAGGAATGGCACGTGAGTACAATCCCCCTTTCTACATCCTTGACCAGATGAACAAGTCCATCTACTCGTCGATCGGGACGGCGGGAATGTTTCTCACCGCCTTCTACGGGATCATAGACCTTGAAAAAAGCAAACTGATCTACTCGAACGGCGGGCACAACGCGGTTCTCATTGTGCGGAAGGACGGTTCCATTGACTCGTATGATTCACTGAATACGATAATCGGCATGTTTCCCGAAGAGGAATTCATATCGTCGGATACGCACATAGATTCCGGCGACACGGTCGTCTGCTATACTGATGGAATTATCGAATCGAAGGATGAAAACGGCGAGTTCTTCGGGTTGCCGGCACTCAAACGGGTCATCATGGAAAATATCCATATGCATCCGCAGGAACTTTCAACATATATCATCGAACGGGTCCGCGATCATATCGGTATCAACAATTATCCGGATGACGACCTATCACTGCTGATCATCCGTATCAGGTAATACCCTCTTTACCGCAAAAAGCAGCGCCGCGGGATTGTGCACTGCTTTGTCAGTAGTCCTCGGTTTCAAACATTTGATTTGATTCCTCTTCGGGAGCGCTCTGTTGTGGTTTGGTCTTTTCAGGACGGGTTTCCCGCTTGCCGTCGTCAGGAACCGTAAAGATATGCCGATATGACCGTACGGCCGCAAACCGCTTTGCGTAGGTGTTTCCCTTCGTTATGCGGTCGATCGCGACTCTCAGCCCTTCACCGGGCATGTGCATAAACTTGTCCTTCCCCAGATAGATCCCCACGTGATCGATGATCATCTTTCTGTCCCCGTCGCGGTAGAAGAATATGAGATCGCCTGGTTTCGCGTTTCTCGGATCGACCGGCTTGCCCGCCTTGTACTGTTCCTCAACGGTCCTCGGCAGGTCGATATTACTCTTGTAATACACGTATTGGGTAAATCCGGGATTGTCGAATCCTGCGGGAGTTGTTCCGTTAAAAAGATATCCGATACCCAGACAGCTGTTCGCGGTCATGACAAGCGAAATACGTATCGTCTTTTCCTGTTTGGAAATTGTGGACTGAACCCCTGCTTGAAGAGTGGCTGCGAGTCCCAGCAGTATCAGAATACCGGCTGCTTTCTTCATTGCTTGCTCCGTTTCATGCACCAAAATATGCGTACAGGTACAATTTGCATGTATTTTTCTTGACGTATGATGAATTTCCGTCCATTTTTTTCAAGCATAGACACAAGTGTCTATATTAAAGATAATCGGTATTTCGGTCATGTAATATTACCCATTATAGCACAAGCGGGCCGGAATTTCGAACAAATAACCCAGCGGATACCATGCAAAGGAGCATACAATGAAACGTATTACACTGATATCTGTTATAACTGCCATGTGTTTTTCTTTTCTTGTGAACGCCCAGGAGGGGTCGTTCCCGAGTTCCGAGCCGAGAGAGATTATAAACAGACTCAGTACTGTAAATTTCAGGAACATCAAGCTGCTCTACCCCGCAATCATGAATTATGGCGGCGGCGAGGAGGAATTTGACAGACTGGTCAAAACATACTCGGAAGCCTCGTCGCTCTACTTCTCCCGTGAGTACGAAAAAGCAGCCAAGAAATTTCAGGAAAACGAGAAGCAGATACAGGAAGTTGCAACCGAGCTTGCACGGAAGTATAAAGAGGATACGACTACGTTCCAGGAAGACATTATTAACAAGAATATAAAGGACAAGATAAAAACCGAAATGACCGGCGATGAGTACAACGAGTCCCGCGAGATGGTTATCACGCAGTCAACGGCAGCGATCGTCCAGGCAAACGAGTTTTTCGACCGGGTTCGTCCGATCCAGGCCATTGAGCACTACCGCCTCTCTCGTGAACGGATGCTTCAGTACCTTTATCTGGAGGCTGAACAGCTTCCGGATGAGACGGTCGAGAAGTGCCGAGAGAATATGAGAGATTACGAGGTCTGTGTTAAAAAAGAACGGGCGGAACGCCGAGCCCAGGTTCGCAACCAGTACGAAAAATTGATCCAGGACGTGAATAACGAAGTCTACTTTTCGAAGGAAAAGGAAAACTGATTCCGCATGGATGAATCCATACAAGGGACCGGTTCATTACCGGTCCTTTTTGTATGCGGGTTCTGATTTCAGCGCCCGCAGAGCATGCACCCGAATGTCTACGTTTGGATGCACGATGAGCTGCTCGATCCGTTCCCTTACCCGTATATCTAGATCGTATCCCTTAAGGGCCTTGAGCGTCGCAAGCAGATAGGTGATCCTGTATTCATAATCATCGGTAAAGAAAAATTTCCGTATTTCGTTATATATTTTAGGATCCTTGATATGGATGTGCTCGAGAGCGGCTATACGGACACTCTTATTAGGGTCTTTCAACGCATCTACTATATACGGTATCGATTTTTGCTCGATCTTCTGATCCTGTATGGTGCAGATTCCGCTGATTGCCGCCTCTCTGAATAGCCAGTCGTCGTGGTCCATCTGTTTTGCAAAGAGGTCAAACGCCTCGGGATCCTCAAAGATGACAAGGTGATTAAGAGCGTCATACCGTACCGTCCGGGATCTGTCGTTTTCTGCCATGTGCATACACAACTTCATCGTATCATCGCCTGCAAAATTATCGACAAGCCCGTCGAGCGCCGCGCTGCGGACCGCTGCATGAGAGTCATCAGTTGCCGCTCTTTTCAGGAAGGTTTTGGCTGCATCGACACTGTAGTTTGACGCCTCCTCGACGGCTGCCTTGCGAATGGTCCAGTCAGAGGAGGCGTATCGGGCACGGGCAATATGCACACGCTCGTTCATCTTCTCCCGTGAGAGGCCCGTCATGCAGCCTGCTGCAAAAACCGGTATCAGGAGGACAAATGCCAGTATAATCTTATTTTTTTTCATAGACAGTCTTGTACTGAATATAGAATTTTTGGTTCTTGAACATGTAATGGCGTGTTTCATAAAATGGTACCTTTTCGGCAAACAGAATTCTGTCCTCGGTGCCGAACCGCTTCCTCCACTTGTTCATGTTTCCGGGTCCCGCATTGTACCCGCCGAGCATTTCGTCGAAACGTCCGTCATAGAGTTTGGCAAGCCAGTTAAGATAGGAAAAGCCAAACCGTATAGAGTGTTCAGGGTTTTTGAGATCATATGTACTCATCCGCAGCGAGCGAGCGATCCCCTTGCCTGTCGCTGGCATCACCTGCATGAGGCCGGTAGCCCCTGCCGACGAGATGGCGACGTGGTTAAACGCCGATTCGGCCTTCATGACTGCATATATCTGCAGCGGTTCGATAGCCGGAAACTCTTTAGCGTAGGTTTCAACAGTATCCTCGAAGGCGAGAGGGAAGAGACGCCGTACGTACCTGTCGTCAAACAGCGAAATGTTTTCTTTAATATCGAATAGACGGTAGAGCCGCGCAGAACCGAGATACGCATAGAAGTGGTTCCCGTACATGTCGCCGAAGTTGGACATGACGTAATACTTGAGTTTCCTGTTCTCATCCGAGTCGTCAAGATAGTTAAAAAGACCGTTGATTCCGCTTTCGTATCCTGCCTCATAGTATGTCTTGAACCGGTCGACGTATACCGATTCCAGCGGTGAAGTGATATAGTTCTCGAATTCCGTGTAGGGAAAGAGGCCGGCCTCCTTCAGCTGCGTTACGCGCATCTCTTTGGTCTGCCTGTTTCTTTCTGAAAGATATAGCATAAAATGCGTAAACAGTGCCATCTCCTGTTTTCCCTCTTCCACCGCCTGCGCAAACGATTCACGGAGCGCGGCAGGATCGTAACTGTTCTTGATCCTGTCGGCTTCTATCCACGTATACCACGAGTCCGGTGCGTGTACGACCATCCTGAAAAACATTTCATGCGCCCTGCTCTTTTCACCAGACTCCCTGTAATGGCGGTAGAGCCAGTACGCGGCGTTTCCGTAATACCTGTTTTCTGGACGAGATACGATAGAGGTAAGAACAGGGAGCGACTTTTTGATATTTCCGCTGAGGATGTGCGAACGCGCGTAGAGCCACAAAAATTCCTGAGCCTGGGGCGTGTCCGGATAGGTATTGATATATGCAAGCATGTAGTCGGCAGCGGATAACGGATTTATGTTGTACAGATAGTAGCAGACCCGGGCAAACTCCCGCTGATAGTCGCCTCCTCTTTTTATGAGCATGCGGTATATTCTGACGGCCGTGTTTTTGCTGCGCAACCAGAAATGGTCGGCCTTCGCAAGAAGGAGGCGATCATACAGTGCCTTGTTGCCGGACCTGGACTCGATCAGAGCGTCAGCTTCAGTGTATTTTTTGCGGGCAAGGAGATACCGAAGCCGTACACGCACGCTTTCGTCCGAGTCCTGTGGAAGCGCATCCAGCAGTTTGCCCGCCTCGTCAACCCTGTTTGCCGACAAGAGTGCGCCGGTAACGGTGGGGAGTGATCCTTCGGGAATGGAGATGCCATGTTCTTTATGGATTCGGTAAACCTGCGCCGCGGCTGTATGGGCCTGCCACCGTGACGGATCGTCGAGTACCACCGTACTGTACGCGGCAAGAGCTTCCTCTATCTTCCGTGCCTTCTCCAGTGCAGATGCCCGGCGTATATACAGGGTCTGACGGAGGTCCTCATTTTTTATGAAATGTATGGAACTGTCGCACAAGGCAACCGCCTCATCGTGTCGTTCAAGTTTCATGTACGTGTTCATCATCAACCGTACCGTCTGATAGTAGAGGGACGGATCATCCTCCGACACAAGCTCGCCGAACTTCAGAACATACTCGTATTCTCCGTAGCCGTAGAAAATTTCGGCGATATGATAGGCCGCCGGCTCGAAATAGGGCGACCGGAATTTCCATTTGGAAAGATACCGGTATACCGGATCCGCGTAGAGTACCGGCGGTTCGTCAGTCTGCTTCATGAACACGGAGAGCGCGTAGTGCGAGAGCGCCTTCTTGAACTCACGTTTACCGTTATAGGCACCGGCAAGGAAGAAGTGTTCGGCGGGATTGAGCGATGCTCTGTTTTCAAGTTTTTGTATAACGTCTGATGTGTCGGAATAGAAACGCAGACCGTCGAGTCTGGTCTCGGCTATGTTTGGCCTGCAGGTCACAAACAGCGCGCAGAGTGCGCAGATGGTGTACAGTGCTTTCTTTTTCATGGGTCCTCAGTCGGTAGTCTCAAGATATTGCCTGTACGGCTCAAATTCTTCAAGCGGTTCTTCCTCCCATACCCTCTCCTGCTGCGACATTTCGCCCGTCACACGGTAGTAGGAGTCAGTATGGTAGTCCAGTACTTCGCCTTGCCGCTCGCCCGGTATATGTTCCCGGATGAGTGCCGATATCGTCTCAAATGTCTGCCGCCTTCTCTGCAAAAGATATCTGTCCGGCAGATGAACCTGAAGCGTGGCGGTAACGGCATACCGTTTGGCCTCCTTCAGCTTCTTCATGGCCTTCACATACTTGTAAAGCCTGAGCGAGTACAGGGTATTCTTGTAGTTGTCGGCCATGCCCATATACGTTTTGGAATGGGCAAGGAGGCGGTACGAGAGCGATATGTACTTCCTGCCGCTTGTGTCGCGGGACAGGATAACGTCCGGTGCTATCGAGTTGAGAAACGATCTTGTCCGGCGGATCTCGTCCAGAAGATTGGCCCTGTACAGGTCTATCAAGAGCCGCTGCGCGGTACGGATCTCGCCGTAGCTTTCATGAAACGAAAAGCGCAGATAATAGAACTGCGCAACAATATCATGCTGAATCGCAGTACGGAACATCCTCTTCTGCTCTTCTGTGCCGGTATTGGTGATCGACGCATTGATAAAGTATATGAAGTACTTGTTGTCCTTCAATCCCTTTTCGGCCTTTTTCTGTTCTCCGGCCTTGATACTTGAACTCGGCTTGGTCGCAAGAAGATGATCCTGTCCGGCCAAACAGGTTATTACCGCTCCGAGGAATAATACCATATACGCATTTTTCATAGATGACAATACGGCGTTCTCCCGAAACATAAAAAAGTGGTGCACTCACGGCAATGCCCTCTTGACAATCGGGAACTGACGGCGCATCTTGATACCGTGCGCGTGAAAAACGGCACTACAACATATACATCGGATGAGCTGCCCTGTCAATGAAACAAATACTGTTCATCATCTTCTTTTTGATCCCGGTATGCGGCTGTGCTGCGCCGGACAAGACAGCCGTACGGGAGAGAGACGCCGCAGCGTCACCGAACGGCATGCTGGAAATCCGTAGCCAGAGGCTGTCTTTCGTATCATACCGGGACGGCAGGCTGAACATGTTTTCCGAATATATCATCGTCAATACAGGCCGGGCTCCTCTTCATCTCTCATCCATACGGCAGACCATGACCGCCGACGGCGGAACGTCGCTTGGAGAGGCTGTTCTTGAGCCGATCGATGTGCCGGCATCTTCCATTGTCCCGGTTGAGATATCGTTTGGCGTGGACGGATCACGTCTTTCAGACGACGGCTCCGGTACAAATGAAATCACCCGCACCCTTACCTGCATATACGATGATGAAGGCGGATATGAGCGCGGTATACGGTCGTCGTACAGCAATACTATTCCGCTTGTTGTGCTGGCAGCGTCGCTTGAAAATCTGTCCATTACGGCACCCAGACGCGACATCATCATGGATGCCCTCGAAAAAGCCGGACGGGACCCCATGGAATCCGCGAGCATCCTTTCCATATTTGGCGGAACATACAGCGAACGGGGAATTGAGCTTCTCGGCACGGTAGACTTTGATTTTCGGATCTCATATGATATCATCCTGAGAAACATGAAGTCAGCAACGGTGCACTTTTCAACCGTCTCGTTTCAGGCGGAAATGTCCGGAACCTTGCTCGGAAAATCGGCGGCACTGCCGGTACCGTCCGGAAAGGATCACGTGATTCATGTATCGGAGCACTACAACACACGGAATTTTAATGAAGAGATCCTCAGTGCGTACACGTCGGATTCGCCGGAATATCTGATCCGGATAAAGACCAGGTTAACCGGGGGAAACGGCATTATCGGCCAACCCATACCGTGCCGCTTCTTTTCCGGAGGAACACTTGAGAAATAGCCTTTGCCGATTGCTGGAAAGCGCCGTATACAACAGGTTTGCCGTTTTTGTCAGTATCGCCCTCGCACTCGCGCTGCCGAAACTCCCCTTTTCGCGGTTTATCCTTCAGGCCGTGTTAATGGTTCTCCTTTATGTCAACTTCCTGACCATTCAGCCGGAATGGAATCGGAATGCGGACCGCTTTCTGTTTCTCTATCCGTTTTTTGTATTTGTTGTCTATCCGATCCTTCTGATGTTCCTGTCCCCATATATGCCGGATTATCTGTTTACGGGTCTTCTGATTGCGTGCATTACACCGACGGCGACAGCCTCACCGGTCATGAGCGACATTATCAGGGGTAAGACATCACGTCTGCTCGGCCATGTGCTCATGTCAAACATCATCAGTCCGCTATCATACAGCATATTGCTCCTTGTTTTTCTGCACGCGCGTTCGCTGTCCATTCCATACATGCGCATCGGATATACCGTCGGGATTCTGGTCCTTATACCGTATGCTTCGGCGCGTCTGACCGCACGCTTTCATTCAAGAGTAAAAAGTGCACAGATGCCGCTTCTCAAGAAGGGGCTCTTTCTGCTTCTTGTTTTCGTTGCCGCGTCGAGCGCATCACCGTCCGTGCGTTCGCTTGATACCGTTTCGCTTTTCGTTATTTTCTTGACATCCTTCAGCCTGGCACTCATCCTTTACGGTACCGGCTTTTTGCTCGGCTCAACCGATGCAGAACGGAAGACGGCTGCGCTGATGTTCGGACACAAGAACATAGGTCTTTCGCTCCTGATAGCAGTAACCAATTTTGGGGCGGACGCTTCACTTCCGCTTGTTCTGTATATTATTTCACATCATATATTAAACGGTATACTTATCGGCATCTACGGCAAACAATCATGAAACAGCTATATATTTTGCTCTTAATCATCCTGCTTTTCGGATGCGAGTCAGCGGATACCGGAAAGCCCGGTACCGATAACGTTACCGGAACAGACCAGGACACAGAGTATCCGGGCTCGGTATTGTATACGGATCCGTCGATAGCGGGCTGGGCTGAAGCGTACACCGCATATCAGCCGGGTGAAGAATGCGATGAAATGTGGCAGACGCCGGAACGCTCACTGGGACCGGCGGACGGTACCACTGACGGCATTGTATGCCTGGGCAGAGGAGGCACTATCACGTTTGTGTTTACCGATATGCCGATTGCCGACCGGGACGGAGCCGACTTTGCCGTTTTCGGGAACTCTTTCAGTGACTCATTTCTTGAGCTTGCCTTCGTAGAGGTCAGCTCTGATGGTGAAACATTTGTTCGTTTCCCCGCATATTCATATACAAAGGAGCCGGTAGGACCGTACGGAACTGTCTCGTTTACTGATGTGTACGATATAAACAGGGACTACACCGGTTTTGCCGGAGTCCATCCCGTCGCATACGGAACCCTCTTTGACCTGGCTGATCTTCCAGTACATGCAGACCTTGATACGGCATCAGTCACGCACGTGAGGCTCGTTGACATTCCGGGTGACGGCAGTGTCGTTGACTCATCGGGAAATCCGATATACGACCCTTATCCGTGTACGGGATCTGCCGGTTTCGACTGCGACGCGCTCGGCGTGATCAACTATGCCCGTGTTCGATAATAACGACCGACTTTGCTCCGTACCGCTACAGGAGATCATCCCATGAAGAAACCAACCGTTGAAAAATATCTGCTGCCGCTGCTGTTACTGAGTGCGGCGATCTTCTATATTTCGGTACTGGACATCTTCAGCACAAACGGTGACCCTGTCGATTACTGGCGCGCCGCGCGGCGTTTTTTTTGCGGAAACGGGAATATTATTCTTCACCACCGGCATGTGCGGTTTGGCATCATCGTTCCGGTATTTTTCATGCAGCGGATATTCAGCGACCACTTCCTTGTCTACTATGCCACTTCCCTGCTCGTTCTCATGAGCGAAATTTGGCTTGTCTTTCTGATAAGCAGAAAGCTCTTCGACAGCCACGTCGCCTGGTTTTCCAGCATCATCTTTCTGCTGTTTCCGATGCATTATGTGCACGGATATGCCTATTCCACTAACCTGTATCCCGCTCCCTTTTCGGCGCTGTATATACTGGCGTCATTATACCTTATCTGTTCATATCTGGATAGCAGAAAGACCGTTCTGATCATAGTATCTGCTCTCCTTGCCTTCATCGCATATGAGACAAAGGTAACGAATGTTTATTTTTATCCGGCATTTGCCTTTATACTATGGAAGAACAAAAGGGATCTGGTCTTGTTTTTCGGTGTGCTGTTTCTCCTCTTTGCCGTTGAAACGGTCCTGTACGCATCGTTTACCGATTACACGCTCGGCAGGGCCGGCCTTTTGATGAATACACACCTGTCTCAGGAGAAGCACGTGGGTATCGGATCCTTCCTGAGTCTTCTAAACCGTTTTGTTGACCTCAAGTTTCCATATCTTTTTATTCTTGTTCCGTTTCTGTTCTCCTGTGCGCTATACATACATGCTGCACGCGCAAGGAACACAACGATCATATTCAGTTTCTCTGTCTCTTTTCTTGTCTGTCTGACATTCGCGGTCAAGAGCATCGATCCTGTCATTCCGGTCGAGCGGTTTAACGACAGGGTCTTCAATACCGTACTTCCGTTTCTTGTTATCTTTACGGTGAAGACAGTGCGGGACGCGCTGGCTTCGATGAAGATAGTGGTGACCGACCGGATATTCCGGAAAATCGTCATCATCAGTCAGATCGCGCTGCTGGTTTTCTCTGCGGTGTTTGCTGCTGTAGAGAACAGATCTCATACGCTCTTCCGGTCGTTTCGCTATCACGCTCTTCTTAACGACGCACTGAAAAGCGGCACTCCCGTAGTCGCCCTGGACAGAAGCGCAATATCAAAAGCGTTCGGCGTTGCACAGTACATTCTTATGGATCGCTGCTTTATCCTGAAGACGGGCCGCGGAAAGACAACCGTATCGAGTAACGGAAGAAGCGCGGTTGTCCATTACCTCGATAACGGAGAAACACGGGAGATGCTGGAAAACATCGCTTTGGATGATCCTGACGTTGTTGTGATAGATCGGACTCCCTTTACCGCGCAGAAGACGAAACTCGGTACACTGCTTGAGGAAGAGTAAACATTATACCGGCATGTCAAAGTCAGCAGCAACGATAGTATGGTCGGACGGACGCGCCTTCCTGCGTACGTCGATGTCTATCCAGCAGCGTGTCGAATATCCGGCAATCGATTCTGTCGCCTGAATATAATCGATACGCCAGCCGACCTTTCTGTCTACACCGTCCTTGACGCGGTAGTCCCAGAAGGTATAGGTATCCCGCTCTGGATTGTACTTCCGGATTATGTCAACAAAGCCGAATTCATTGATCTCGGAAAGCTTCTTCTGAACCTCAGGATTGAAGCATACATGACCGGCAAGCCGCTTTGGGTCATGAACATCGATATCGGTCAGCGCAACATTGAAATCACCGCACCAGATGAGAGGCCGGTCAGAGCTGAATCTCGAATAAAAGTAGTCACGGAGAAGATCAAACCACCGCAACTTGTAGGCATACTTGCCTGATTCGATACTGTACCCCTGCGGAATGTAGGTGTTTACAAGCCAGATACCATTCTTTTTGACGGATATGATCCGCGTTCCTTCGCTTTCGGTCTCGTCAAACCCGTACATGACATCATCCACTTCACCCTTCACTATCCACGCGACACCGTTGTAGGACTTTTCCCCCCTGTAGACCGGTGTATACCCAAGAGCGGTAAAGGCGTCCACCGGAAAATGTTCGTCCTGAACCTTTGTTTCCTGCAGCGCGAGCGCGTCGGGAGAGTTCACCTGGATCCAGTCTGTTATGATTGGCAGTCTGGTTCGTATCGAATTGCAGTTGAATGTTGCTATTACCATTGATCTATCCGGCAGTGTTGACTATCATGTATGAAAAAAAGACGCGTTCAATCGCGCCGTTAAAACAGGTCCAGTTTTATTCCCGTGCAGATGAGAATCTGGTTGTAGTAGAAATTATCGTCCCCTTCGATGATTCCGTCCATCTCCACTTTCTCTCCCTCGTCGTTTTCTTCGGTATAGGTCGTGTGCTGGGAATAATCCGGTATATGAACGGTTGAGAAGCTGTACAGCAGTTCAAACTGAACGAGGAAAAACTCGATACCGACTCCTGCCGCTGCATATATTCCCGGATTGACTTCTTCCATGTCGGTGTTCTCCTGCTGGAGCGGAATGTTCATCCCTCCTTTCAGGATGATGTAGGGTATAATTTCGTTGCCAAGCGGAAGGTTATACTTGGTGAGAGCGTAGACCGGAATTGATGCAAAACCCCAGGTCTTTTCATTACCCAGAGAGTTTTTCTCGCCGGGATCAAGACTGATCGCTGGATTGGAAATATAACCACCGCCGATCCCGCCCATGAGATGACGGAAATTGCCGCCAAGCCCGAGCGGTGTAGCAACTTCTAAAAAATATGACGAGTTGAACGGCTCCGTTTCGTAGCCCTCACCCGGATCAAAGTCCGTGCTAACCGCCTCTTCGTCAGGGATCTTTTCATAATCACCGGTAATCGGGTCTTCCCTGGCCGGAAAGAGACTCGTGGAATATGCATTGCCGATATACCCCCATGCACTAACGCCGCCCTTGATGTAGATTTCGGCTCCAAGCTGTGAGATCGTGCCGAAAAGAAGTGCACATATTAACAGAAACCGTGACATAGACTCTCTCCTAACGAATAGTACGTGTACCGTCCGGTATCTCAAGCGAAAATACCGCGGACGGGTTAAACGATGGATTTACATGGACGACATTATAATGAATTGTAGCCCTGTCACCCGTTATTGTTGAATGAGCACGGATTTTTTTGAAAAAGGTAAACCCGTTCCTGGAATACATCCCGTAATACGTCAGCACGTACTGCGTGCCGTTTTTACTGTTGGTGAGAACTACCTGTGTTGGATTACCGTTTGAAAAGGTTATCTCTTCTGTTACTGTTTCATTTGACAGCGTCAGTATCTCCGTACCGTTCCTGCCAGTTGTATAATCTGACACAGAATAGTCATCAACAAGAGGAATCTTTGCCGAAAATGCATACGCGAGAAACAGCTGAGAGTCCGCCCGCCCCTGAAGGTCGGGGTCCGAGAAATCACCGTCGACTGTATTGACAGCCTGATCGACGGGGTAATAGGTGGTCATCCGTTCGGGGGTAGCGAGTATCTGCACAACGGGACTCTTGAAGATACGGTCGTGAAGCTCAACCTTGACGCGTGCCGGATTATACTGCAGGTATGCAATACCGTCAGCACTGTAGTTTTGATCGTTAATGGTTCCCACAACGGTCACTCCCGCCTTTACGGAAGCCGGCGTATTGTCGTTTATGTTTCTGACGGCCTCCAGAAGGCGGGTTTTACTGTTCATCGGTGCGTCACCGTCGTGATCGGCCGTCTGCCGTTGGCCGGTAGTTGTACACGAGACCGTAGTAAGGATGAGCAAAACGAATGGTAAGAATAATTTCATCAGCGGTTTTCTCCCAGTGTCTGGCTTATCTTGCTGCGAATGGATTGCTTGTCGTCAGCGCCGTGCTTGAGAGCGAGCTCCCAGTAGTGGACCGCACGGCGTGACTGTTTCATTTTCCGGTAGGTATCGCCGAGATGGTCATATACCACTGGATCATGGGTGTTCTCTGCTTCAAGGTTTCTGTACGCGCGGGTGAGGAACCGTTCGGCCTTTTTATACTGCCCCTGTTTATAATACACCCAGCCCATCGAGTCAAGATACGCTCCGTTAAACGGCTTCTGTTTGACGGCATCACTGATAAGTTTCAACGCCTTATCGAGTTTAATGCCGCGTTCGGCATATGTATAGCCGAGGTAGTTCAGATATTCGCTGTTTTCACCGTCAAGCTCAACTGCCTTTTCAAGCGATGCTGTTGCGTCTTCAACATGTCCGGCCTTATCCTGGACTATGGCACGGTAAAAGTAATAGCTTGGGTTGGAGTCGTCGGTTTCGATTGCCTTGTTGTAGTACTGAATCGCCTCAAAATACCGCTTCTGTCCGCTTTCTATGACGCCGGAGGTAAAGAATATCCTGCCGGATCCGTCCTCTCTCTGACGGGCCTTTTGAAGCGTCTTGCGGGCGTTTTCATAATCCTCGATGGTATAATAGAGATAGGTTATATGCAGAAGGTTCTGGATGTCCGATCCGGATGGATCAGCTTTCTTGTAGTGGTAGATGGCAGTACTGTACTTCTCCTCACGCTCATAGATGGACGCGAGCATTTCATGAAGCTTCGGGACTTCCGGTTTGATCCTGAGTCCCTTCAGAAGCGCTCTTTTTGCCGTATCGTTCATGCCGGAATTGTACAGCATCAGCGCTGTCGCGATGTAATAGTCATAGGCTTCGGACACCTTGCCTTCCTTCTCGAAGATCTGGGCCATTGCGAAGTGGGTACTGATGTAGGAGTTGTCCTTCTTCATTATCTCCCGAATGCCCTCGCGGGACGATTCATTGTTCCGGGTAAGATAGTCAAAGAGTGCCCGGGCGATCTCGCCGTCTGTGGATGTGTCCTGCGCGCCGAGTCGCAGATATGTCATCGCGTCGCGCTTCTCCTGCAGGAAGTACATGCGCCCCATGAAAGCGTACACCTTGTACAGAAATTCATTGTCGCGCTGTTCATCCGTGAGGTTCTGCAGGAAATGGTTGACCGTAATGATTGCCTCAGGAAGCATGTTGTTAGAGATGAAATAGTTTGCCATCGTGTACAGACGCATATTGTTCTTGGGGTTGAACTTCACCGATTCACTGCCGGCTTTGATCGCGTCCATGTGGCGGCCGTCCACCATGTAGAGATTGGAAAGATGAATGTAGCTGTTTTCCAGTATCTGCGCCGGAATCGATATTTCCTCGGACAGTTCGATAACCCGTTCAAAACTCTTGATCGAAAGCTTCGCGTTTCTGATATACTCGGCATACATAGCGCCGAGCGTATAGTGGTATTCGTACGTTTCCGGTTTCAGTTCTACAAGCGAGTGGAGCGCGTAAACGGAATCATCATACTTCTTTTGATTATTGTACAGGTTAAACAGGAAAAGATAGGGCTGGTCATAGGTATATTCACGGTCGAGTGAACGCTGGGCGTACGTTTCGGCTTTCTGGTGATTGTCGAGGTTGTAGTGACATACAGCCATCTGATAGAGTATATGGTGCTGTCTGTCTTTCATGGAGGACTCATCCTCTATCCGGTTCAACATGTTGAGCGCCTCAGCATACTGTTTTTCCGATATCAGCAGGAGCGCCCGGCTGTACAAGTGTTCCGGTGAAGGGGATTCCTGCGCCGCGGCACGGGAAAAAGCAAGCAGTATGACAAGGACGGCAACGGTTATTTTATTCATAATGGTATCCTGATATATATTTTTCCTCATTCGTTACAAACCGAACAATGAGTACGATAAGCGGACAGGCAAAAAGTTTCTGAAACGCCCATACTCAGTACTGAAAATCCGTCTGATCTAATCGACCATACAGTCGTATATCCTGCAGTCAAGACATCTACAGCATTTTACGGCGTATATCCGTATGGTACGGTTATCAGGGCTATCACATGGCACAGTAATGGACAAAATGACGGAGTTGAAAGAGGAGCCGGATGACAGGGCCCACTTCCTGGAGTATTCCTGCCATTGTAATCCGGCAGGAATACTCCGCGCGTGAGTCACGGCAAAACTATTTTGACGCACGTCCGCTTCTGATGGCGA
>CAZAHA010000041.1:0-13426 GCA_964484915.1 uncultured Leptospirales bacterium
GCCGAAGATCCTTCATTGTCGAGTAGTAGCGGCTGTTGCTGGTAAAAACAGCACCGCCACTTCCTGTAGTGATCATGTCGTTCGGCGAGAAAGAAGAGAGTGCTATTGTGCCGAAATATCCGGCGTTAGATTCCTGGGCCTCGACTCCGAGGCAGTGGGAGATGTCCTCAATCACGGGGACGGGAAGTGACTTGTAGCTTTCGCTATCAACATAGATGCCGCCGGTATGGCCGATGATTACCGCCTTTGTCCTGTCGGTAACGGCGGCCTGGTAGCGCTCAACCGAGGCCGACAGCGAGTTTTCATCTATATCAAGAAGGACCGGTTCGGCGCCGCATAGACAGATCGCATTGAGCGCGGACTGAGTAAAGTACGACGGAACGATGACCTCATCTCCGGCGGTTATCCCGAGCGCGCACAGCGCAACATGGTATGCGGATGTGGGTGACTGAAGCGCGCAGCAGTATGTATATCCCGTCATCTCAGACAGGCTCTTCTCGAACAGTACGACGGGATGTCCGGATGTCAGTTCGTCGTTAATAAGGCAGTCAAGCACCCCCTCCAGTTCATTCCGTGTGATTGTGGGCTTGTTCGAAACAATACTCATCTGTTCCTCTTTGGATCTTGGATAATCCGGATGATATACGCACCGCCAAAGCAGTAGCGAAAAGTTGTAACCGGGCACAAAACAGCAAAATCCACTCCGTTCTAAGGTCAAGCAGTTTTGCTTTTCATTCACACATATCGTTAACATGGCTGTTTTTTTAATGTGACGTAATAAAAGTACTATAAAGCGATTTCATGAACTGTCCGATTATAACTGTAGAAGATAGTACGTGTATCCGGGGGGATTATGAAATATACCATAACTATTATACTGCTGCTCGCGGCGTTCCTTATGACGGCGACTACGGGCTGCGCGCAGAACAGAAACATGACCAGAAACGATACCGTTGTGGACGAAGAACCGATAGAGGATGACGGCGAGTCATACAGTTTTGAGGATGAAAGCGGCCTCAATCCCGACGAGCTCGGTTCTGGAGACGATGGATGGGAAGAGTCGCAGGACACTGAACAGGACGATTTTCTCACCGGCGCGGCCGGTGGAGACGGCAACTACGACGAGACTGGAAACGCGTCTTGGTACGGCCGCGCGTTCCATGGACGGCAGACCGCCTCGGGTGAAAAGTTTGACATGTATGAACTCTCCGCTGCGCACAGGAAGTATCCGTTTGGTACAGTACTGCAGGTGAAAAACCTCGACAACGGCAAGAGCGTACAGGTACGGGTAAACGACCGCGGGCCGTATGCGGACGGACGTATTCTTGACGTATCATATGCGGCCGGACGGGACTTGGGTATGCTCGCGACGGGTACCGCGCGCGTGGGAATCAAGGTCGTGTCGGGCGACGGTCAGGAGGCCGACAACGTAGCCGCCGGCGGATACGGCAACGTACACGATCCGTATGATGAGGGATACGGCGCAGATGCTCCGCAGAGTACAGGAGCGTATATGCTGCAGTGCGGCGCATTCTACTCAAAGAACAATGCGGACAGCCTCCGCGAACGAATTCAGCGTATGTTCCAGAACAGGGTTATCGTCTTCCAGGAAAATGACCTCTACAAGGTCCGCATCCTGGACATTCCGTCCAAACAGGAAGCCGAGCGTTTCAAGCAGCTCCTTGCGGATGATAACATTCCGGGATACGTAATCCAGAACTGATACAATCGGACATATAATCATACAGCGGGCCGCCGGCCCGCTTTTTTTCTGCTGCATCGGTATGGTCACCATATTTCCGTACGGTATCCGGTATAAAGGTAAATTTTTCTAAAAAATACTGTCAATTCTTACGGATCACTGTTCAAATGGTCAGAATGTCTGTTTTTTTAATAAAAACATTGACAGAAAAAGGCCTACTTGAATATATCGGACACACTGTGCCCACGTAGCTCAGCAGGTAGAGCACATCCATGGTAAGGATGGGGTCACCAGTTCAAGTCTGGTCGTGGGCTCATTCTATACCGTGCTCCGCAAAATCAATACATTATCGGAAGGAAATTATGAGACAGGTGATTTTACTTCAGTGTTCTGAGTGTAAACGCAAGAATTACGCGACGATGAAGAATAAACGGAACACTCAGGGCAAGCTTCAGCTGAAAAAGTACTGCAGGTTTGATAGACGCCATACAGTTCATAAAGAGACCAAGGCATAGGGTGTATCAGTGAATCAGTTAATCGAATATCTCAAGGGAGCACGGGAAGAGTTTGGCAAGATAGTCTGGCCACAGCGGGAAGAGGTAACACGGTTTACCTTTGTGACGATCCTGACCGTCGTTATCGTGTCGCTGTTTTTATGGCTGGTGGATTCGGCTTTGATGAAGCTTATTAATCTGGTAATGAAATAATTCAATGAAATGGTATGTTGTTCACACATATTCCGGTCACGAGAATAAGGTCAAGGTAGCAATTGAAAACAAGGTGCGGAACCTCGGGCTGGAGACGCGAGTCGGTGAGATTCGGATACCGACCTATGATGATCCGTATCTCGATAAAAAAGGAAAGAAGAGAACCCGTCTCAAGAAGACTCTTCCCGGATATATTCTCATTCACATGGATCTTGACGAGGAAACCTGGGGTATCGTTAAGAGCACCCAGGGGGTAACCAATTTTGTCGGAGGTTTCGGCGACGGAAAACCGAAACCCCTTTCCGAGGATGAGGTGAGCGCTCTGCTGTTTGATGATGCAGGCGACAAAACACAAAAGGAACATGCGGTTGTCGGGGTTGACTTCTCTATCGGTGAGCATGTCAAGGTAACGGAAGGCCCGTTTAATACATTTACCGGCGTTATCGAGGAAATATACCCGGAAAAGGGGCGGCTGCGTATCAAGGTTGAGATCTTCGGACGCGGAACGCCGGTCGAGCTTGATTTTTTACAGGTTAGTAAAATATAGCCGAAACTGCAACGTGGCTGCCTGTTACAGGGGAGGGCCGCGTTAGAGAATACATACACATGATATTTTATGTTTGCCGACTGATAGATGCAGGCGGCTGGGCGGGCCTTCGAAGATGATGGTCCGTAACCATTAATATGAGGAAGGAATCACAATGGCTCCAAAACAAAAGAAACTTATGACTCAGATAAAACTGCAGATACCCGGCGGACAGGCAAATCCGGCGCCTCCGGTCGGACCGGCGCTCGGTCAGCACGGTCTGAACATCATGGAGTTCTGCAAGGCATTTAACGATAAGAGCAAGGACCAGCAGGGCACGATTTTGCCGGTCATTATCAGTGTCTATGAGGACCGTTCCTTTGATTTTATCATTAAGACGCCTCCGGCCGCCGTGCTTATAAAGAAGGCACTCAAGCTGCAGAAGGGATCAGGTGAACCCAACAAGACCAAGGTCGGCACCATAACACGGGCACAGCTGGAAGAGATCGCCGAGCTCAAGAAGCCCGACCTCAATTCAGACACGCTGGACGCCGCGGTGAACATTATCGCAGGTACCGCCCGTTCGATGGGTGTTGATGTAGCAGAGTAATTAATAATTATATATGAGGACACAATGAAGCGAGGAAAAAAAATCAGCAGTGCGAGACAAAAAGTCGACAAGACAGCGCTTCTGCCCGCAGAAGAAGCTGTAGCACTGATGAAAGAGGTCAAATTCGCTACTTTTGATGAGTCCGTTGAAGTTGCTGTCAAAGTTGTGCATAAGAGTTACCAGAATGTGCGCGGTTTTGTAACGCTTCCGGCCGGAAACGGCAAGCCGGTTCGCGTTCTTGTGATATGCAAAGGCGACAAACAGGATGAGGCAAAAGCCGCGGGGGCTGAATTCGTCGGTGCCGAAGAGATAATCGAAAAGATTCAGGGCGGATGGATTGAGTTTGACGCGGTTGTTGCAACGCCGGACATGATGCCGAAGGTCGGTAAACTCGGTCCGGTGCTTGGCCGCAAGGGCCTCATGCCAAAACCGAAGGCCGGTACCGTAACAAACGATATTGCAGGTATTGTCTCCGAGTTGAAAAGCGGAAAGGTCGAGTACAGGGCGGACAAGACAGGTGTTATCCATCTCGGTATCGGTAAGACATCGTTTGACAACAGTGCGATACTCAGCAACATTCAGGCTGTGTATCAGCAGGTTGTGCGCGACAAGCCGACAGATGCCAAGGGCAACTACGTAAAATCTCTGTCAATCTGTTCCACAATGGGTCCCGGTATAAAAATCAACTACAAGGGGATGGACAAGTAATGGCACAGCAATACAAGATAGATTTCGTAAACGAAATTAAAGAGACGCTTGCTGAGAAAAAAAATATAATCCTGACCAAATACTCAGGCGTCAAGGTGGCAAAGATGTCCGCGCTCCGGACCGAGATCAAGTCCAAGGGAGCAAAATACAAGGTCATCAAGAACAACCTGTTCAAGCGGGCCCTGGACGAGAGCGGATATGAGACAATAGATGAACATCTGAAGGGTCCGATCGGTGTTGCGTTTGCCGGCGATGAAATCGGCGATGTTGCGCAGGTCCTCAAGAAATTCAAGGACGACCAGGAATCATTTGAGTATTTTCTGGGAATTATCGAGAACACGGTCTACAATCAGGCGCAGCTCGCAACAATAGCCGATCTTCCGCCTAAAGAGGTTCTGCTTGGGCAGATTCTGTCGCTTGTCAACGCACCGTCAAGCAAGATTGCCATGGGCATGAACCAGATTATGGCTTCACTTGCGCGCGGCATCAATGCAGTCGCGGAAAAGAATAACGCATGATTATGTAAGGCGGGTAAGGTTCCGCATATGCGGGCACTTCCCTTTCACATAATAAATGGGTAGGAATATCACTATCGAAAGATTACTGAGTTTCAACCCCTTATAAGTTTCGCTCATACAAGGGCGCTAACTTGAAGTGATTCACTAAGTATAAGGAGTTTAGAAAATGGCTAAACTATCAACAGAGGAACTGCTTGAAGCAATCGGTTCTCTCACACTTCTTGAGGCTTCCGAGCTTGTTAAGGCGATGGAAGAGAAGTTCGGTATTTCTGCTGCAGCACCTGTAGCTGTTGCGGCGGGAGCTGCGCCGGCCGGCGGAGAAGCTGCCGCAGCCGAAGAGCAGACCGAATTTGACGTAATCCTGAAAGAGCATGGCGCAAACAAGATTGCCGTCATCAAGGAAGTACGTGCGATCACCGGTCTTGGTCTGAAAGAGGCGAAGGCGCTGGTTGAAGAAGGCGGAAAAGCGGTTAAAGAGGGCGCTTCCAAGGAAGAAGCGGAAGAGCTTAAGTCAAAACTTGAAGCAGCAGGCGCGACTATCGAACTCAAGTAACGCTTGAACAACGGTTGCTGCATCACAACGGGTTGGATTGCCGTGTGCGGTCCAACCTCTTCGTTCTTTATAATAATCCATACACCTGGGGTCCCAAATGCGAAAAACCAAGAAGGTTATAAATTTCGGTAAGATCAACCCGAACATTGAGCTTCCGAATCTGGTAGAAGTCCAGTTAAACTCCTATGATTGGTTCCTTCAAAGTGAATTACCGCAACAAAAGAGAAAATACCAGGGAATTCAGTCCATCTTTTCAGACATATTCCCGATAGAAAGCCCGCACGAAGATGTCGTGCTGGAGTTTATAGATTATGAAATAGGCGATCCGAAGTACTCCGAGGCCGAGTGCAAGGAACGCGACGTTACCTACGCGTCGCCGTTGAAAGCGACTATCCGTCTTATCAAGAAGGACAGCATGGAGGTCCGCGAACAGTCAGTGTATATGGGCGATATCCCGTTGATGACCTCCCGCGGCACCTTTATCATAAACGGAGCGGAAAGGGTTGTCGTAAACCAGCTTCACCGGTCGCCCGGTATCTTCTTCGGCTTTGACGAAATCGAACGTATCTACAGTTCTCGTGTGATACCGGACAAAGGCTCATGGCTGGAGATTGAGGTCGATTCAAAGGGATTTATCATAGCCCGTATCGACCGGAAGAAGAAATTTCCCGTTACCATACTTATCAAGGCGCTGGGATACGAGACCAACGAAGACATCATCAAGCTCTTTTACGAGACAGAGACTGTCGAACTATCGGACGACATGTCCTTTGACAATGTTCTTACGCGACGGGTGGCGAGCGACATCGTCAGTCCCGAGACCGGTGAGATACTGATTGAGGCAGGAAGCAGGATCAATATCGACACAATAGACATATTCCGCGACGAAAGGGTAACGTCTGTTGAGCTTGTCAAGTTCCCGAACAACAAGGATGACGCGTTTCTGGTTACGACGCTGCAGAAGGATTTTGACATGCTTTCCAAACAGCATGTCGATGACTCCAAGCAGCTGACGTCATCACAGATCGCGCTCATGACCATCCATGAGATTATGCGGCCGGGCGAGCCGTCAACGCTTGAGAACTCCGAGCAGGAGTTTGACCGGCTCTTCTTCAACCCAAAGACCTATACGCTGGGCATGGTCGGACGGTACAAGATCAACAAGAAATTTGGCTACGAGGATGAAGAGGATTCCAGTACGCTCACCAAGCGTGACATCATCGAGAGCGTACGCTATATACTCTACCTTATCGCTGAGGCAGACGGGTTCATCGTGGACGATATCGACCACTTGGGAAACAGGCGTGTTCGTTCCGTTGGCGAACTTTTGACCAATCAGATTAAAGTTGGCTTTCAGCGGATGGAGCGTGTCATAAAGGAAAGGATGACGATTCAGGACCTGGACGTCGTCACCCCGCAGGCGCTCATCAGCATCAAGCCGATAACGGCTGTCATAAATGAATTTTTCGGCTCGAGTCAGCTTTCGCAGTTCATGGACCAGACGAATCCCTTGTCTGAGCTGACCCACAAGCGCCGGCTGAACGCGCTGGGCCCGGGAGGACTCTCCAGGGACCGTGCTGGATTCGAGGTGCGTGACGTACACCCCACACACTACGGACGCATGTGCCCGATCGAGACGCCTGAAGGACCAAACATCGGACTCATCGTTTCCATGAGTACCTATTCGCGCATCAATGAGTACGGATTTCTCGAAACACCCTACAAGATTGTTAAGAACGGCGTCGTTTCCAAGGACGTGAAATATCTGACGGCGACCGAAGAGGACCGGTATTCCATTGCCCAGGCAAACGCGGCAATCGACGATAACGGCAAGTTCACCGAGAAGCTGATTCCGTGCCGGTACCGTGGTGATTTCCCTTACCGGAAACCTGAAGAGATACAGTACATGGACGTCGCGCCGCAGCAGATATTTTCCGTATCGACGTGTCTCATACCGTTTCTCGAACATGATGACGCGAACCGCGCGCTTATGGGATCAAACATGCAGCGTCAGGCAGTGCCTCTTCTTGTTGAGGAGGCGCCGCTTGTCGGAACCGGTATAGAGCCGTACGCTGCCCTCGACTCAGGAGTCATGCTCCGTGCGCATCATGAGGGTACCGTTGAGTACTCCGACGCGACTGTCGTGAAGATCCGCAGAAAGGACGGCGAGCTCGATGTCTATCCGCTTACGAAATTCAAGCGGACCAACCAGGGCACCTGCTTCAACCAGAAGCCGATCGTCAAGAAGGGCGACAAGGTCAAGAAGGGCGGTATGGTCGCCGACGGGCCGTCAACCGACAACGGTCGTCTTGCTCTGGGCAAGAACGTGCTGGTTGCGTTTATGCCATGGATGGGATATAATTTCGAGGACGCGATCCTCCTGTCGGAACGGCTGGTGAAGGATGATATATATACCTCTCTTCATATTGAACAGTTTGAGATAGAGGCCCGGGAGACGAAGCTTGGACCGGAAACCATAACCAGGGATATACCAAACCTCAGCGAGAAGGCGTTCAAGGACCTCGACCCGGACGGTATCGTCAGATGCGGCGCTTATGTGCGCCCTAACGATATCCTCGTCGGTAAGGTAACCCCTAAGGGCGAGCAGGACATTACTCCCGAATACAAGCTCCTCCACTCAATCTTTGGAGAAAAGGCGCGTGAAGTGCGGGACACCTCGCTTCGAGTGCCGAACGGTGTTGAAGGTGTCATCATCGACATCAAGCGCTTCTCCCGTGAGAATGGCGACGAGCTATCGGCAGGTGTAGAGGAGCTGGTAAAAGTCTTCATCGCCAAGAAACGGAAGATCTCTGTCGGAGACAAGATGGCAGGACGTCACGGTAACAAGGGTGTCATATCGCGGATCATGCCGGAGTACGACATGCCTTATCTTGCGGATGGAACGCCGATCGACATCGTCCTGAATCCGCTGGGTGTACCGTCGCGTATGAACCTCGGACAGCTCCTCGAGACCGAACTTGGATGGGCCGCGCACGAACTCGACGTCCTTATGGAAACGCCGATCTTTGACGGGGCGAAACCGTCAGATATACGCGAGTATATGAAAAAGGCGGGACTGCCGGAGAACTCCAAGGCTGTACTTTACGATGGAAGGACCGGGGAGCCGTTTGAGAACCCGGTTATGACCGGATACATATATATGCTCAAACTTGCACATATGGTCGACGATAAGATACATGCCCGTTCCACCGGTCCGTATTCGCTTGTTACACAGCAGCCGCTCGGCGGAAAGGCGCAGTTTGGAGGACAGCGTCTGGGAGAGATGGAGGTATGGGCACTGGAGGCGTACGGCGCCGCCTACACGCTTCAGGAACTGCTGACTGTCAAGTCCGACGACATGGTCGGCCGTGCCAAGATGTACGAGGCAATCGTGAAGGGGCACCATACCACGTCGCCGGGCGTTCCGGAGTCGTTTAACGTACTTGTACAGGAGCTCAGGGGACTCGCTCTGGATGTGCGCATCTACGATGAGCGCAAAAAGGAGACGCAGATTACCGAGTGGAGCGACATGTTCGGCAAAAACCGCAAGAAGATAAAACTGGATTCAATCAAGAACGCATAACAAGCGTATGAGACGCGCCGGCGCGACCGGCGCTTCATAATATACCCAAAAAAACAATCAAGGATGTGCAATGAAAGAGTTTAACAACTTTGATTCAATACGGATACAGCTTGCATCACCTGACATAATACGGGAATGGTCATACGGCGAAGTCAAGAAGCCCGAGACGATAAATTATAGAACTCTCAAGCCCGAGCGCGACGGTCTCTTCTGCGAACGGATATTCGGAACCACGAAGGAGTGGGAGTGTTACTGCGGAAAGTTCAAGTCGATCCGCTACGCGGGCGTTGTCTGCGACCGTTGCGGAGTCGAGGTAACCCACTACAAGGTACGTAGGGAGCGGAGCGGACACATTGAGCTTGCGACACCCGTTGCACATATCTGGTATTACCGTTCCGTACCGTCACGGATGGGACTGCTTCTCAACATGTCCGTCAGCGACCTCAAAAAGGTCCTCTACTACGAGAAGTATGTTGTTATCGAGCCGGGAGATTCTGAAATAGAGAACATTTCCCGCGGTTCGCTCCTGGAAGAGGACGAGTTCTACGAGCTGTATGAGAAGTACGGCGACACCATGCGTGCCGAGATGGGAGCATCTGCAATAAAGGAGCTCCTCAGAGACATCGATCTCGATACCGAATCACGGAACCTCCGCGCGCACATTCTTGATCTCCAGACAAACGGAAAGGCCATCGACAAGAAGCTCATCAAGCGGATCGAGGTCATCGAGGCGTTCAGGGATTCGGGCAACAACCCAGAATGGATGATCCTGGACGTGGTCCCGGTCATACCGCCGGAACTGCGCCCGATGGTCCAGCTTGACGGAGGCCGATTTGCGACATCAGACCTGAACGACCTTTACCGCCGCGTCATAAACAGAAACAACCGGCTCAAGCGGCTTCTCGCGCTGCGCGCGCCGGACATCATCGTCAAGAACGAGAAGCGCATGCTCCAGGAAGCGGTCGACGCACTCTTTGACAACAGCAGACGCAAGCGCGTCGTCAAGGGAAAGGGAAACCGTCCGCTCAAATCACTTTCGGACATGCTCAAGGGCAAGCAGGGACGTTTCCGCCAGAACCTGCTCGGCAAGCGCGTGGACTACTCGGGACGGTCGGTCATTGTTATCGGCCCGGACCTCAATATATACCAGTGCGGTCTTCCTAAGCGTATGGCGGTTGAACTCTTCAAACCGTTTATTATGCGCCGTCTTGTGGATAAGGCCTTCGTTCCCAACATTAAATCAGCCAAGCGTATGGTAGAGAACGAACGTCCCGAAGTCTGGGAAGTTCTCGAAGAGGTCATCTCGGAGCATCCGGTATTATTGAACCGTGCCCCGACCCTGCATCGGCTCGGCATACAGGCGTTCGAGCCGGTACTGGTTGAGGGTAAGGCGATACGGCTTCATCCCCTTGTCTGCCAGGCGTATAACGCAGACTTCGACGGCGACCAGATGGCTGTCCATGTGCCGCTCTCTCCGCGGGCGCAGCTGGAGTGCTGGACACTGATGCTTTCGTCCCACAACCTGCTTTCCCCTGCCAACGGAGAGCCGATCGTCACACCGTCACAGGACATCGTACTGGGTATCTATTATCTGACCGCGATGATAAAGGACGAACTGGAACATCCTCCGGTTTACGACGATGTCGATGAGGTCTCCAAGGCAGTCGATGTCGGAAGAATAAAGCTGCGTACAAGAATCTACTTCTATTTCGGCGACGAGAAACGTGAGACAACCGCGGGTCGGATCATCTTTAACGAGTCTCTTCCTGATGGTTTCGAATATGTCAACTACACCGTTGGAAAGAAGGAACTGGGAAAAATAATCGCCAAAATATTCAGGCTATTCGGTGCAAACGAAACAGTCAAGATCCTGGATAATGTAAAATCGCTCGGATACAAGTACGGTACATATTTTTCGCCGACGATCTCCATTTCGGATATCATCGTACCTGAAGAAAAGTACGAGATGATCGAAAAGGCCAACAAGGAGGTCGAGAAGATAGAGGAGGAGCACCGCTTTGGTGTGCGTACAAACGAGGAACGCTTTAACCTTGTCGTCAACAAGTGGACAAACGTTATCGATGAGGTGACCAATGTCATGATGGATAAGCTTGAGGTTGCCGAGGGCGGATTCAATAATGTATTCGTCATGGCAAAATCAGGCGCGCGGGGAAGCCGGCAGCAGATAAAACAGCTTGCAGGACTGCGCGGCCTCATGGCCAAGCCAAGCGGCGAGATCATCGATGTCCCTATTAGATCCAACTTTAAAGAGGGCCTAAACGTACTCGAATACTTTATCTCGACAAACGGAGCACGGAAGGGACTTGCCGATACCGCACTCAAGACCGCAGATGCCGGATACCTGACGCGGAGACTTGTTGACATCTCCCAGGATGTTGTCGTTACGGAAATTGACTGCGGAACGACCGTCGGCATCGATGTCGGCGCAATAAAAGAAGGCGACGAGATTATCGAATCACTTGGCAGCAGGGTCGTCGGGCGGACGCTTCTATATGATCTGTACCATCCCGTCACAAACGAATTGATCGCAGAGGCAGACCAGATAATTTCGGAGGAGATATCCGACAAAATCGACGAACTTCGTATCGACACAATCGAGATCCGTTCTGTACTGACATGCGAGTCGCGGTACGGTGCGTGCGCCAAGTGCTATGGACGGAACCTTGCGACATCCCGTCCGGTTGAGATAGGCGAAGCTATCGGAATTATCGCCGCCCAGTCCATTGGACAGCCTGGAACGCAGCTTACGATGCGGACATTTCACATCGGCGGTATTGCAACAGGAGCGGCAACCGAATCTGACATACGCTTTGGGTATCCAGTCTACGTTACCAATATAACATTCCGTACGATCGAAACTGACGAAGGGAAGACTGTCTCTGTGCGGCGTGGATATATTGAAGTTCAGCGTGTCGTTCACGAGTACCCCCTCGCGAAGGGAGACACGATACTGGTCGAAGAGAACAGCAAGATCTATCCTGGTTCAGAGATAATCAAAAAGTCCGACGGGACACAGGAACAGTCGAAGTTCTCCGGCTATATCAAGATCAAGGACAACAAGGTCATCGTGCTTGGAGATGTACACTCCGTACCGATAAATGTTGGTGCGCATATCATAGCCGAAGAGGGACAGTTTTTCGACAGAAACGAAATCCTGGCTGCGGTCGATCCGATGATGGAACCGATTATTACTGAGATCGACGGAGAAGTTGAGTTTGTTGATATCGAGAAGAACAAGAGCCTTATCGAAGAGATAGAGCCGAGTAGCAACCAGAAGAAACGTGTCATTGTAGAATATAAGACTGAGAAGCTCCAGCCCCGGATTAATGTATACGGAAAATCGGGAGAACCGACGACCTATCTTCTGCCAAAGGGCGCATACCTGACATCCGAAAACGGGGCGACTGTTAAGGCGGGTGATGTCCTTGCTAAGATACCAAACGAGGCCCAGAAAACGAAAGACATTACCGGCGGTCTGCCGCGTGTCGCTGAACTTTTCGAGGCACGGGTGCCAAAAAACAAGGCAACCCTTGCAGAGATAGACGGAACAGTTATCATCGGTGATACGGTCAAGAACAAGCGGAAGATCAGGATAGAGAATGATAACGAAACGTGTGAATACTCGATTCCGTCGTCAAAGTTTCTCCGTGTACAAGACGGAGACCTGATCCGGAAAGGCGAAAAGATCGACGACGGTGCAATAGATCCTCACGACATCCTCCGTATCAAGGGGCGCCCGGAACTGCAGAAGTTCCTTGTAAACGAGGTTCAGGAAGTGTACCGTCTGCAGGGTGTTGACATCAACGATAAGCATATCGAAACAATCGTCCGTCAGATGCTCCGCAAGGTACGCATTACCGAACCGGGTGATACCACGATGGTCCTTGAACAGATCGTCGACAAGTTTGAGTTTCAGGACCAGAATGACGCCGTCATCAAGGAGGGCGGAAGCCCTGCCTCAGCGGAGCCGGTCCTCATGGGTATAACGAAGGCGTCGCTTAACACAGAGTCGTTTATCTCGGCGGCATCATTTCAAGAGACGACACGGGTGCTCACTGACGCTGCAATAAAGGCGAAGATTGACAATCTACGGGGACTCAAGGAGAATGTCATCATCGGACACCTCATCCCTGCCGGTACCGGTATGCCCGAGTACAACAGGATCGATGTCTATCAGGATAAGATCGGAGACCTCGAAGACAGTCCTGAAGAGGATATGGAGGACGGCATAGAGACAGAAGAAACGGATACGCACATGGCTGAGAAGGATGCAGTAAAATCCGACATTCCTGAAACGGACGAAAAAACGGACGAAGCACCGGTCAAGGCCGAAGCAGCGCCTGAAACCGATGATCAGCACGATGAGTAGGCTGTAAACAGATACACATTATTCAGCATTGTGACTATAAGCTTCTTGACAAAAAAATGATGTCTGAGGATATAGTCACAAAGTTTTGCTATTCAAGTTACATGAGGATATATTATGCCAACTATTAAT
>CAZAHA010000041.1:13436-15557 GCA_964484915.1 uncultured Leptospirales bacterium
GGGCCGGCAGTCAAAACCGGAGAGGAAGATGTCCCCGGCTCTTAAGGCGTGTCCGCAGAAGCGCGGCGTCTGCACGCGTGTTCTGACGGTTACTCCAAAGAAACCGAACTCGGCGCTCAGGAAGGTTGCGCGTGTACGTTTGACGAACGGAATCGAGGTTACCGCCTATATACCGGGTGTTGGGCACAATCTTCAGGAGCACTCCGCAGTGCTTGTGCGCGGCGGTCGTGTTAAAGATATACCGGGTGTGCGGTATCACATCGTCCGCGGCGCGCTTGACACGCTGGGTGTTGACGGCAGAAAGAAAGGCCGTTCAAAGTATGGATCCAAGCGTCCCAAGGCGTAACGGTAAGAATGATCGGCAGCGCCCATATGTGCTGCAGCATAGAAAAGATATGTAAGGAATTATAAAAGAGGGAATAATGTCGAGAAGAAGAAGACCAGTACGGCGTGTTGTCCTTCCCGATCCGAAGTTCGGTAAGGAACTTATTACCAAGTTTGTGAATGTCATGATGTATGACGGAAAAAAGGGCGTTTCCGAGAGCATTTTCTACAATGCCATGGACATTATTAAAGAAAAGACCGAAGAGAATCCTGTAGAAGTGTTTGAAAAGGCTCTCGAAAACGTTAAGCCGCTTCTTGAGGTCAAATCCCGTCGTGTCGGTGGTGCAACGTACCAGGTTCCTGTCGAGATCCGACCAAACCGCCGCCAGGCGCTTGGAATCAGATGGATCATAACCGCATCCCGCGCCCGCGCAGAGAAAACTATGGCGCAGCGTCTCGCGGCGGAACTTATCGGAGCATTCAACAATACCGGTGCTGCGGTCAAGAAGAAGGAAGACACGCACCGTATGGCTGAAGCCAATAAGGCGTTTGCCCACTATAAATTCTAACACGGTATTCGCATTTTAAATGCAACCGTGCTGCATGCATGACAGGGCCGTTTAACGGCCTGTTTGCACGTCGAAATGCCCGTAAAGTCATCGTGCTTCGCGGGCTTTTGTTGTCTATTAGAACACCTTGATCGGAGTAGTCGATGGGACGTGATCTGCCACTGCACAGGACCCGCAATATCGGTATAATGGCTCATATCGATGCAGGAAAAACAACATTAACGGAGCGTATTCTTTATTATACGGGCCGTACCTACAAGATCGGTGAGGTTCATGACGGCAACGCCGAAATGGACTGGATGGAGCAGGAAAAGGAGCGCGGCATTACCATTACCGCCGCGGCGACGGCCTGCATGTGGAAAAACACCCGCATCAACATTATTGATACGCCCGGCCATGTCGACTTCACCGTCGAGGTAGAGCGCTCGCTCCGGGTGCTCGACTCCGCGGTCGCCGTATTCGACGGAGTTGCCGGCGTGGAGCCGCAGTCGGAAACCGTGTGGCGTCAGGCAGACAAATACCATATTCCGCGCATCTGTTTCGTGAACAAACTCGACAGGATAGGATCGGACTTTTATTATTGCATCTCTACCATAGAAGAAAAACTCCATGCCAAAGCGCTTCCACTTCAGATTCCAATCGGAATCGAGGACGCGTTTGAGGGAGTAATCGATCTTGTCACAATGAAGGCCGTCTATAACACAGGTGAACAGGGTAAAACAATAGAAGAGCGGGATATACCACAAGACTATCTCGAGAGGGCACTGGAATACCGCGAGAAGATGATAGAATCTGCGGTCGAAGCGGATGATGAACTGATGGAAAAATACCTCGAGGGAGAAGAGCTTTCGACGGAGGAGGTACGGGGCGCCATCCGGAAAGGAGTCCTTTCCAGGCGGTTTTTCCCGGTCATGTGCGGTTCGGCCCTGAAGAACCGCGGTGTACAGTGCGTGCTTGACGCGGTGGTTGATTATCTTCCGTCGCCGAAGGACGTTCCGCCGGTGTCTGGGCATCCTGTTGGATCACAGGAAATCATAACCCGCGAAGCGTCAGACAAAATACCGCTGTCGGCGCTGGTCTTCAAGATCCGTGCTGATGCGTATGTGGGAAAGCTCTCGTATGCGCGTATTTATTCAGGAGTTCTCTCCGTCGGCGACCAGGTCTACAACGTAACGCAGGACAGGAAGGAGCGTGTCGGGAAGATTCTCCGCATGCACGCAAACGACCG
>CAZAHA010000042.1:0-15342 GCA_964484915.1 uncultured Leptospirales bacterium
AGAGGGATATTTTTTAATTCATCTGCCATATAATACCAATAGAACGCCACACCTTACACAAAACAGAATTATTTATTGCATAATATACCGGCATGGAATATACTTTAGACATACATCGTGCATAAGTGCCTACACAACGAGCCAGAATCATTTGATGCACCTGTTATATGGCAGCTATTGTAATCCTATATGCATGTGCGAGAATAAGAAATGGCACTGACACTTTTTCATCCCCGCAAAAGCCTTACCCCTTTTATTGATTCATATATCGTATTTGAAAACCGGAATGATCTCGCGCATGTACCGCTTACTATTGTTCCAAACGGCTGCACCGAAATCGCGATCCACTATGGAGATCCGGTGCTGAGCTACCTTAATTACTCGGGTGAAGTGACCAGCGGCTATCTGTATGGGCCGCATACGCAACCCGGTTTTTTTATGGCCCGTGGGGCAATCAGGTGTTTTTGTGTACTGTTTCGCCCGTATGGTGCATACTGCATGTTTGGACAACCGCAGATCGAATTCCGGAATCAGGCGATCAACCTGGAAACATTACTGGGTAACCAGGGGAAGGATTTTGTTGAGCAGATCAGCTGCGCACAATCCGATGAAAGGCGCGCACAGATAGCGGACAGTTTCTTTGAAAACCAGCATGCAAGAACACGGAAACAGCCTGTCAGGACACAACATCTGTCTGAAGCAATACAAAGAAGCAGGGGAACGATCAAGATCACCACCCTGTGCAGACAACTGAATATGAACATCAAAACCGCTGAGCGGAATCTCAAGCATGACCTCGGGCTGTCTCCCAAAGAATACGCATCGATACTGCGCCTCAACAACGCATACCGCCTCATGAAAACTGTCCCGGATGCAGATACCCAGGACGTAATTTACAGCTGCGGCTACTATGACCAGTCTCATTTTATAAACGAATGCAAACACTTTACCCGATTTACACCTGACATATTGCACAAAGATCCGGATAACCATGTTATCTATCTGAACCGGCTCTATACATTTTAGAGAAACGTATGTATTACAGAGAATACTCCCCTTCCCAACAGCTTGCTCCATATATAAAATCCTTCATCATTATTGAAGATACTGAAGGAGATATCTGTAATAAACCAATGCATATATATCCCAGCGGCCATCCCGAAATGATCTTCTCATATGGCGATACTGTGGTACTGTCGCCGGACAGGTATATACTCCGAAGCGGCGAAGGATATCTGAGCGGCCAGACACTCTCTCCGGTTTTTTACCGGTGCACCGGAAAATTAAGAATTATATCAATCCTGTTTAAACCGTTCGGCACCTACCGGTTTCTGGGCATTCCCCAGCGTGAATTTACCGGAGCGCGCATACCTGTTGATCTGCTTTTGAACCAGCAAGGAAAAGACCATATTGACCGGCTTTGTAATGAACCGGACAGAACACAAAAACTCGAACTTCTTTCTGCTTTTTTCTGCAGCTTGCTGCAGACTACCCGGATAAAGAATCTCCATATCGCGCGCGCGTCCTTTTTTCTGCAGCAGATGCCCCGGTCATCATCAATTGCCGCTTTCTGCAACATGGCAGACATATCAATAAAAACGCTTGAACGTGATTTCAGAAAAGTTGTGGGTATACTTCCCGGAGAACTTGCCAGAGTATTACGTTTTAACAGTGCCTTTAACGCCCTGCAGGAAGGCACTGATATCAGCCTGCATGATATCATCTTTAACGCCGGATATTACGACCAGTCACATTTCATAAACGATTTCAAACGGTACACCTCACTTACTCCGTCACATTTTATTAATAAACAGAACGAAGGAATTAAACACTCGTTCAGGGAAATCATCAGAATATAATCAGCTCTTGATTTCTGAAATCACAAACCGGATTTCAGTTATCAAGCCTTCTGTTCAAAAATAATGTCAAATATGTCGATTTTTTCCAATACAACACCTTCACGCCTGTAGTATACATACATTATATGCATCTGCATGATTACAGATGCATATATATACTCTTCAACCGTATGAGGTTGCAAAATAGTGAAGTTCGCGGGAAAACATGTTTCAGCTGTTATCTGTCAACTAAACACAGATTTTCCTTTTCGACTGCCAGGAAACGGAAACGGAAACGGGGCATACAGGGATAGAGTACAAAAAAGTCAAACATTACAACGATATTTTTTGAATATTTTCTCCTATATGCTGACATGCAAAATGACTGCTGTAGATTATCTGTTTAACTGATACTCTTTTTTCCTCTGTTTTCTTGCCGGACTTTCCGGTTTATTATACAGCCACTGCCTATCTGAAGAGACATTTTTAAATAATAGAAGGTGCATAATTATGAAAACTGCAACGAAGTATCTCATTGTTATTCTATCTCTGCTGATAGCCGGCCTGTTATCTGCGTGCGAAGACGACGAAGAATCTGCAGACGCGCTTGGAAGGGTTGCAAATGAGTCCGCCTATGATCTTGAAGATATCACATACGGAGATGCTGAAATCGGTGACTGCGACGCGGACGAGACAACCGATTACGTCGGCATACCGCTGCAAAGCGAACGGTTGAAGTTCACGGTTTCCGGCTTTTCAGGTACAGTCGAAACAGACCGGTTCGACCCGCCGGAAGAGGGAAAAAAATACACAGTTGAAATTACCGCGGAATTGTACTATTCAACCGTATACTTTTATTACGAATGGTTCGAAGACGGCGAGATGAGGAGTGTTTCTCAAAAAAACATCCTATTTGAAGCACAGATGCCAGAGTAAAGCCATATACTATTTATAATAGCGCATGCACTCTTAATCTCAAGCAAAACAACCAGTTTGTTTATTGCAGATTACAAACGGCATATGATTTCCAGCGGGTAACCGGTCGTATTTCACTGTTCAAACAGATACACTGTCAGCGCTGATACAACGATACCACTTACAGGATTATCATGATCGCATCAAGCAGGTCATCCGGTCGTTCGTCGGCTACGAAATGGCCGGCGTCCGATAAACGCATGACCCGTGCGTGCGGAAACGCAGAGACCCATTGGTTCAACTCCTTCTGCCTGAACCCCATATCCTTCATGCCCCAGACTATGACGATTTTTTTATTGTTCAGATTATTACGTTTGTTCCATAACGAGTGCAGCCAGGCTGAAGAACCGGTTATCTGCTGTGGAAAGACAGCAGGGCCTTTCCGTTCACCGGGCGTACTAAACGGCATAACAAAATGGCGGTGCAGGTTCGGCGTCAACCGCTCCCTTTTCCTGTATAATCGCGGCACAAGGACCCTGGTAAAGAGATTGTACTTCCGTATAAGATACCGTCCGACAGGACCGCCGATGCTCCTGCTGAATAACTGATAATACCAATCACGATTCACCGGCCAGAGCCAGGTATTGGTAATAACGATATTCCTGACCCGTTCCGGATGTTCCAGCGCATAGGAGAGGCCGATAGGGCCGCCCCAGTCTCCAACAACCATGGTGATGTCATGAAGATCGAGTGATTCCAGAAAAACACCAAGGTTTTCGGCGTGCTGCCGGGGAAGATACGACCAGCCGGAAGGCTTCTCTGACAAACCGAATCCGATATGATCGGGCGCGATACACCGGTTCGTTCTGGACAGTATTTTTATGAACCTTCTGAATTCAAACGACCAGGAGGGATTCCCGTGTACAAACAGGATGGGATCTCCCGCAACTTCATCGACATAATGCATGCTCCCGGCTGGTGTAGAAAAATAGTGGTCCATAAACGGATATTCATGCACATCAAGCCATTCAGGTCTTTTCATTAAATTCCTCTTTACACATCCTCTTTTTTCTATTGCACCAAAACCGGCACTCCTATAAAAACAGCTCGATATATTCAATTTCTGGAGATTATATATTAATGAACCCATGCAGGATTACTGTTATAAAAAAGCTATATCACAATGAGCTTGTCAATGAGTATTGCAGCCTGGATCTGCCGGAGAACTGTACCGGTTGTCCCAGGTTCAGTGTCGGTGATGAATTTCTGGTTAAAAACCATACTGATGTTCCGGAGAACTTCTGTTCATGGGCATGGGCCGACATTCAGAAGGATGTTATGGCAGTTATGGCCGGCGGGGCGTTTCCCTGGATAAAACAGGATGGAGTCGCTATCACCTGCTGTACGGATGGATTGATGCCTGTTGTTTTCAAGGTTGAACAAGACGCCTGAAAACCTGTACCACGCTGAATCCATGGCGCGGCGGCAGTGAAGTTTCAGTTATGGCCTGCCGTATGAGACCGGGCAGGTCATAATTGGTTAATCATTATCGTATAGCATACAGGTTTATTAATACTGATTTCAGCTGACAGGCAATGTACACGGTTCCATCTCCTTTCCGTTGAATGTCTGTATTGTACCGGGAACCCGCAGGCGGTCATCCAGGTAGAGATTACGGATTGCATCATCGTCACTGTCAGTTATTGCCTTCGCAACCGTATCAAGAAACCGGAACGCCTCATCAGTCTCATCCTCCGGATACCCCATGATTCCCCACATGTCCCAGGGCAGAAGTACCATTTTGTTTAATGCCGCCAGATCCCGTACCAGGTTTGAAGCGGCAAAACGGTAGCCGCGCATCTCAAAGATTCCGAAGCTGTCCGGATCCTTTCCCTCTTCTATTATCAGCCGCCAGGCCTGCGCCCCGTCGTAAAACGCCGTGTCCGGGAGGTCAGCCGTGTTAAAACTGATCCCGAGTTTCTCACTCTGGAATCCGTCTATCTGGGCATCATACCGTACCCACCGTCCCTTTTCACTGTTCCAGTATTCACAGCACCAGTGATCTTCATAGGTTGTGACATCGCTTCCAAAATAGGTGGCAAACCCGCAGCGTGCCCGCGCCGAAATACCCGCTTCGATGCAGAGCGCACTCATAAAAAGAGAAAAGTCCCTGCACGTACCGGTTAACCGTTTCTCATACGGTTTTTCCTGTGAAAAATCATTCCACCCTTTTTGTGCGAGTACGGAGATCATCGTTTCAAAGAAACGTGAACTCGCCTCTTTCCACTGCTCCTTACTTTTGGGCACACCGTACGCCTCACTCCAGTGCATATGCAGCATGTTTCTCTGTACCAGTTTTGCCAGCGTGTCCGGTGATGACGGCAGATCAGCACTCCAGCCTGCATATCTGCCGGGAGTTGTCATAGCTGAATGTTCTGTGTAATATGCTTCTTCCTGTTTTGTCATAAATATTTCCTCATCTTCATTTCTCAGTATCCGTTTTGGTGACTTCAGTCACGGTTATTCCGCTTCAGCTCAAAAAGCTTGAAACACCCTGTAACATTTTGCAGCTTCATCTTCAGTTAATCATTGAGCTTAACCGGAATCCAGATATCACAGCGATCCTTTTTCTGAAGCGGATAGACTTCAAACTCCGGCGCGTTCGCGTGAATATAGCTTGTTGCCGGAAACCATTCAGAAAAGATCCGTTTCCAGCATGCCTGTCCGGCCCGGCAGAGAATGTCGTCGGTGTTTGCGTTGAAGATCATCGCTGCCTGCCTGCGCGCATCTTCTGTTCCGGGACGCAGATCCATACCCAGTATTTTACGGGGACCGTAAACGGGGCCGTAAAGGTCAAGGTCAGGAAGGACGGCCGCTATCCGGACGGAACTCTCTTCTGCCGCTGGTGCCCCCTCCCGGATCGCGCCCCATGTGTGAAGGATGATTACACAGACGCACACGCAGGCTGCAGTTGTCCGGACGGTCCGTGACGGCCGCACGAGTCCGGACAGAGCGGATGCGGTAACGGCTATGACGAACGATATCCCCGAGACGCCGAAAAGTGATGCGGACTGGAGCAGGGCATGGTTGTGCCGCTGGGAGTAACCGAGCGCGCCGAATGAAGCAAGGGGCGAAACGGCGAGGACACTCTCGATACAGTAGAGGGTAACCGGAAAAACAAGAACGCGTATACCGAACGGAACACGGCCGTCGCTTGTGAGATGCACGGCAAACGGCAGCGTCAGAAGGATACCGTACAGTACTGCCTCCGCCGAGATGACCGGCAGCGGAAGGGCGCCGTACAGGCGTATGAATACGGCCGCCGTTTGCAGCAGCCAGATCGCTGAAAGGTATTTCCACGACGGTGCCAGAGTAACGGCGGTTAAAAGCGCCGTTATTGCGATCCACGCACAGACGGGATTACCGGTATAAAACCAGGTGAACGGAAGGCAGAGTGCACCGATACCCAGAAGAGATAACGGCAGTACATTCCTTTTCATGACAGGCCTCTTTATTTTTAAAAATGAATTCACATTCAAATAACGCGATACGGAAAAAGCATTCTGGTGTCAATAAAAAATTGAAACTGAATTCAAATTTCATTTTGCTTGACAGGATCTCCAGTATTATTGAGAATTTCACATTACATCAGTGGAGTACGATATGGCACGGAACGTGAAGATTCCCGAACCACAGCAGAAGCGGTCAAAGCGTACGCGCAGGACGATAATTGAAAGCGCGATGGATGTTTTCGCAACATACGGCTTCGATGCATCAACCACAACAATGATCGCGGAACGGGCCGGAGTATCGGTTGGCAGCGTCTACGCCCATTTCAAGGACAAGTATGATATCTTCCTTGAAGGGCTGGAGGCCTATTATGCACAGCTGCTTGGGCGTATACATGATAATCCGTTCAGGGGCGAAACACTGCAGAACAGGGCGCAGATACGGGCGGCGCTCCGTCAGACGGTTGCGGAAACGTATGAGGCGTACAGACAAAACGGAGACCTGAACCGCGAGATCGAGAAATTCGTCATGATGGACGGACGCGCATACGCGCTGCATGAAAAGTACCAGGCCCTTGAGGAGGAGTTTCTGCATTCACTCTTTCAGCAGTATGCCGGGTTTCTTTCGTGTGCTGATGTCGGCAAGTGCGTTACGCTCTACCACCTCTTTCTGGGGGCCGCCTTCTCACCCATGTACCGGACAGCGAAAGTGGAGGATGTTGACGAATGGATCGACACACTGTCCGAAATGCTGACGGGGGCGCTGGTAAAAAGCAATATGCCGTAGAACGTATCCGGTCATTCAATTTGTAGTTGTTTCTTCCGTGGCCTGCGGTATCCTGGGCACCATGAAAATCGAAGTGTTTGCGCCCTCACCGCATCTTGCGCCGTATGTCCACTACTACTGGATCGTCGAGTCCGAAAGTACCGGCTGTCTTGGCGGCGGTTTACACCGTGTCATACCAAACGGTCTCGTGGAGCTTTTGATTAACTTCGGCGACGATCTGTACTGTTCAACCAGCGCCGCACCGGAGCCCAGTGTCTCGCTCTGCGGGCAGAAGAGCGGTTATCATGACATTATCCAGCTGAGGCGTACCCGGCTGATGTCCGTGCTGCTGAAGCCGTTGGGTGCCGCGGTCTTTGTACCGTTTGCCCTGAAGGAGGTAGCAGACACCAGCGTTCATGTTGACGATGTGTTTGGCAGCCGGTCGGACAGCCTCCTTGACATGGTCGCCGGCGCGAAAACATCAATGGAGCGGATCACTGTAGTCGAGTCGTTTCTGAGTGGACAGATGCATACACGGTACCGTCCGGAGTACCGGCTGATGGACGGCATCATCCAGGCGGTCACGAGAACGTGCGGACAGATAACCGTGGACGATCTCTGTTCCCTGTTTGACGTGAACGCGAAGTTTCTGGAACGGAAGTTTGCCCTGTATGTCGGTCTTCGGCCCAAGATGTTTCTCCGTGTGGTGCGGTTTCAGCATGTGCTCCGTACCTTCATGAACGGACGGATGCCGCTTACCGAACTGGCATACGCGTGCGGTTACTATGACCAGCCACACTTTATACGTGAAATCCGTGAGTTTAGCGGCATGTCTCCTGGAGAGCTGTTTTCCTGTGAACATGTCTATTCGGACTACTTCATCAATTAATCCGCAAAAGTGGCGGATTGTCGAAAAAATACAATTATCCTTTTTTACTTTTCAGTTTAATGAGCAAAAACCTGTAAAGGAAAAGGAGAGTTGTACGTATGAAGAATCCGCACAACGCATACATACCCGCCCCGCTTGCCGTCACCAATGCCCGCGTACATAACCTGAAGGGAGTCACGGTCACTATCCCGCGGCACACGGTAACCGTCTTCACCGGCGTGTCGGGTTCCGGCAAATCGTCCCTGCTTTTTGATACGATCTATACTGAGGCACAGCGGCAGCTGGTGGAAACATTCTCCACGTTTGCCCGTCGGCGCCTGCCGAAACTCAGCCGGCCTGATGTTGACGATATCCGAAACATCTCCACTGCCATCGTTATAGACCAGAAACGGATGGGTAGCAACATCAGAAGCACGGTCGGAACAGCAACGGAGATTTAAACCCACCTACGCCTGCTCTATTCGCGTCGCGGGACGTCGTCTGTCGGGCCGTCAACGTGTTTCGGGTTTAACCATCCCGACGGCATGTGTCCGTTGTGCAGGGGAATGGGAAGTCGCATCACGATTGACGTGGACCGTATGGTACACTGGGACAAAACGCTCCGGGAAGGGGCGATAGACCATCCCGATTACCGCGTCGGCGGATGGAACTGGCGTGAGCTTGTGGGACTGAACCTCTTTGACAACGATCTTCCGGTTGGAAAGTTCAGTGCAGAAGATCAGGAACGGCTCCTGTATGCCGAGGCGATCCCGGTGGAAAAGGAGCACGGAGCAGGTACCTATACCAAGAACTTCGAGGGCATCGTGCACAAGCTTGAGCGGCTCCATCTCGCGAAGGGGGAGGAAGCGTTAAGCGCAGAGCGCAGGAATGCATACAACAGGTATTTTGTCCATGCCGACTGTACCGACTGCCGCGGAACCCGCATAAACGAACGTGCCAGGAGCGTTACGGTAAACGGCCGCTCGCTCGACGAATGTGTTCTGATGGAGCTTACGGAGCTGGACTCGTTTCTGTCGACGGTAACGGAGGAGTTCTCGGAACCGATTATCAGGAAGGTCAGAACACAACTGTCCCGCCTCATCGAGATAGGTGTGGGATACCTTTCGCTCAACCGGACAGTCGGCTCCCTTTCGGGAGGCGAGTCCCAGCGGGTCAAGATGGCCCGGCAGCTTGACTGCGACCTGGTGGACATGATGTACATCCTGGACGAACCGTCCATCGGTCTCCATCCGCGGGACACGAGAAAGCTCATCGACATGCTCTACCAGATACGTGACCGGGGAAACTCGGTCTTCGTTGTGGAGCACGATCCGGACATCATCCGCGCCTCCGAGTGGATCGTGGACATCGGTCCCGGTGCCGGCGTACACGGCGGCGGGGTCGTCTATTCCGGTCCGGTGTCAGAGATGCCGCTTGAAACGAGTGTCACCGGACGGTATCTTGCCCGGGTGCCAGAGACCGCATGCCGGCGGAAGAAGCCGTGCGGATACTTCCGCATCGACAACGCATCGGTCCACAACCTCAAAAACGTTGCCGTATCCATCCCCCGGGGTGTGCTTACCTGTGTGACCGGCGTGGCAGGAAGCGGCAAGAGCAGCCTCATCCACGATGTATTCGTGAAACAGTATCCTGGCGCCGTAGTCGTCGACCAGTCGCCGGCCGGACGCAGTCCGCGGTCAAATCCGGCGACCTACACCGGGATGTTCGATGCCATCAGGAAGGAGTTTGCTGCCGCAACCGGAAGTGACCCCGGCCTTTTCAGTTTTAACTCCACGGGGGCATGCCCGGAGTGCAGGGGAAACGGGTTCGTCACCGTCGAGATGAGCTTCCTCGACGACATCACCGTCGTCTGTTCCGGGTGCGGCGGCCGCCGCTACCGCGATGAGGTGCTGAAACTGACATACCGCGGCAAATCGATCTTTGACGTGCTCGAGATGTCGGTACGTGAGGGACGCGAGTTCTTTTCGGGAAGAAAGATACAAAAGCAGCTGACGGTACTTGATGAGGTCGGGCTGTCGTATCTCAAGATCGGTCAGGGGCTGAATACCCTCTCAGGCGGTGAGGCGCAGCGGATCAAACTGGCGTCTGAGCTATCAAAGACGGGAAACGTATACGTTATGGACGAGCCGACGACCGGGCTGCATATGGCGGACATCGAAAAGCTGAAGGAGATCATCGCCCGGCTCGTCGTGCGGGACAATACGGTCATCGTAATCGAACACAACCTGGACATCATCCAAACCGCAGACTGGATCATCGACATGGGTCCCGAAGGCGGCTTGCGCGGAGGAGAGGTCGTCTTTGAGGGGACACCGGAAGAGATCGTTCTATGCAATGAGAGTCATACCGGACGGTTTTTGCGGGAATTCTACGGATAACGCTGCCGTGTCTGCCGTACGGTAACCTCCGGCAGCGTATACCGTCCTCTGGCGCCGTAGACACATTCCGGTACCGTATGGTGACCTCTGGCACCGAAAGGGGTGCGGTGCCAGAGCCCTTTTTTTCAAGATACGGTATCCGCTGCGTCGGACTACCTGACCAGTGTCGAACTGGGCAATGAGGTCATGTCCGGGAACGCATATCCAGACATACGCGAGTACTCCGTTTTGCTTACCAACGGATGACAGTACAGAAACAGAAATACAATGGCAGAAGCAAAACCTGACAAAACTGTTACTACCTGTTTGCAATGACATACATAATCGGACCCTTCAACGGATACGGCATCGGGCATGCCCGCCGAGAAACAATACGATAAAACGTGGATAACTATCCGTATACGTGCGCCGCCGGTTGTCTTGACAGGATGCGTATGATGCACACCATATGATCAGGAAGCGGCACCGCAAACAAACGGAGGAAAAGGAGAAAAGCAGAATGAATGACATCCTCATACTGAAAAACATCTCAAGGGAGGGGCCCGGCATCCTGGACCATGTCCTCTTCGAGCAGCAGGTGGATTCGGTCACGGTCGACCTCGACGCCGGTGAAACGCTTCCGCCGACAGATGACTTTTCCGCCCTCATCGTATTGGGGGGACCAGACAGCGCCAACGACCTCACTCCAAAGATACAATCGGAGATTGCATACTTGCAACAGGCCCTTGAGGGAGGAATGCCCTGTTTGGGTATCTGCCTGGGGTTACAGCTTCTCGTGAAGGCCGCAGGCGGCAGCGTGGTGAAGAGTCCGCAGAAGGAGGTCGGTTTCTTTTCTCCGGACGGGATCCCCTATACGGTTGATCTCACCGGAGACGGGATGCGTGACCCGCTCACAGACGGCATCGAGTCCCCGTTTCGGGTGTTTCAGCTGCACGGCGAGACCGTTGTACTGACCGGCGGGATGACACTTCTGGGAACAGGGAACGCGGTCCAGAACCAGATCGTACGGTACGGCAGGTCTGCGTATGGTATACAGTGCCACTTTGAGCTTACCAGACAGATGCTTGCGGAATGGTGTGCACAGGACGACGACCTGAAACAGCTTGACAGCAGTATGCTGCTTGAACAGTTTTCCGCGATCGAGGAAGCGTATACACAGGTTGGGCGGACGCTCTTTACCAACTTTGTGAATACCGTACGGATGTATCCGGCCGGGTAGGGGTTCACCGTTTCGGTGTCACTCCAGGATTCTCGATCCCGGGACTGTAATTGTGCAGACAACGCCGTCCTGGACGGAAAAATCTACATGGCCCCGCAGTTGTTCCTCTCCGATTAAATATATCAGGCTGAGTCCAAGCGTCTGTTGAGTACGGAAGTCAAAGCCGTTTTCAGGTGCGATTCCGTTGTCCCTGTATACCAGCCGTATCTCGTTTCCTTCTGTTATCTGCATGGAAATTGATATGATGCCGCTCTCGCGCCTGCTGAACGCATGCGTCAGGGAGTTTGCGAGCAGCTCATTCAGGATCAGGCCCAGCGGGATTGCACTGTCCAGTGTTATGCGTATATCCTCAATATTGCAGTTAAGATGTACTGTTTCTGTCCTGCCGTAACTGTTGATGACGTTTCTGCATAACGTTTCACAGTAATCCGGCATGGTGATATGGGAAAGGTCCTGTGACTGATAGAGCATCTTGTGCACAAGTGACATCGCATTGATTCTGTTCTGGGTATCGGTAACCATTTTCTGTATGGTGAAGTTGTCGGAGAGCTGTGACGACTGGAGCGTGAGAAGCGAGTTGATGACCTGCATGTTGTTTTTGGTACGGTGGTACAGCTCTCGAAGCAGTGTTTCCTTTTCATGTACGCTGTTTTCCAGTTCGTGTTCCGATTTTTTCAGATGATCAAAGCTTTCCCGCATGCGGAACTGCATTTTGTTGACGGCGTCGACTATGTCGTCCAGCTCGTCCCGTTTGTTCTGATGGGGCCTGGAAAGCGAAATGGTCCTGCTCTCCTTTTGGGAGAAAGAGATCGATCTGACCTCCCTGGAAATCGTCCGCAGATGGCGTATAACGAAAAAGTCGAGCATAAGCAGTATAGAAAGCGATACGATAAGGATCGCTGCAGTGTTCGTCGCAAGCAGTGTGACGGCTCGGGAGCAGGTGCGGTCGGCAATATTGCTGAGGCTCGCATATACCTGAAGCGTCCCGACTTGCCGTTCTGTTCCATCATAGGAGTACAGAAGATCAAAACTGCGGTGTGAATGGTTCCGGGCTGTTTTACTGCCCATTGTATAAACGGGGCCGGAATCGGTTGCTGAGTCATCATCCAGTTCGACATAGTCGATATCAGGCAGCAGAGTAATCCCCTCGAGAAGTATGTTCGTCTGCCCGGTATCCAGAAAGAAGTGGCTGGACGCAATTGCCGGTACATACGTTTCCTGTATAATGGAAAAGGTGTCCTCGATTTCGCCGATGTCTATCCTGTATTCGACAAAAAGTTGAATAATCGCGGTACAAATCGACAGTGCTGTGCTGACAATAACAACATATGCAAGCAGCCTGGCCGACAGTGTTCCAGGGTGCAGCGGTTTCCCGTTTCGTGGATCAGATTTTGTTGCCATCTCAGTGTTCTGCTATACTCTTCCGTAATGTTTGTAAAGAAAAATCGTACCGTGCATGGCTGTTGTAAACACGGGAAAAGCGCTTGAAGTTGATCGAATCAACAGAACCGTACAGCGACTGAAACTTTGCCGCATTGTGTCGTGTAGCGCTGTATACGGCAGACTCGATAACGGTACCCTTTTTTTTGGCAAAGTCGATTCCATGGATGTAATCATGCAGGTATACGAGTATTTCGGCATAGCCTGTCAGTAGTCCTGAAACGGTCGCCTGGATTGTTCCGTCCTGTACCGCCTGCAGTCCTTCCGGCGAGAGGTCCACTCCTCCGATAAAGACATTTCTGCCAGGGGTTTTCCCGCTTTTTACTGCAGCGGCAGACGCGCCGACAGCAAGCTGGTCGCTTGCCGCCCAGATGACCGACGTTTCCGGATAGCGCTTCATGAGAACGGTAGCCTTGGCGCGGGCCTCTGCAGGCGACCACATCGTTGGAACGACCTGATGCAGTATGACCGATGGTATACGGCCTGCGGCGTGCCGTAAACCCTTTTCCCGGAGGGCGCTCCCAAACCAGGTCCGGTCGCCGCCGATGCCGATTACATGAAGTGTGCCGTCGGACGCAAATGCCTTGTTCCCTGTTGCGTCCGCAATGAGGGTCTTGGCCAGGATGGCGCTCTTTTTCTCCTCGTTATCGTAGAAATAGCCGATCCAGCTCTTGTATTTTTTCCGCGGCCGGCCCCCGATCTGTTCGAGTTCTGATTGAAACAGGGGACCCTGTATGAAAACCGGAATCTCAAGCTTTTCGGACACATCAAGCAGCGGTATCGTCTGGCCGAAGGCAACGCAGAAAATTGCCCCGTCGGGTTTGGGCGTTCGTTTAAGGATCTTTACCCCTTCGGTTCCTTTTGCAAAGCGGTCGTATACGTCAAACTCGTATATCTCGACCGCAATCCCGAGATCCGATGCCGCAGATTGAAGTATCGCGCGAACCCTTGGCCAGTAGGTGTTATTTTTACTGGTCGGCGTGAATACCACGATTCTTTTGGTCAGAGTACGGCCCTGTGCCAGAGAGGGGGATGCGCCCAGCATAAGTGCAAAAAGAAGTACAAAAGGTTTCATGTTATTCCTGTGGAAAGAAGCGTATGGTATGCAATATAGCCAAATTTCGTGCGGGGTCAAGCAGTGTTCAGGAGAAAACGGCAGAAACAGCAGATCTTGAAGCAATTTACATCCATGTAAATTATGTCCGGATACGGCGATATTCTCAGTGAATGTATTGTATTCTGACAAAAAGCGGCCACTGTTGGCTGCAGGCAGCATGGAGGAGACAATATGAAGGTACTTGTTCCGGTGACAGACGACAACGGCAGAGAGAGTCAAGTTGGAGACGGACTGTATAACGACGGCTTTATCTGTTACGACAGCACGAACGACTCGTATACATATGCAAGCAGGGAGAAAATCAGCGACGGGTACGGAAATCTGCTGTCGTTTCTCGAGCACAACGCCATAGACCGTATCATAACGGTACAGATTGGGGTACTCGCACTGCAGGCTCTCCAATCGCGGGGCATAGCGGTTTTCCATACGGAGAAACAGTCTGTAACGGATGCCGTTTCCGGACTCATGGGCGGTGCGCTTGACCGTTTTACACAGAACCGTTCCGTACGGAGTCCGTGCTCTTCGGACTGTTCAGCCTGTACATCATCATGCTCCTGAGGCGGCTGTGATGACATCAACCATGAAAAACGCAAAACAGTTTGTGCAGCGTATACGCACCGACACCACGTTCCGGAAGGTGCTCTACTCCTTCGGTTCACTCGATGAAATCTCGGATTTTCTTGAAAGGGAAGGGCTCTTCTGTTCACTCGATGATTTCGAGAACACGGTCAGCGGAATGAAGCTGGATGCCGTCGACGCGGATCAAGCAGAGGAGATCGGTGAAATCGAACGTTGGTGGAAGCTGCTGCTTTCGGCGCTTGAACCGTCATAGCATGATGCCGTGCGGAATACACCGTGCGGGGTAACGACAACCGTTCAGAACCGATTTGGCCGATTGCCGCATGTCTTCAGATGGTTGATGGATCGTCTGATGATAGAAAAACAAGCGGCAAGAAAACATGTGTTGAGCATTATCCTCATCAACCCGGCTGGAAACGGCCGGAACATACCGTAAAGTAAAAAATTTCCAAAAACTTGTATCAGTTTTCCGTCTGTTGTTGTTAAAGGATGACTGCCGGGGCGCTCCTGATCAATGCGCGGATTGACCGGCTGTATCTGCACTGCTGTGTTTCGGGTGCATACACATTCATAAAAGGAGCAGTGGAATGAAGAATTTTCTCAGGTACATGTTGCCGGCTGCCGTTATTGCCCTTTGCCTGGCAGCAGCAGGCTGCGAAATCGCCGTAAACGTTGACGATGGTACCCCGTGC
>CAZAHA010000043.1:0-15133 GCA_964484915.1 uncultured Leptospirales bacterium
GTCTGGAAGTTCCGTCACATAATAGAGCGTATCGGAAGTGACACCCTCATCCTTCAGCCGTTCGAATGTCCCGGAAGGAAGATACTCGATTTTGTCATGGCGTATCGCCTGTACGGAACCGGAAAGGCGGAGAAAAAGGTCAGGATGGGTATCGGTAACGGAAAGATCCCCGGCGTCGGTTATGACGTGATACCGTGCGGTGATGTGGTTGTCTACCAGATAGCGCGTGATGACCGGCACGGACAGCTCCAGCGCTACGACCGCAAGGCTGATGATGATTGCACCGATAAAGTAACGAGCATATGGACGTGAGAACGACAGTATCCGCGCGTAGATGTCCCTGCTGAATATCTTATCTTCCATTCTCTACCTCACGCTCGAGTTCCTGCTTCCGGTTGAGTTCGGCATAGAGTCCGTCAAGCGCCAGCAGTTCCTCATGAGTGCCCTTTTCCGCGACGGTACCGCCGTCAAGAACGATGATCCGGTCGCAGGATGCGATAGTTGAGACCCGGTGGGATATGATGAGCGCCGCGCCGAAGAGCGATTCCAGGTTGGAGAGGATCTTTTTCTCCGTGGCTGTATCGACCGCCGAAAACGAATCGTCGAGTATGACAAGGCTGGTCGGTTCAAGGAGGGCGCGGGCTACGGAAAGGCGCTGCTTCTGTCCGCCGGAGAGGTTCACTCCCCGTTCGCCAAGCATCGTGTCATACCCGTCAGGAAGCGACAGTACCGTCTCATGCAGCTCGGCGAGTCTTGCCGCTCGTTCGATGTCGGCTTCGGGTACGTTTTCCTCGGCGAAGGTGATGTTCTGGCCGACCGTCTCGGAGAAGAGCACTGTATGCTGCGGCACAAGGGATATCTCCTTTCTGAGAAGGGCAAGCGGCAGATCACGGTATTGCGTTCCAAACAGATACAGCGTACCGAGCCTGGGATCATACTGACGGGTCAGCAGACGCACCAGGGTGGTCTTTCCGGAACCAGTCCGTCCGGTAACGCCGATACGCTCACCCTCACTGATGGAAAGCGAGATGTCGTGAAGCGCGTCAGTCTGTGCATCGGGATAGCGAAATGAGACACCGTCCATTCTGACAACGTCACAAGTCCGGTCCAGATTGGTATTTTCGCCGCCGGTAATGGATGGCCGTGTATCCAGGAGCGCATTGATCCGCTCAAGTGAGGCACGGCCGCGCTGGAAGAGGTTCATCACCCAGCCGATCGCCATCATCGGCCACGCGAGTATGCTGATATAACTGGTGAACGCCACAAACTCGCCGATCGTAAGGCTTCTAAAAATTACAAGCCGGCCGCCGATAAGGACGACCAGCGCCGAGGCAAGCCCCGTGATGAAAAGCATAAGCGGAAAGAGCATGCCCCAAATCTTTATCAGATGAATGTTGCGGTTAAACAGGTCGGACGAAAAACCGCCGACGTCCTCTGTTGAGTAATGCTGCAGCATGAAGTTCTTAATGAGCCGTGGTCCCTTTATATACTCCTGTATGCGGGCGGTCAGCCGGGAGAAGCTCTCCTGTACGGCGGCGAAGCGGCCGTAGATCTGCTTTCCCAAAAGAAGTATGAAGACGGTAATAACCGGCAGCGGAATGAGCACATAAAGCGTCAGCACCGGGTCCATCGAGAGCATGAAGAGAATGGAGAGAACCGTCAGAAAAATGCCGTCGCACGAACCGATAACCCCCATCGAGAACATCATCCGAACGGCCTGCAGGTCATTCGTGGCAAGCGCAATCAGCTCGCCGCTGTTCGTTTTGTCGTAAAACGTCCTGTCGAGCGTGAGATAATGGGCGTACAGCTCGTTGCGGAGCTTCTCCTCAACGTAGAAGGCCGTGCGTATGATCATCATGCGCCAGCAGAACCTGAAGAAACCGATACCCAGGGCGATCGCCATGATCATGGAAAAGAGCCGGAAAAGGTCCGACGGATCCAACACCATGAGATCGTTGAGGATGTTCTTGACGATCCGCGGCACCAGAAGCTGCAACAGATCGACAACAAGGAGGGCGCATATACCTCCCCCGAACAGCAGCTTTTTCCGGGACAGGTAATAGAGCGGACGGCGTAGTGTCGTGTACATGGCTCCCCCAGCGGTAACTCGTCTGCCAATTGTCTGCCGTATCGTCATGTTGTAAAGTATGTTCCGCAGTTGTTTTTTTCATAATTTGACAAATAAAAAAAATTATTCCGTAAATTCCGGTCCCTCAAACGTTTATACATGCAAACGCCGGCATAAAACCATTACAGGAGAAACACGATGTCAAATTTATCTATGGCAACAATCGAGGGCTTTGTAACACAGGATCCGCTCATCAAGAAAACCAAGACCGGGAAAACGGTATGCAACTTCTCTCTGTCGGTGACGCATAAGTCCGACTCGGAGGAAAACCAGGTATCGTTTATCGATGTGGAGACCTGGGACCAGATCGCACTTGCATGTTCGGAACGCGTCCGCAAGGGTAAGCGGCTGATGGTCATGGGTAATCTCCGTCAGGACAGATGGCAGGCGCAGGACGGCACCCAGCGTTCGCGCGTGAAGATCGTCGGAAACCAGATTCGCTACCTTATGGCCAGGAAGGACGAGGAGGCGCTTCAGAAGGTCAGCGCCTGACTCAGTGCGAGAAATGGCATTGCGCTGCGGTATGTGGAAGTCTCTTCAGACTTCCACTCCCATTACGGTCCGTATCACAAAGCCGATAACAAATGTTATCGCGGCAACGCCGATACTGAGCAATGCCATTTCCGCAAACCGCGGGAAGAACTTGAAGTCACGGGCGACCGAAATGTAATAATTAAACAGAAATATTATGAGTAACGCGATGCACATGGTACACGCGAGACAGATCAGATAATTGTTAAAGATAAAGTACGGAAGCACAAGGAGCACGACCGTGATTATGTACGCGATACCGGTATAGACCGCAGACTTCACTGACACGGCGTCGTTACCCTCTGCACGGTTGGAAAGGTACTCAGACGCCGCCATGGAAAATGACGCAGCGATCCCGGTTATGAGTCCTGCCGCCGCGATGAGGCGCGTGTTGGCAAGGGCAAAGGTCAGTCCGGCGAGTGCGCCGGTGAGTTCCACCAGGGCATCGTTCAGGCCGAGTACGATTGACCCCATATACTTGAGACGGTCTTCGTCGAGCATTTCGATCAGTTTGTTTTCGTGGCCGTTTTCATCTATGGATATCTGTTTGGCCTCAGGCACGTCGACGGAAATGGCATCGTAATTAATCTGGGCCTCCTCCTCTCCCCGTTCCATCAGCTTGATTCCGAAGGTAAGGCCGAATATCCGCGATATCCAGTAGTAAAAGAAGACCTCAAGCTTCCGCGGCCTGGCGTCTTTTCCTGTATACTTTTTCCAGATATCAGCATGAGACTTCTCCTCCTCGGCAATGCTGCGAAGCACTTCAGCGTTTTCTGCCTTTTTTGTGACCCTGGACAGTTTCATGTAGATGTGGTATTCGGTTATCTCGTTTTCCTGCGAGTGTTCAATCTGCTTCAGAATTTCCTTCTTCATGTTACACTCCTTTCCGAACTATAAATGATTGCACGCGTTCATGTTCACGTATCAGCGCGTCTCTGTCTACAAGCGTTATTCTGCTCTTCTTGCGGGAAAGATGCTCCTCTTCGATAATTTTCTTCTCCTCCAGATACGTAAGCGCATTCCTGAAAACAGGAACCGAAATGGATTCGATCGTGGAGACCTTGTCCGTAAACTCAAGGGCACTCGCATGCTCACCGATCCGCCTCATCAACTCGGAAACGGGTATCTTCTTTTGCTGTATGCCCGCAAGCGTGTCGTACGTGATGTAGTATGATTCCACGATGTCCTGAAATCCCTTTGCAATGATACAGAGCTGTTCCGTCCTGGCTTTGTCGGAAGCTGGAGCGAGCTTTTCGTCATCGATAAAGCCTCCTTCTTTCAGAAAGCCGTCGCATACCCTGCCGCAAGCCGCCCGGGACTTCTGTCCGTCCTCCTTCTCCAGGACAAACTCATGAGACAGAAAACCGAGCAACTCGGCGTAATCGGATGCAAGTGAATCACGCGTATAGGGTGTCTGCGAACGGCGCAGTATGCAGTTTGCGGTAATGAAAAGCGGCAGAAAGTAGTGTGAGATGCTGTTTTTGTAAAATGATACGAGCCGCCGGTTGTCATTCGTTATGTGATATATTTTCTGGGGCATGCCGTCAGCGTCAAGCTCTTCTATGATGCCGTCGTCCATGTAGCTCTTGAGGACATCGGCAAAGATCTCGTCCAGGCTTTTCTCTGCAAACACGTGCGCGCGGTCTATACCGGCAAACAGTATATAGTCGAAAAGGACAGTCGCCGTAGACAGTACCGCTTCCTTCGCAAAGCCCCGCTGGCGCTGCAGGAGCATTGAAAGCGTCATGAAGGCAACCGGCGACACGGTGACCGCGTCTGCGATCTCCTGCATGATGCGCTTGCCGATAAACGGGACAAGGTCGTCGCGTGACACCTGTTCACGCATCTGGACCAGGGACAACGGTTCTCCGGCGCTCACATAGACATAGCCGTAATCCTTTTTCAGGAACTTCCATCCGGAGAGGATCTGGCCAATGTTCTCACGCTTCTTCGCCCTGCCTTTCACCTCGGCGTGATAGGCACCTTCCTCGAGCACGCGGTCGTAATTGATGGATATCGGCACGAAGGTGAGATCATCCGCATACCCCTCCTCAACTGCCTCAATAAGAAAACTGAGAAGGCCCGGACGCGGAGCGAGCAGGCGTCCGGTTCGGGTTCGCCCCCCCTCAATAAAAAATTCTATCTGGTAGCGGTCCATCACCAGCGTCTTGACATATTGTTTGAAGATAACCGGATAAAGCTTGAGGTTCTTGAACGACCGCCGGATGAAGAACGCGCCTGAATGACGAAATATGTTTCCCAACGGAAAGAACGAGAGGTTGACTCCCGCGGCGATATGCGGCGGAATGATTCTGTTCTTGTAGAAAGTATAAGACAATATAAGATAATCCATGTGGCTGCGGTGGCACGGCACGAGAACAACCGACCCACTTCTTGATGCCTCCTTGATCGTGGAGAGAAAGGTATCGGAAAGCTTGATACCGGAAAAAATCTTGCGGAACATCCAGTCGAGTATGACGAGGAAGAACCGTATATACCGGATTGAAAAGTCCGCCGCGATCTCCCTGTAGTAGGAGTAGGCCTTCCGCTTGAGATTCTTTTCTGGTATGTTTTCGTCTGCGCCAATCCGGCGGATTACACTGCTCACGTTGCGGTGATAGAGAACCCGCTCCATCATCTCGTGTTTGGGCGCAAGGACCGGCCCCAGTACGACACGCTGCTCATGTTGCTGCAATTCGATCAGTCTGTCACGAAGCAGATGGACTATATCCTCGGTTGATTTTTCTACATGTTCCAGAAGCAGCTCGCGGAGGTTCAGCGGCTCGATCATATGAACATATGACGGGGTAAAGGACGAAAAAAACGCCTGCAAAAATGTTTTATCCGCAGACGCCCTCCAGTCTGCATCGAGCCGGACGGAGGTGTCAGGTTTGCGCGTCCAGAAGATCGTCTGGGGGATGATAAAGATGTCGCGGTCATAGTTCCGCTGCAGTTCGACAAGGTAGTAGAGCGTGTCGTATTTCTTTTCCATGTAGCGTTTCAGGAAGAAGGCGTCAGAAATCATGGAGAAGACAAGGGGACGGTTTTCATCAAGCTCTTCCTTTATTTTGTCTGCACCAAACAGAAACCCGCTGCGACCGAACGGCTGGCGTATTCTTCTGATGATCCGTTTGATGACATACGACACCGTCTGCAGGAGTACCGGGTTAAACTCCAGCGCGATCTTCGGAAGCGTGAGTCCGTTCTTGTGAAAGAGTTTGAACAGCATCAGAAGCGCTATGTTGGAAGACTGGAACGACGCAAAGACAACCGCACCCTTCTTGTTATATTCCCTGATTATCCGTATGCTTTCGTCGTCGAGTTCCGCCTTTCTGCACAGAAACGACGCAAGCAGCTTACGATACCCGCTCAGACCGTCGACGATAAGTCCTGACAGTATCTGTTCCTGATTATCCGAGCTCTTCATGTACCGGGCCTCCACGGGGAAATTGATGCAGAGTAATTATGAAACGTCCGGGCAGGTATTTGTCAATAAGGAACCTTAAAAAAAGGCCGGCATGTTCCTGTTTGAAAAAATGTTTGCCTCTGTAAAGGTCACCCGTTGTTATGTCCGTTAGTATACGTGAGCGGCACGCGTCCGCAAAAAGGACAGGGAAGAATGCTGTTACAGTCCATCATCGACTCCTACCGGGCAACTGACGAATATCGACGGTTTCATGCTCACGTAACCGGAACGGGAAACGGAGCCTTTGTTGAAGGCATCGCCCCCTCGTCCTTCCCGCTGTTAACGGCATCGTACTATACGGAAACCCCTTCACCGCTTGTCGTCATCTGTCCAACATCCACCCGGGCCGCCGAATTCCTGAACGACCTCTCTTCGCTTGTCGGTACCGATTCGCTCTATCTCTTTTCTTCGTTGAATATTCTTCCGTACGAATATGTCCTTCCCGCACAGCATATCGAGCGGGAGCGGATAAGTGCACTGTACGCGCTCCTTTCGGCCGAGCCGGTGATAATCGTGACCGATGTAGAGGCTGTTATGCGAACGGTAGTTGCGCCGAAGCGACTCTCCATCTCCGGGCTCCGTCTGAACGCGGGCGAGGAGTACCCATTTGACGATGTCATACAGACACTGGCCTCGTACGGCTATACCCGTGAGGAGCGGGTCGATGCATACGGTACCTTCGCGGTCAAGGGAGGCATCATCGATATCTTTGCCCCCTCGGCCCCATCGCCGGTACGTATAGACTTTTTCGGGGACGAGATCGAGACCATCCGCATGTTCGATTTGGAAACACAAATCTCCCGGAAGACCGTCGAAACGATAACCATCGTGCCCAGAAGGGAGATTCTCCTTACTGATGCCGAGCGAGCAGAGCTTGTCCGCGTCTGCAGAAAGGGCGTTGTAGAGGGACGGAAACTTCCCGAGGCACTGCAGGAGTCCGTCGAGCGGGGAACGCTGCCGGAAGATATTGACGGTATACACGACCTCTTTCCCCTGGCAACCGAAAACGCACCATTTTCGTCATATTTTCCTGAAGGGACGAGTGTCTTTGTCCTTGACCGTCCCGAGATACTCGCGAAACGCGACTCGACCATACGGACATTTTCCGAACTCGCACACAGAAAATCCAAATACATACACGCGGCGCCGGATGTTCTCCTGGAAACAGCTGATTTTAACCGTGTCATGGAATCGGCGGTCACGCTCCAGACGTTTACATCCAAACCGGATGCGTTCCGACCAGATTTAAAGAGCATACCGACCTTTCACGGCAAGATAGGCGCCGTGCGTGAGGAACTCTCATCACGGATCAACGAAGGCTGGTCCATTATCATCTCTACCGCGTTTGACGGCCAGGCGCGCCGCCTGCAGGATCTTTTGCAGGAATTTTCCCCATCCATGAACGACGATAAACCGGCTCAACTTCACATATCTCTCTCGTCATATTCAGCAGGCCTCGAGATCTCCGCCAACCGGACCCTTCTTCTAACCGATCACGATATCTTCGGCAAGAGCTACCGCCGAAGGAAATCGTTCAAGAAGCGGAGTTCCAAACCGCTTGAGTCTTTTCTTGACCTGTCGCCTGACGATTATGTGGTGCACGTTAACCACGGCATCGGTGTGTTCAAGAAAATTGAGAGAATGAGCGCTGGCGGTTTTGAGCGCGACTTCCTGCTGATCGAGTACGCGGACGGCGACAGACTCTTCGTCTCGCTTGATCAGCTGAATATGATACAAAAGTATGTGGGTCTGGACGGCAAGGCGCCGCGGATCGACTCACTCGGCAAGAAATCGGCCTGGAACAGGATCAAGAAGAAGGTGCAGGAGTCCGTCGAGGAGCTTGCCGGTGAGCTTATCGAGATCTACGCGAAGCGTCAGGCACTGAAAGGGTTTCAGTATCCGCCGGATACATCCTGGCAGGAGGAATTTGAGACGCAGTTTGAGTATGAGGAGACCCCCGACCAGCTGACTGCGATTGAGGACGTGAAAGACGACATGGAGTCGACACGGCCTATGGACCGCCTTGTCTGCGGAGACGTCGGCTTCGGAAAGACCGAAGTCGCCATACGGGCCGCGTTTAAGGCGTCCATGGCCGGACGTCAGACCGCGATACTGGTTCCAACAACCATTCTCGCCATGCAGCACTATAACACATTCAGGAAGCGGTTTTCGGACTACCCCATCTCGGTAGACATGATCTCCCGCTTCAGGTCACAGAAGCACATCAAGGATACCAAAACCAAACTTGCCGGCGGCGATGTCGACATCATCATCGGAACCCATGCCCTTCTGGCCAAGGATGTCTCATTCAAAACCCTCGGCCTTCTCATTATCGACGAGGAACAGCGGTTCGGCGTCAAGCACAAGGAAAAGCTGAAGACGTTAAAATCCCAGGTGGACGTGCTGACCCTCTCCGCAACACCGATCCCGCGGACGCTGCACATGTCCATGGCCGGCATCCGCGACCTGTCAACGATCATGACTCCTCCCGAAAACAGGCAGTCGATCGAGACATATGTAATGGAAGAAAACCCGGATATCCTGCAGATGGCAATCCGCCAGGAACTGGAGCGCGGCGGTCAGGCCTTCTATGTGCACAACCGCGTACAGACGATCGACGCCCAGGCTGAATTGCTCTCCAATCTGGTTCCTGAAGCGTCGATCGCAGTTGCCCACGGACAGATGAGCGAACACCAGCTTGAGGAGATCATGGTCGATTTTCTGGACAACAAATACGACATCCTGATTTCGACGACCATCATCGAGTCAGGCCTCGACATGCCACACGTCAACACCATCATCGTCAACCGTGCCGACACATTTGGACTCTCCCAACTCTACCAGCTGAAAGGCCGCGTCGGCCGCTCAACCAGAAAGGCGTACGCCTACTTCTTTTACCCGCGCCACATACCGCTGAACGAAATCGCACAGAAACGGCTGCGGGTCATCTCGGAGTATACCGACCTGGGCAGCGGCTTCAAGATCGCGATGAAGGACCTCGAAATACGGGGTGCAGGAAACCTCCTGGGGAAGCAACAGTCCGGAAACATCATGGACGTCGGCTTTGACCTCTACTGCCAGATGCTGGACGAAGCCGTGCGCCGGCTCAAGGGCGAGAAGCGGACGGAAGAGTGCCGTACGGCTGTCTTCTTCAAGACGGACACCTATATTCCGGAAAGCTACATACCGGATACCCGGCAGAAGATAGAGTTCTACAAACGGTTCGAGGCCTGCGTAACGCTCGAGGAGATAGACTCTCTGGTAAGGGAGATGACCGACCGTTTCGGCGACCATCCGGATACCGTACAGGTACTGATAGAACTCGAACGGATCAGGACCATAGCGTCGCTTCTGTGCATCGAGGAGATAATAGAGGGCGAAAAATCCATACGTATCAGGCTTTCAGAACGGACTACGATAGACACTCGGAAACTGATTGAATGCATCAATGCCGATAAACGCTTTCTCATGGACCCGCAAAGCAGCGATTCCCTTGTTTTCTATCCGGAATCCGGTGATATCTGCGGCAAGCTGGAAGAGATAAAAAAATGGTTGCATGATATGGGTATAACCGTAACCAATGAGCAGAAATGAACACTATACATAAAAGAGTATGAGTGCTGTGCGTGTGTTTGCACACGCTTTTAAACAGTTATTCCGAATTTCATAGACCGGTTGTTCATTATTCAGGTACCATACATCAGCAATACCGTCAGACAGACGGCCAACTACTTTTAAATTACAGGAAACAGACTATGTTACGAAAAATTACCACACTGCTATTGTGTGTTGCGGCACTATCATTTGCAGGATGCAAGGAAGAGCCGTGGGTGGCGAAGGTCGACGGCAAGCCGCTGACACTTCAGGAGTTTGAAAATTACTACTACGCCAACCACCGTCCCATCTACGACGCGTCACGCGATGAGATCGATTCCCTCGCGAAGGATCCAAAAGAGGTACAGCGCAATCCTTATCTGAATCGTCAGAAGTTTCTGGAACAGTATATCAGGCAGCACCTCGTAGAGAAGATGATCGACGAGGAGGAACTGCTTGTCGGTGACAAGGAATATGAGTCGCTGAAGTATCTTCAGTCTCTCTCGCTTGTCGTCGCGCGTTATTCCAAGATGAAGTTTACAGAAAACCTCAACGTGACACCGGAAGAGATAGAGGCGGAATATCAGGCGCACAAGGACTACTACGCGGATCAGCCTGCGAACAAGGTTGAGAAAATCATCGAGCAGAAGGTCAAATACGATAAATACCAGGCATTGTCTAATGACGTCATCGACTCGCTGAAGGACAAGCGGAGGATCAAGCGCAACAAGGAGATTATCGATGCGGTCGTCGACGACGATCCATCAAACGATCCGTCGGAGGGAGTTCTCTTTACCATCGACGAAGACTTTACCTTGACGGTTGACGATTTTTTAAACTTCTACTATGCCCAGCACAAGCCGGTCTACGGTGTCGATAAAGATGAGATAGACACGCTGGCGAAAAATCCGCAGGCTGTTCAGCAGAACCCGCTGCTTGACAAAAGAGTATTTTTACAGCAGTTCATTGACCAAAAGCTCGTCTACGACGAGGCGATGAACGGCGAGTTCAGCCTGAAGGACGACAAGGAACTCGAGTACTTCATCAAGATCCAGGAAACGATCACCAAGATAGGCTACTACATCAAGAAGAAATATTCCGACGAACTTGAACCGACCGATGAGGAGATCGATCAGGTCTATCAGCAGAACAAGGAAAACTTTCAGGGTGTACCGGCCACCCAGATAGAGGCCTATTTGAAACCCAGAATCCTCCAGCAGAAACTGCAGCAGAAGGGAGCAGAACTGATCCAGAATGCCAAGGAGGAGAGCATCATCGAATACAACAACAAGACCCTCAAAAGCGAAAGTGTAGCATCAAAAGAAACCGGGCAATAGACCCGACTGAATCGTCACATACGAAGCGGCTGTCTAAAGGGCAGCCGCTTTTTTTATACCGCAAACGGCACCGAACACGCTCTTATATTGCTTCAGTGCAGTACATGTGCAGATAGGTCGTTTCGGCTTCGTCCGGGACGGCCGAACCGATAGTATTGGGTTTCAACAGCACGTTTTTGCCGGCCCAATCTCCATCATCAAGCTCATTCTGCGCCAAAGTAATTCTTGCACCAAGGGCGGCGTCATCTTTGAAATCGATTCTCGGGATAAGAACCGGCGTTTTTTATATCATCCATTCCAGATAGATGACGTTTTCTTTTTGACAAGAAGATTATTTACCGTACCATCCGGACATGAACGACATGCAAAGGTCCGGATAATCACCATGTACACCCTGATACGCATACAGATTCTCATGGCGGCGGCGCTGCTCTACTGTACCTCACCGCCGGAAGAGCCGGCCACCGAGACGGTACATCCGTTCGTTCGTGCGTATCCCCACACGGTGGCCTCGGTTCACGATAACCGTGTCTGCCTGAAAAACGGCGACTGTTTTGTATATGACGACGGCAAACAAAAGTCGTTCAAGGAGAAACTTACAAACAGCGATATCGAAGACATGCTTGCACAGGAATACCCCGATACGTTCACGCCGCCGCCGTTCAATCACGACCCCGGAAGATTCAGGAATATTCCCTTTATGAACGCCATGTACGGGGCATCGCCCGAAGAGGTTGAGAAAAACCTCACAACAATCACCTGGCTTCCCGGAATCTCCGGACGGAAGCTCGCTGTTACCACGGTCAATGACGTCCATCTTCACCTCAGCCGGGTATCTGATGAACTCGCACGGCTGCCAAAAGAGTACCACACCTATATCGACGATCCGGCAGGCACGTATGTGTACCGTACAATCGCAGGCACCGAGACGCTCAGCACACATGCATATGGAATCGCGGTTGACATTAACGTAAAGACGTCCAATTACTGGCTGTGGGACGGCCAGACCACAGGTACGGTGCAGTACAAAAACAGCGTCCCACACAGGATCGTGGAAATTTTTGAGAAGCACGGCTTTATCTGGGGAGGTAAATGGTACCACTATGATACGATGCACTTTGAATACCGTCCGGAACTTCTCCGTACTTTTGATCCTCTTTCTGATGACAACTCCCCTCCATCCGGCAGCGGCGGTACAGACGGGACTTGACACTCTGGAACGAAGCGGTTTTGCCATACTGAAAGGAAAACGTGTCGCGCTGGTAACCAACCGTTCGGCTGTAAACGGCAGGGGCACCGGCATCGTTGAACTCTTCGCAGGAAACGGCATTAACGTCGTGAAGGTGTTTACCCCCGAACACGGATTTACCGCACGCGAGGACACAACCGTCGCGGACGGGAAGCTCGGTGATGTTCCGCTGATCTCTCTGTACGGCAAAACGAAAAAGCTGAATCCGGCAGACCTTTCTGACGTGGATGTCTGCATATACGACATTCAGTCCGTCGGAGCCCGGTATTACACGTATATCGCCACAATGGTCTATGCGATGCAGGCGTGTGCGGCAACGGAAACCGCAATGATCGTCTGTGACCGCCCCAATCCCTCCGGCGGCAACATCGTCAGCGGCTTCATGCCGGAGAAGGGCCTGACCGGTCATTTCACCTCAATGTATCCAATACCCATCCGGCACGGCATGACCATGGGTGAGCTTGCTGCAATGTTTAACAGCGAATACTCACTTGGATGCAGATTGACGGTAATCAGGATGAAGGGATGGAACCGCTCCATGATATTTTCGGAAACGGGTCTGCCGTGGATCAATCCGTCACCCAATATTCAGCGTGAAGAGGCAGCGATACTCTATACCGGCATCGGCTGGCTGGAGACAACGTCCCTGTCGATGGCCCGGGGAACCCCCCACGCGTTTGAACGGCTGGGAGCACCGTACATTGACGGCCGGAAACTCGCTTCAGCGGTCGGAAGCGTTAACGGATTTGTTATCCGCCCCGTACGTTTCGTTCCTCGCGCAAAGTACCACAAATTTTACGGCAAAGAGTGCTACGGTATAGAGATTATGATGAAGAACAAGCGGTACGCCGACGCATTTTCACTTTCCCTCAGGATTTATTGCGCACTTTCGCGCCTCTATCCCGAGGAATTTAAGGACCACGGCGGACTGCCGGTATCCTGCGGAAGGAGGAGCCTCCGGACGCTGCTCGCGAAACGCGGCACGGATGCCGTCTGGCAGGATTCGTGGAAGGAAATTCAGTTATTTAAACACATACGCAGGAAGTACCTGTTTTACTGAAGGTACAATAGTCGCATGCTGTGTAATTTACAATTTCTTCATACACACTTTATAAATATTTTACCCCTTCCGCATTACAATCCGCCATATTTACAAACAATTGCGGATGGTAATCTATGAGTAGCGAAAAGCTGTTGGTCGAGAATCTCACCTTTTACTATGTTCCCGAGGCCCCGGCAATAAAGGACATATCACTGAAAGTAGATGAAAACTCCGTCATGGCACTGATCGGGCCGTCCGGCTGCGGAAAGTCCACGTTTCTCAGGTGCCTGAACCGTATGAACGACATCATACCGAACACGAAATATGTCGGCAACATCACCATCGACGGCGAGATGATCCTGGCAGACGACTACGATGTTACAGATCTGCGGAAACGCGTGGGCATGGTCTTCCAAAAATCCAATCCGTTTCCCAAGTCGATCCGGGAGAACATCTCATACGGTATGCGCATAAACGGCATAAAGGACAAGAACACAATAGAAGAAAAGGTTGAAGAGACCCTCAAGGCGACAGCGCTGTGGGACGAAGTAAAGGACAGGCTGGACGAATCTGCACTGAACCTCTCTGGAGGACAACAGCAGCGGCTGTGCATCGCTCGGACGATCGCAATTGAGCCGGAGGTTATCCTGATGGACGAACCGGCATCCGCCCTTGACCCAATATCGACACAGAAAATTGAGGAGCTGATACAGGATCTCAAGGAAAAATTTACAATTGTTATCGTTACGCATAACATGCAGCAGGCGGCGAGGGTCAGCGACTTTACCGCGTTCTTCTACATGGGCAGCCTGATCGAAGTTGACAAGACCGAGGTCATCTTCACAAATCCGAATAACGAGATGACGGAGAACTATATCACCGGCAAGTTCGGTTAATCCTTAAAATACCCGACATTTAATATGCTGACCATGACAGGCGTCTATCGAAAGCTCATTTCGCGTAATGTGATGCGGCCACGTCACATTGCACAATATCTACATATGAGGTATATACTATGAATCCAACCACACACCTTGAACAGGATCTTGACCGTATTAGAAATAAAATATTCAAGATGCTTGATTTGTCTATTGAATCGGTCCAGGACTCTGTTTCGTCATTACGGTCCCTCAACATCCGTGTCGCGGAACGGATCATCGACAAGGACAAGAGTATAGACTTACTGGAAAAGGACATCGACGACGACTGCCTGAAGACCATCGTTACACGACAGCCGGCGGCAAGCGACCTGCGATTCCTTCTTGCGATAATGAAGATAAATACAGACCTGGAACGGATCGCAGACCTGTCTGTGACCATCGCCCGGCAGACCAAAAAAATCGAGGGACAGGCCTTCGTCAAACCGCTGATTGATATACCGCATATGGCGGACATCATCGTCGAAATGCTGAAGGACTCTCTTGACGCGATTACCGACAAAGATTCTAACAAGGCACAAAATGTAATCAAGCGAGACGACATTCTTGACAATCTGAATGAACAGATATACCGTGAACTGACAACCGTAATGGCGGAAAATCCCCGGACGATTTCGCAGTCGATCTGTCTGATGCGCGTATCAAAATCACTTGAGCGTATGGGCGACCATGTGACCAATATAGCCGAGCAGGCAGTATTCTACATTGAGGGGCATGATATCCGCCATCCAAACGCCCAATAAGGACACTGTATTGATGAAGAAGACCATCTTTGTTGTTGATGATGAGCGCGACATCCTTGACATAATCAGCATCAATCTCGGATATACAGGTTATGAGATCAAGAC
>CAZAHA010000044.1:0-14519 GCA_964484915.1 uncultured Leptospirales bacterium
CCACCCCCCGTTTTTCGAGCCATTCGCGGTGCAGGTCCATCATCAACTGGCGGGAGGAGTCAACAGAATCCAGACCTGTCTTGTTCTTCACCGGAGCGAATTCGTCTTTCCGGAGCGTCTCCAAAATCGTGTTCTGTTTGGTCATCGGCAGGGCATCAAAGACAAATTTTTCAAACTTGAATCCGTCTATCTCCTGCGGCCCTGTTTTTGTGTATGCGGATATCTTTTTCTTCGCGATATGATACGGCAGGTCAACCTCACCCTTCTGCGTTATTTTATCGATAAATGAACGTGAAAAAATATGTATTGCGATGCTGCCGGCCGAATAACGCAGTGTCCCGTCAGGATTTTTCTCATATGCCTTCTCCTCCGGAAGGTCGGAGTATTCGATGACACCTGTCGTGCCGTCTTCAAAGGTCACAAAATTACCGACCTTCTCCTGTGGATACGCCTTGGTAAGCGCCTTGCTGGAGACATCGGCCTTTTCAAGAGAGTGAAAGCCGAGAAAGACCGGATCGATAATATGTACGGTTGGGTTATCTACCTGAAAATAACTGATGTATTCTATACCTTTCTCTTTCATCATGTCCAGCATTCCGGACTTTTTGAGAGCAGACAGACTGCCTCCGTGGCCGTCCGGATTCCTGAAAAGCGTATGAGAATCGGCCAGTATCAGTTTTCCATCCGTCGTCATAGACGGTATCATATTCTGGGTGAACATATACACCTGTGAACGGTCCATTCCGAAGTAGTCATTCTCCTCGAAATGCCGAAGCGTCTGCTCATGATTTACCTTAGACGTCATGATCAGAAACGGAATCTCAACCCCATACTTTTCTGACGACTTCATGATCTTTTCGGTATGGACCTGAAAGAGGGACTTGTTCTTCACCGGCGTAATATTGTATGCCCCTTTCGGCCCGTCATATCCAAGACGGGAGCCCTGTCCGCCGGCGACAATGAATGCACACACCTTCCCGTCACGGATTAATTCCTCTCCAACCTCCCGGGCTTTCTGAAATGTGGCTCTGTCGGCTTCACTTTTTGGAAGTCGTATATAATCAGCAGGTGAATAGTCTCGCTGCTCCACTTCGTCATGTGTGGTCATTTCAAACTGCTTGTTAAATTCCGAAAAATCTACTATTGACAAATCATCAAGGAGGCTGCGCTTCTCATCATCTGTTAAATCGTCCCAGAAGCGGAATACATGTTCCTGATGCTCATCGTAAACCGTTTGTATGACACCCTCATAACCCGGATATGTAATCATCTCTGGCTCCTCGTTTTTAATAACGTCTTGATAGACGGAAAATGTTTATTCGTCAAGAAGAATGACTGTATAAAAGAGAACATGGGCAGTATACGGATATATGCCCGCCAGAACCACATATTCTTATAGTATACAGGAAAGTCAGACACGTCACGCGCATCATGGCTGAATACTCATTTGTACGGTATGAGAAATCTCCGTCAGCGGAACCTACGCCGCTTGCTTCTGCGAGATACTGAACAGTACCCCGGTCATAGTAAATGCGGTCCCGATTACAAACGAGAGCGTGATTGTTTCCGAAAGGAAAAGAGCGGCAAGTACCGTAGCAATAACCGGTTTCGCAAAGAATATCATCGACCCCCTGCCGGTACCCACCACAACCAGACCTTTGAAGTAGGTGAGGTATGCGACACCGGTAACGGCAACACCGATGTAGAGAATCTGCAGGGATCCATCCTGCAGAGGAACGATGACTTCCGGCCTGAACAGTACAAGGCCGACCGCGCACAGAATGCTGCCGAAGAGGAAGGTATACGCATTCATCCGAAGACTGCCAATCCGTTTCGAAATCCGTCCCGCGAGAACGGTATACAAACCGAAGACAGCGGAAGATCCAAGCGCAAGAACAGCCGGCAGCAGCGGCGCTTCCCGCAGTAATAGCTGATCGGAAAATATCAGGAAGACTCCCGCCACGCAGAGTATTAGCGGCATGACAATACGGAGATCGATACGTTCGGTTCCGGACAGTGACGCGAACAACACAACAAAGACTGGATTGGTACTGAAAAGGACCGCACTGAGTGCGGCTGACGAACCGTGTAGCGACAGACTCGCCTGAAGAAGGTTCATGCTGATGCCAACATTCAGAATACCCAGGAGGGCCGTCCAGACAAGGTCCCTGGCCGGCAGCCGGGCATCTCCCCTGATCATGAGTACCGCGAAAAGAACACAGCCTCCAATTCCAAAGCGGAGCGCATTGAGATACAGCGGTGAATACAGATGCGATATTGTACGGCTGACAACCTCAAACGAGCTGAAAAGCAGGATGGTGTTGACAATGAGAAGATAGCCGGAAAGCTTCGTTCGATTCACGTATCAGTTACCCGCCGAAAAAGAGCTAATCGTTTTGATCGGCCTGTTCGACAGATTCAGGATGAATCGGTTCGGGATCACTGGCAAGCATGTCTTTCGTGTCCGGCGCTTCGATACCATACGATCCCTTGATGATATCACTGACGCAGAACTCATGGTAATCTATTTTAAAACGGTCTCCGTGTACCTCATCGGGTGAATTGTGGAGGCACAGAATCTGCTGCTGCAGCGCAGGTCCCATCGGAAAAACCATGAGCCCGTTTTCCTTCATGATGCCGATAACAGACAGCGGCCGTTTCCTGCATCCCGCGTGTATGATAGCCTTGTCGAATTCGGTACTCAAGACACTGCACTGTTCGGTCGCGTCTCCGGCATAGAACCGTATATTATCGAAGTCATAGTTGAACAGGCGGTTCTTGGCGATAAGGGCAAGTTCCTCGATATACTCGACAGTGTATACCTCTTTGCACAAGAGCGAGAGGAGTGCGGTCGAAAAACCGGAACCGGTTCCGATTTCGAGGACTCTGTCGTCCTCATTCGGTTGAAGATAGTGCAGCATGAGCGCAAGCGTATAGGGGTCGTCTCCCGTTTGACCGAAACCGACAGGAACCGGAGTATCGGTATAGAACCGCTCTTCAAAAAGTGAGTCAAAGAAAACTCGCAGATCAAAATCGGCAAAAAGTTTAATGATGTCCTTTCGTATACCGCGTTCGGCAAGTTTCTTTATAAACTCTTTTTTCCGTGCAGATAATTTCTTGCTACTACTCATGCGCGCCGTGTCCTGATACAATAGAATGACGTACAGCCTGTAACCATTAAGATACAACTTATACAATGTGCAATGTATTTTTTGCAAAATGGACGCTATAATTTGCGGTATACGGAAACGGCATCGATATCGCGGAAGAAAAGGGCGTTCCCTGCCAAACAGTCCCAGACCGTTTATACGGTCCTTGTAAAAACGGTTGAAATCGCTTCACGTATGGTCCGTACTCCTGTCACGTTCATCTCCCCGGCGCTTTTTTTCGCTTCCTTTACATTATATGACGGTACGAACAGGTTCCGAAAATTGGAGCGGCGGTATTCCGTTACCCTGCGCTCTATCTGCGAGACAGGACGGATATCACCGGAGAGTGAAATCTCACCCACAAAACCGTCCTGCTTGGACAGGGATACCGTATGGTACCCGGAGGCGATCGAGATGGCGACAGCGAGGTCTGATGATGTTTCGTTAATTGAAAATCCGCCTGCTACATTGATGAAAACATCATATCCGGACAGTTTAAGCCCTGCGTACCGCTCCATCGCAGCGACGAGTATTACCAGACGGTTAAAGTCAAGACCGTCGGCCGTGCGGCGGGGATTGGAAAAACTCGACTGCACGACAAGTGACTGGACCTCAAAGAGTATGGTTCTGCTTCCTTCGATTGCCGCACCAACCGCCGTGCCCGGGGAATCCGTACCCCCAGGATTAAGGAAGACGCTGTTCTTGTCGTTTACCTCAATCAACCCGCGGTCGGACATGGAAAAGAGACCGATCTCGTTTACCGAACCGAACCTGTTCTTGAATGAACGGAGTATGCGGTACTCCTTGTTGAAATCACCTTCAAAGTAAAGCACCGTATCGACGACATGCTCCAGTATCTTTGGACCCGCAATCGATCCCTCCTTGGTGATGTGCCCTATCAGAAAAAGGGGAATGTTTTTCGACTTGGCAACGGACGTCAACCGGAGCGCAGACTCCCGCAGCTGTGAGATCGACCCGGGGGGACCGCTGATTTCGGATGAAGAGACCGTCTGGATAGAATCAACAAAGACACACTGCGGTCGAAGCTTTTCTATCAGTTCAATGATATTTTCCACAACCGTCGCTGACGTTATGTGTATATTTGTCTGGTTTACATGCAGACGGTCCGCACGCTGCCTGATCTGTGTTGCCGATTCCTCACCGGAGACATAGAGCGTGTTCATCGATCCCGCGATCTGGAGCGACAGAGTAGACTTTCCGATCCCCGGTTCACCGCCTATCAGCGTAACCGCCCCCCTGACGATACCGCCCCCGCAGGCAAGATCAAACTCACCGATCCCGGAAGAAATCCGTTCGAGATTGTCGGACTCGATCCTGTCAAGGCGGACAGCCTCGGCACTCGACAGTTTCTGCGGGATGTGCCGTTCGGCTTCGACAATCGAGTTCCATTCACCGCAGTTCAGGCAGCGGCCGGACCACTTGGAGAACTCCTGTCCGCAGGATATACACACGAAGCTGCTCTTCTTCTTTGCCACGGAGGCTACCTGTTAGACTTGAAGAAGAGTTTGGACGGATCCTGTTTTAAGTCGTAAAAAAGGTCACGCGCATAGATCGAGGCATCACGAAGGTTGTTGTACACCTCCTCGTCATACATGAGACGGCCGATTGTACCGCGTCCGCTTTCAATACGGTGAACCAACCGGTTGAGCGACGTTGTCGTTTCCGAAAGGTTCCGCAGTGTGATATTGATATCGTCCTTGTTCTCACTCGAAAGGTCTGACATGTTCTTGGCCAGAGTGTTTATATGGTTCATAAGTATCTTCGTCTGTGCCGACATGTTTTCGATCGTGGATTTTGTCATGACGACCGACGCCTTTACATCATATTTGTTGTCCTCGACGATCTCATTCACGTTTTCTACAAACTGGCTGGAATTGGTAAAGATGTCCGCAAGGATCTCCCCGCCGCTCTTGTCCTGCAGGAAGCTCTGAAAGGTCTGCATCATCCGGTCAAACGAGGCCGGATCAATACCGTACTTAACGTCACCCTCCTGCAGGTACCCATCGTTCTCCGAGACGCTGGGAATGATGACGTTGATATACTTTTCACCGATAATGCCGGTTGTGAATATGGCAAACGAAGCGGATTTCGGTATTTTGTACTTGTTATCGATCCACAGGACGACCTCAGTCTTTTCATCCGACTGGTTGATCTCGGTCACCTCTCCTATCTTGATCCCGCCTGCGATCTTCGCGGGCGCTCCCACATGGAGATCGTTCAGAAATGTATAGAGCAGACGGATATTGTATCCAGACCTGTTCACGCTAAACTCTGCAAGGAGACCTATGATTACGATGAACAACGTAAAACTGATTGTTATCATCAGGCCGACCTTTGCTTCTGTTGACAGCTTCATACAGCCTCCATTTTCTTTATTATTAACTACATACTCCGCTTTCGACGGCAGCGTAAAGCCTTTTTCGATTACAAATAAGTGTGCGAGAAGGCATACATGAGATAAAAAATTGAAAAAACACTTCAGACTGTGTATACCAGTATCTAGAACCCGATATATTCGAAAACGAAGGACTCAATGAACATATTAACCATACCGCACTCGGTAAAAATTGGAACAAAGTTCAGCATACTCATCACACTCTCTTTTCTGTTTATCATGAGCGCCATCGGCTACTATACGGTCAACATGCAACAGGGGTATATCAGCACACATGCCGATAACCAGATGCAGGAAGAGATGAATGACCTGTACAATATACTCGATATGCAGATAAGCGGCAACCAGGAGAAGGTCAACATCTCGCTGAACCTTGCGCATAACTATCTGTACTCACTGGGTGATATCACCATCCAGAATCAAACCGTACAATACGACGCGGTTAACCAGATAACTAACCAGACGACACCTGTCACAGTGCCTGTCTGGACAATCGGCGGAAGGCAGATACAAAACGACAAAGAGATCGTGGACTCCATAAAGAAGCGTGCAGTCGAGACGGTAACGATTTTTCAGAAGATAGAACCCGGTTATCTGCGCATATCCACCAACGTCATGAAAGGTGACGGAACACGGGCGATCGGAACATACATACCCAACAGCTCGGAGGTCATACAGACAGTCGAACAGGGGGATACCTACCGGGGACGGGCGTTCGTCGTAAACGACTGGTACCTGACCGCGTATGAACCGATTATTATAAATGGCCAGGTCCGCGGTATCCTGTACGTCGGCGTCAGGGAGAAGAACATGACGCTGCTGCGCAGTATATTCAGCAAGAAGACATACTATGATAATGGATACCCTTTTCTGATTTCAGATGACGGAACGATGCTGATCCATCCGACACAGGAAGGAGAGAACGTATCATCAGCCGACTTCTTCACACGAATGACCGCATCACAGTCGCGCCAGGGAAAGCTTTCGTATACGGTTGACGACACAGAGAAGATCCTCTACTATCGGTATTACAAGCCGATCAACGCGTACGTTGCCGCAACCTTCAACAGGAAAGACTCCGAGGTGCTTTCCATCCAGACACGGAATACAATTATCGTGACCATCACAATCGGAATCGTGATCTTTATCGGCGTGGTTCTTCTGGTTACCCGCTCGGTTACGGTTCCCCTGAGAACGGTAAAGGACCTCGTGCACGAAGTATCGCTCGGTAACCTGAACAACCGGTATACCGGACGGCTCTCCGGCGACGAAATCGGCGATATGGTCTATTCAATTAACCAGATGATCGACCAGCTCACCACGACCGTCGGTGCGATCGTTCAATCCAGCACAAAGATAAACCAGATATCAGATGAATTTTCGCAGACGGCGATGCGTATGAGCGAAGGAGCAAACGAGCAGGCTGCAAATATTGAAGAAATAACCTCATCGCTTGAGGAGATGAGCGCCAGCATATCACATAACAACCAAAACGCAAAAAAGACAGACACTCTCGCACAGAACACATCTCTCCTCGCGGAGGAAGGCGGCGCGGCCGTCCAGCAGACAGTCTCCGCGATGAAGGAGATAACCGACATAATCACCGTGATCGAGGATATCGCCTACCAGACCAACCTGCTTGCCCTGAACGCCGCAATCGAGGCCGCACGCGCAGGCGAGAACGGTAAGGGCTTTTCTATTGTGGCAAGTGAAGTACGGAAGCTCTCCGAGAAGAGCCAGGAAGCCCTGCAGAAAATCAGCAACGTTGTTCACGAGAGTCTGACTATCGCTGAATCCGCAGGAAACAAAATCGAGCAAATAGTACTGGACACGAAAAAAACTGCAGACAATGTACAGACAATCGCTCACGCATCCGAGGAGCAGGACCTCGGCGTGCAGCAGATAAACACCGGAACGGAACAGCTAAACGATATCTCACAGACATCTGCCGAGGCAGCGGAAAATCTTGCTGAAAAGGCGCAATATCTGCAGCAGACGGCAACGAGCCTTATGGAGCTTATCTCATATTTCGACATCACAGACACCACCGGTCAATCCGGCCGGGACAGCTGATTCCAACGTCAGCACATGATACCCACGGTCAATAATCGGCCGATAGAATCCGACTCCGATCAGCACGCCTGTATCCGTGTGGAAGAGTGGAGTTACCATTTCAAAAAAAAACTTCGGCAAAATGAACCGCACGAACAGTTATTGTCCGCAGAGGCAAACACGGCAGGATTTTTTCATAGAAAAAGTCCGCCAGGCCGTATATGCACAAGGAGGCAATGATGCGGATAATAACGATAATCTTCCTGCTGTTCTTTCCTATCTCAACAGCACAATGCATCACCGAGAGTTCGGCAGCGTATCAGGTAAAGGAAACAGATCGTGAAATTGACACACTGACAATGGAGATCGTCTTATCGCCAGACAACAACAACGCACGCTATTCACGGTCTCTATTGTATGAAGGATCAGGACAGTACTCCAGTGCTGTTGACGATCTGCTCATACTGTTCGATGCCGGATTCATGCTGCAGGAAACAAGCACACGGCTCAGCATACTCTATTTTTATCTTGGTGAAACGGAAAAATCAGATTACTACTTCAAGCAGGCCCTGGAAGAAAGCGGCAGAAACCCCTCTCCGCTTTTGTGAAACAAAACCGTTCACGATTTTTTAAGATAATGCTTGATACACATCTTTTCCGGCACACAATGTGCGAACGGTATTTTCCGGCGGTTTGAAGCAGTGAGATTTATTTTTCTATTTCTATACAGCATTGTTCTGATTACGGTCATGGTTGCAGTGTCATCATGTGACAGTATATTCTACTATCCGACACGGATACGGTATGATGATGTAAAGGGCAACTACGATGATATCTATATCTCATCCGGCAGCGGCAACAGGCTCCACGGCTACTTCTTTCCATCGCAAGAACAAAAAGCGCTTGTTCTCTTCTTTCACGGCAACTACCGCAACATAACTGCACTATACAAAACCTTTTCATGGCTGACATACTTCGGTTATGATTACATGATAGTCGACTACAGCGGATATGGACAGTCCTCTGGCCGGGCAGACCGTCGGAATCTACATCTAGACGGTATCTCGATGCTTGAATACGCACATGCGAAATCCCGTACCAGAGATTATCCTCTTATCGTCATCGGCCAATCAATCGGCGGAGCCGTGCTGCTTGGAAGTCTGGGAGACTTTGCCCATACGGAGGATGTGTCGCTTGCAGTTATCGACTGTTCCTTTCCGTCATATAAGGAGATTGCGAACTACCATACACACCATTCAACGAAACTGCCGCTTCCACTGGGAACCCTCATCATCACCGACAGGTATGAACCGCGTGACTCTCTTGATGTTATCAGTTCAATTCCCGTGCTCGTTTCGCACTGCCGGGAGGACAAGACGGTGCCTATCCAATTTGGACGCGCCTTATATGATGAAATCAGAGGGGAAAAGTGGTTCTGGGAGCTGGAATGCAAACACTCCGGTGCATATTGGAAAAATGACAATCAGAAACGGCTGGCTGATTTTTTCGACCGGCATATTAGTCAGAATTCTACCGTGATACCCGATGACACATAGAGAAGATGAACGTCGTTCTCCTTATTGTTCTGGAAGTTTTCTATAAAACTGTAGTGACCCTTCAGATCGATATCGATCATGTCATTGAAGGGAATCGTACTGGAACCCTCTACCGTAGACCACATCTCAACAACACCAGACGGCCGCCCCTGGTACTTGTATGCATCAGCATACGGCATCTCACCGTCTTTCATCTGAAACCGTACTTCACCCTTGTGCAGACGCTGGATACTCAGATTTAGGATAAAACCGTCTTCGGCAAGCGCCGTGTAGTAGAGTCCAACATGCTCGCAGTCTCCGCCGTACGCATAGCCGAGCGGTATGTCATATCTCGACTCGCGTCGCATCTGACGCTGATACATGGTAAGGTACGGTACAATGTCCGAATAGGTCCAGGTATCAAGATGCGTCGCTTCGATACCGATCCGGTGCTTCATGGCCGATTCTACGGGCAGTATGTACCAGTATCCGCCCTGGAATCCCACCGCAGTCGGGTCGCCATTACGCTCACCGGGAGCCTGAATATCATTGGAAAGAAATTCGAAGAAAAACATGTGGTGTTTAAACGGGACGACCGCGATATCAAAGAGAAACGTATAGCTGTGATAGTTTGCATCATAGGTGTCGTGATACATGCCGGCGGGATTCATCATATTAAAGTCCGGAAACTTGCCGCCAACAAGATTCATCTCTCCCAAACCGAGTCTGATTGCCGTCAGCGGCTTCAGCTCTATGCGGTGAAAGGCAAACATCTTTATATTGTCAGACTCCTTCTGGACACGGCTCGTTTTTTCAGCATACGAGCCCCACGTCTTCACATAGTTCTGTGTTATCGGTGCCCTGTTCTGTACCTGATGCTCAGAACCTTTGAGCTGATAGTTGGACGTACCCAGCATGTAATACACCTTCACAAACGGGGCGTACAGAGACAACTGTATCTGGTCGTAATAGGGTGCCCTGCTGTTCTGGAAAAGGTTCCCCGACAGGCCGTGGCCGATACCGCCTTTAAACCGTCCAAAGGTCACGCTGAAAGAATCGTTGGCAAACGAGAGATATCCTTCATCTGGCGAGTCCCCTGCAGCATACGTTCCAAGCGAGAACGGATGATAGATCCCGGGGCCTGATAGTTCGGCAGCGGAAGCTCCGACGGAATAGGTGTATTTGAGAAAGAAACCGTCATCAAGCGCCATGCTCATTGCCAGTGTACATATGTCCTGCTGCGATTCAAAAAGATACATGAGTGGCACAGGATAATTGTCATAATGATAATAGGGGCTGTAGTATCCGGCAACAAAGGGACGGATCGTCGGAGACAGGTCAAAGGAGAACCCTTTGGATCGGCCCATGTGCCTGCTGGACACCGTTTTATGGAACTCATGCCGCGTTACAGCATGACTGTTGGAAAGAAGGGCCTTTCCCCTTTCAATAGAGGAAAATTCGGCAAACATGTATTCGTGATCTGTCTTATAGATAATTTCAGAACCGTTCGCAAGCAGCACCGGCGGCATCGCCAGCAGAATCAGAAGCAACAGACATCTCTTCATATTGTTGTTCACTCTTGTTCCAGCACGAGCGTGCCATGGGCAGTATCAGAAGAATAGTTAAACACTTCAATGAGATAATCACAACCGGGGGTTGTTTCCGCAACGATCCGCTCGTCCGAAAGTCCCGGCGACTTGCTTACGGCAATAACCCGCTGGTCCTCATATTGATTCGAATCGTCATAGTGACCGAATGTCAGGTCAAGGTCGTTGTTCATCTCCGTGACGGTTATCGTATACTCCGATACAGTTGCCGTAAACAGATAGAATACCCCTTCCTTCGATTTGCACGTCACACGAGCGGACGCAGTGTCTTCAATACGTTCGGGTATAAACTCCGGAACAACATCCGTGCTTTCGCACGCATGAAGCACACCGGCCAGAATCAGAACCAGTACCGTTTTTTTCATAGAATTACATGGATTTCGGCATGTTTTTCAGTCCGCCCTTTATCAGCTCAAACCGGAACCTGAAACCGCCGTTTACGCCCCACCCTGTTGATGATATATACCAGTGGTCGCTCTTGATATATTCGGCAACACGGTAGCTTTCACGATGGAGAATCTCACCGCCCATAAATACCGACGCGTCTTCATTTACCCTGAAGTCAAAATCGGTACCGGCACGTACCGTTGTGGTAAGGTTATTGAAGAAAAAGGTTCCTGCTTCTCCTCCACCGTAGATGCTGACGATATCATTCCCAAGCGGATAGTAGCGCAGTCCGGCACCAAGACCAAAGTCAAAGAAAAACTGTGACAGACCCCAGTTGAGATTGGTGTTTGTGTACAGAAGCAGGTCGTTTGAAAGAAGGGGAAACAGATACTCAACGACCGGAATGGCCGCAGCATAGAATGTCACATCCTCCTCACTTTCATAATCCGTATAGTTCATCAGCTTTATACCGGAAGACATTCCGTAACGCTTTATTCCCTGTGCCTGCTCCAGCCCCTGTGCAAACAACCCCGGCACGAAGAACAGGATAACGGCTGCATACAATATCTTTTTCATGATCAACGTCCTTTCACCTGCCTATTATTTTAACAAAAACCCTGCGGTTACGCGGCCCCTCACACTCACAAAAATATATCCCCTGCCAGGTACCCAGAACGGCCCTTCCCTCTTCAATGATAATCGTTTCCGAACAACCGACCAAAGACGAAAGTGCATGGCTGGGAGAATTGCCTTCTGCATGATGAAACGGCAGCTTGTCAAAGCCGAAGCTGCTGAACGCGGTTTTCAGGTCTCTCTGTACATCCGGGTCAGCATTCTCATTGATCGTTACCGCAGCTGTCGTATGCGGCGTAAAGACAAGCGCGATGCCGTCCTGTACGCCGGCTTCAGTTATCACACCTTTCACCTGATTTGTAATGTCAATAAACTCTTCTCTGGATGATGACTTGACCGTCAAGGAGTGCATATTCCCTCCGTTTATGCGTTTCTTGTAACGTATTGTGCGGTATAGCGGCTTTTCTCTTCAAGAAGTATTTCTTTATTCTGTGTCAGTTCCAAAATGGTATCATCGTCATAGTGCCAGATCGTCAGCAACTCAACTGGAGCGTTGTAGCGAATTCTGTACGATCCTCGTAACCGATTGATGAATGTGTCAATTCTTTTTGGCACATAGTCTGCGGCCATCGAAAACGATATCGCGCTGTTCTGCATAACGTTCAGCCTGATCCTCAGGCTGTCGAGATGCGAGAAAATCTCGCTCAGGTTCCTCTCTGCGATAAACGAAAAATCGTACGGTGAAATCGTTAAAACGACCTGATTCCGTTTCACGATATAAACGGGGCACGGTATGATTGATTCCTCCTCCGTTATGCGCGTCCCCGACGAGTCCGGGTCAACAAAGGACTTTACGTAAAGCGGAATCGCTTTGTTCTGGAGCGGCTTGATGGTCTTCGGATGTATTACCTTTGCTCCGTAGTACGCAAGTTCGATTGCGTCATGATACGAGAGCGTGTCTATCTTTTGCGTATCCTGAAAGTATGCAGGATCGGCATGAAGTATTCCGGGAACATTTTTCCATATGGCTACACTTTCTGCATCGAGGCAGTGAGCGACAATCGCAGCCGTGTAATCGGACCCCTCGCGCCCGAGTGTGGTGGACAGATTTTCAATCGTCCCGCCAATGAACCCCTGCATAACACAATAACCGGTGGCTGACGCATGCACCCTCTCCTTTAGAATTGTTTTAGTCTCTTCCCAGAGAACGGCGGCATCGGTAAACGTGTTATCCGTCTTGATAATTGTCCGTGCGTCCAGCCAGACATTTTCAGTACCCGCATCGTTCACACTATCACTTACAATCAGCGATGAAAGTATCTCGCCGTACGACACAAGCCTGTCATACTCATATTCCGCATGTGATGAGGGGGCTGACTGCAGGATACGCTGTATGTCGTTGAAGACGGATTCGATTTCTGTATGAACAGGATGAGCCGTATCGGGAAAAAGCTCTTTTACAATGGTCCGGTGATAGGTGCAGATCGCATCACGGTGTTTGGCCGTGTCACCGGTATCGTTGAGATACGATGCGAGGAGCCGTTCGAATGCATTGGTCGTCTTTCCCATCGCGGAGATAACGATAAACAGTGGACCACCGAACCGGCGAATTATCTCGCCAACATTCCGAACCGACGCGGCATCGCATACCGAGGCCCCCCCAAACTTGAACACACGCATAAAGGTCAGTCCATCACCAGATATTCATCTGGTCGTCTGCAGTATTCCTCCAGCGCCTGGAAGTAGCGCCCAACATGAATACCGTCCGCGAGCGCGTGCGACAGCTGCACAGACAAAGGCATCATCCTTGTGTCTCCTTCGTGGTAGATCTTTCCCCAGCTGACGCGCGGGATCGAATCAGCAGGAGATATATGCACCGGATGCAGAATCCCGGTAAAGGACACCCAGGGTATCGCTGACATGTAGACAACGTCGTCACGTGGATCTCCATCAAGCGAAACGTTCATCGCCGCAGCACGGATTTGCGTGTCCGCGACATGAATAAAGGATCCAAAGTGTTCCTGATACTCGATAAAACAAAATCCGAAAAGATCATCGCTGCCCATCACGGTGGGGCCGGCGTGAACTGTATCATACAGAACAACCGAGTCATCATGAATCCTGGTCCTGAACTCTTCAATCTCGTTTGCGCACCGTAAAAGCAGATAAATGATCGTCTGATATATGGAAATCCCCGTTTCCTTTGTAAATGACGGCAGATTGCTGATGTTGACCGGTGCGGTCAGATTAAAGTGGGGATAATCAAACGATGAGAAATGGGTGTAGTGATCTCTTCGCTTCCACGACGCAATATCAATGGTCTTCATTTTGTACCCCTGGAAAGTAGCATATTTTCCCCTTCATTCTGTTATACATATAAGGGAAAAAATGAAAAAAAACACCAACATACTGACGCATCTTTACACTCACATGCGAAATACCGACTATCTGTATCTCGCCATCATCGCCATATACTGCATACTGCATATCGTTTAGGTCTGGATCTTATCGTTCGCCGTATGCCGCGAGTACCGACACAAGCAGACGGTTATAGTATGGTATGTCCGCGACAACCCGGCCCCAGACGATATTTCCGTCCTGTAACGCAGGCTCATCAATCCACTGTGCTCCGGCATTGATCATATCGTCATGAATACCCATTGAACCTGTACACATCTTTCCCTTAACGATATCCGCGGACGCCGCAACCAGTCCCGCATGACAGATAAATCCCAGCACTTTATTGTTTATATAGGCTTTCCTGATTATTTCAATGATATGCCGGTCACGGCGGATTTTG
>CAZAHA010000045.1:0-14511 GCA_964484915.1 uncultured Leptospirales bacterium
GTTCAACCGTTTTTTTTCCGTTTTCACCGGAAACGGGCACCGCAAGCTCGAACGCACGGATGCGTACGGGAATCCGGTCAAAGAAAAACAGAAAAACTATCGTATCGCCGGGAATCACCGGCTCAAAGCCGTAGATCGAGAGGTGTTCCCTGTCCATATGGTCAAACCTGTTTTCCTGTGACGTCAGCCGGTATCGGCGTGTACCGTGAATCGATGAAAGATGCGTACCGGAAAGACGGCTGTCGAGCAGGTTCCCGGAAACAGCCTCCTGCCGGTAGCCGCCGCTGTGAATGTACGGAGTGCCCAGCTGGACATACGTATCTGAAACATTCGTCACGGTCACAAAAAAGACGTGTATGTTATGCGGTGTACCTCCATTCAGCGTAAAGAGCGATCCGGAGAAAGGATACGTACGGCACAGCCGGTCAATCTGATGTGCCGAAAGGTGTTCCGCGGCGAGATTTACTTCAAGCGTCCGTCGGACGGCCTGCACCGAATAGACGTCCCGAAGATACGGATCGGCTGGCTCGATTGCATGTTCGATATGCTCATACGACCGGCAGGAAACGATCGTCGCACAGAACAGTACGCAGAGACAGAGAAAAAAAAAGATGCCGTAAAGCGGGCATCTTTTCTGCGATCCATATGAACAGAGCATCTCCATGATTAACGCTTTGAGAACTGGAAGCTCTTTCTTGCCTTCTTGTGACCGTATTTCTTCCGCTCGACGCGCCGCGCGTCACGGGTAAGAAAGCCGTTAAAACGAAGCGGTTTCTTGTTCTTTTCGTCAGCCTGCACCAGGCATCGCGCGATTCCCATTCGCACTGCGCCTGCCTGTCCGGTCCAGCCGCCGCCGTTAACGAATACGTTCAGGTCGTATGCGTCAAGGGCATCTGCAGCCTCCAGCGGCTGGCGGATAACGAGCTCAAGCGTCTGACGCCTGAAGTATTCGCCGATCGGCTGCTTGTTTATCATGATCTTGCCGGAGCCGGGCGTCATGTAGACGCGGGCAACCGACGACTTCCTTCTTCCAGTAGCATAATATCTGCTTTCTGCCATGTATAATACCTCTGATTATAGTTCCAGTTTTTCAGGTTTCTGCGCCGCATGCGGATGGTCTTCGCCTGCGTATACCTTGAGGTTCTTGAATATCTCTCTGCCGAGCGGCCCCTTGGGCAGCATGCCCTTGACCGCATGCTCAACAATAAACTCCGGACGTTCCGCCATATACTTGCGTATATTGGTCATCTTGATACCGCCGGGATACTGCGAGTGGCTGAAATATTCCTTCTGAAACGGTTTCATCCCCGTCAGTTTTACCTTTTCCGCATTAATAACGATGACATTGTCGCCCATATCGAGATGGGGTGTAAACGTCGGCTTGTCTTTTCCACGAAGGACGGACGCGACACGTGTTGCGAGTCGGCCGAGAATCTGGTCGCTCGCGTCAACGACAAACCACTTCTTGTCGATTTCCGATTCCTTCATGCTATATGTTTTTTGATCCATCTCGTTCGATGCTCCTGAGTAAAATTCCACAAATTACAACCGATTTCCAACCCGATGCGGCCTCTCGTGCCGTTTTGTACATACCGGCGTGCTAGCGGTACCGTATACGACCGCGCGTTTGGGGGAGCGCAGTCAATGCCAAAGTTAGTATCGGGGGTGTATGTTGTAAATCGGATTACACGATTAATCCGTAATTTCCCGTATTCCACGTGGTGCCGCCTGTGCATATTGCGGCCATTTTAGCAAGAACCGTCAACTTTTTCTTGCCAGAAAGCGATACATCAGAATGATTTACTGTCGTTCCCGGATTTACCGGGTGTATGGCACGTATCAGCCATCGAAGGGAGATACTATGCAGCTGTATATTCATGAAGATACGCCGAACCGAAGACATATTTCGATGTGCGTGGATGTCCTTGCCGCCGACGGAATCATTATCTACCCTACCGACACCGTCTATTCATACGGGTCAAGCATCCTTTCCGCGAAGGCGATCGAACGCATTCAGAGGATCAAGAACCGGGAAAAAAACAAACCGTTTACGATCATACTTGATGATTTTACGACTCTCCATCAATACGTCAGAAACATTTCGAACACGGCATTCAAGATAATCAAGAAGGCAACACCCGGACCATACACGTTCATTTTTCCGGCGTCCAGGATCGTTCCCCGGCTCTTGCTTACGCGCCAGAAGACGATCGGTATACGGATACCGGACAATATCTTCGCGCGCGAGCTGGTAACCGCTCTGGGGCATCCGCTGATTTCAACTTCGGTTGACAGCGCTGATGGGGAGTATATCGTGGAACCGGCCGAACTTGAAAAGGAGTGCAGAAACTGCGTAGACATAATCTGCGATGCCGGACCGAAACAGTCGGCAGTTTCCACGATCGTGGATTTCAGCTCGGACGAAATGCAGATTCTCCGGGAAGGGAAAGGGGAAGTCTTTTTTTGAATATCCGGCCTGCACAATCATATACCGTACAGAATTTATTATTGCAAGGAGCATCTGATGAGCACAAAACTTCTGGAACTTTTAACCAGCCTGATACCGTTTGCCGTCATACTTTTTATAGGCCTGATCGTTTCATGGATATTTTACTTCATTCGCAAGCGCGACATCTTCGGCGGATTCGTCGGCGGGACCGTCATCGCGATCCTGGGCGCCCTGCTCGGCATCTACGCCGACAAGTTTATCCTTGATTATGTCATCAAGGCGCTCCAGTTTCTCGTCTACCACTTCAACGTCAACATCATCGCCAGTTTTATCGGTGCGTATATCGCGGTCTACATCACAAACAAGCTGAACCACGACAAGAAACGGGACAGATTCTGACGCATCCGGTCATTTTTTCATGCAGTAATCACCACCGTACCGCTGTACAGCACCGCCGCTATCAAGGCCGCGATGCCCGTACAGCGCAATACCATTACACATACGGATTCGCGTCAAGAAACGCGTTGATCGATTCGGTATCCCTGTCCGAGAGCGTCAGTCTGCCGGCATGCACAACACCTTCCACCTGGTCGGGCCGTCTCATCCCCACGATGGAACCGGTTACCGCCGGATTCAGGAGCGTCCAGGCGATGGCCACCTCGCCGGCGGTTCTGCCGTACTGCGACCCGATCTGTGCAAGAAGCGACTGAAGCTTCAGGTTTCTGCCGAGCCGGGGCTCCCGAAAATCGTCGCTCTTGGTTTTCCGCCAGTCGGTCGGGTCCATCTTCTCTATGCGTTCCCTGCTCATCTTGCCGGACAAAAGACCGGAGGCCATCGGAGAATAGCATATGACGCCGATGTTTTCCTTTCTGCAGTAAGGAAGGATCTCTTCGGCAACGTCCTGATGTATCAGGTTGTAAGGCGGCTGCAGCGAGGTGACAGGCGCGATCGACTGCACGCGTTTCAGCTGGGGTACGGAGAAGTTTGACACGCCGATGTACCGAACCTTGCCCTCCTCTTTCAGACGTGAGAGTGTTTCCCACCCTTCCTCAATCTCTGAATCCGGATTCGGCCAGTGAACCTGATACAGATCGATAACATCAACATCAAGGCGGCGCAGACTATCTTCCGCCTCCTTTCTGACCGATTCGGCCTTCAATGAACTCGACACAGCACCGTGTTCATCCCACACAAGAGAACACTTCGTAAAGATATAAGGATCGTGAGAAGTCTGCTTTAGGGCACGTCCCACCACTTCCTCAGACCGGCCAAGACCGTATACGGCCGCGGTATCGATCCAGTTGATACCCTCATCCAGCGCCTTCAATATCGTCCCGATCGACTCGCTGTCGTCCTGTTTTCCCCACCCGTAGTTCCAGGAACCGCCGATCGCCCATGTGCCAAGGCCGATCCGGGTAATGTCCATGTCGGAATTTCCAAGTCTTCGTTTTTGCATAATTGCCTCTCAAGGAATAAAATCATGACAGACACATACAGCCGCTTTCTTCCCTGGCTGCTACAACATCCTGATTCTGTCCGTCACATCGTTTCCGCCATATGTGTTAACGTACAAAAAACCGGACCGGCCGACAACATTTTCCATCAGCACTCTACATGATGAATTCGAGGTCGAAGAGTTTCAAAGATACGTCGGGTATTGGCTGACCGACCGTCTGGAACGAAATCTGGACAATGCTTGCAGGATCAAACGATTTCGGTGTACCCCACCCCTCCTGCTTGACGCCGGAGTACCGTACCTCGACCGTCTGTACGCTGCCGCTTGCACGAAAGTTCTTGCCGTAGTAGTCATAATCCGTAATGTTTCCGGTCTCGAACTTGCATCTGAATTCGTTTTTGCCGATAACCTTGAAGCGTATTCCCTTTGCTTTTTTGGCTGTCTGCAGTGCCGCGCTGTCAAGCTTGATCCCCATGCCGATAAAGCCGTACTGGAAATCTGTAGTAACCTTTCCGCCGAGAACGGCTACCTTCTTTTCGGTTCCGTTGATCGTCTCCGTCTTCATCTTGAATGTCGTCGTCGGAGATCCGTCGATAATGATCTTTGACGATCCGCCGTCATTGGCGTCGTTGTAGTAGTACCAGTCACCCGTAACCGGCGTCTGCGCGAAAAGCGCGGCCGAAAGAACAAGAAAGACGGCAATTCCGGACAGTACCCTGTGTGTGTGCATAACCCCTCCATACAGAATAATATTTATACTATCATACTTTCAGGTGGTGTGTATTTTCAAGTATAAAATTATGATTATTTATTGGGGATTATGGCTGCAAATGCCGCCTGAGCGCGTCCGGAACCGTTTGAAGATGTGTCTCCGCCTCCTTCTGTTCGGTAAACGGTCGGCGCGCAACGATTGTGCGGGCCATGTTCTTCCCGATACCGTACACTGCCTCCAGCTGCCTGACTGAAGCCTCGTTCAGATGAAGCGGCGGTATGAATCCTTCCAGTGACCGCTCCGCATGATTGCAGACGACAGTATCAGAAAACGTACCGGACGGTACCTCCATCCTCGTCTTGACCGTAATCGCGTATGATGCTATCTGCCGTCCGTACGATACATCGTACCGCTTTCCTACCCATTTTACGTCACGCAGCACTGCCCCGTGCGGATACACACGGGAGAGCATGTGGTGGTCAATCTCGCGGCGTATCCTGTTGCGGAAATAGCGGTACCGGCTGGTTACGGACGCGGAGAGACGACGGCCTGCACCGGATGTGTCGTACAGAACAAGTGTACGGATATTAATGCGTTTAAGAAGAAGCCCCCGTTCGGCAGCCTCGTGCAGCGCCTCGAAGTTCATCCTGAACGTCTCCATATTTTCTCCAGGAAGGCCGTGTATGAGATTTACCCCGGGCAGAAGCTTGGGTACGCCGTCCTCACGGTGTCCTCCGGCGTCATTCATCAGGCGGACCACGCGGAAGAAGTCGTCCACCCCGATCTTCAGGTTGTTGCGTGCGATGACTGCGGGATCAAACGATTCGATCCCCAGGGGAAGCGTGTCGCCGGGAGAGACAGCCGCCGCGATGGCGGTAAGTATATCGTGCGATTCACGCTCGAAATGGGCGATAGTTCCGGGATTTGCGTTGTCGACATTGAGTACACTGATACGCCCGTCCAGCCTCCGCTTTGAGAGTTCGTGAAAAAGCGGAACAACCTCGTCAGGATTGGGACGGGGAAAGCTGTCGATGTATTCGGCGGCCGATGATTTGTACGCAAGGATATCGGCCTGACGGCCCAGACGGAACCGTGATACGCCGGATTCAATCAGCGAGTCGACTTCGGCCAGGATATCCTCCTGGTCCCTGTATTCGACGGAACCGTACAGCTTTTCCGAACAGAAGCTGCAGTGGCGGCTCCTGGGACAGCCGCGGTAACTTTCGATCTCGCAGATGATGTCCGGGTAGTGGGGGTGGTGACGGACCATGGACGATCCAAGTCGAGCCCACCGGTTGAGGTCGACGTATGAGCGGCATCCGTCCACGGCAGAGCCGCAGAGATATGTAAAGGCGTACTGTTCGATATCTCCGGTAACCCGGTAGAGATTATTGTGGACATTGCTCATCATACGGGCGGCCGGACCGCCGGAAAGAAAGGGTACGGTTGCGTTTTCGGTTACGATCCGTTCAAGTTCCACGGTCGTGCCAATCTTCTGGCCAAGATACTTACCCGGCACGACCGCACCGCCGATCAGAAAGACCGCGGTATAGTGTTCGTCCAGACGGAAGTCCCATTCCCGGAGCTGGTCAATTGTTCGGTACGCGATCTGTTCGGACGCCGCGCCTCCGTCCAGCAGGGCACCGTAGACATAGCGCGGATAGGGCGAGACAAAGGGCGGAACACCAAAACAGGCCGGTTCGTCAACATAACAGTCGAGGATGCAGTAGCGGCCGTTCATAGACCGTGAAAGATTGTATCGACCGGCTGGTCCAGACAGTGCTCCAGTTTTCCTTCTATATCGATAACGGTGTCCTTCATCTTCATGATCCGCCTGCGCTGCTCCTCTGTTGTACCGTACCGCTCCAGAAGGTCTACGATGCGCTCCTCTACGGAGACGAACTGGTTATGCTTCACACGCTTGTCGGCGTAGTAGATTATTTCGGCTTCGTTTACCGGTTTTCGGTGATCGAATCCCCGAAGGGTGACATGCTGTGATACGATATCCGCAATCTCCGGATAGCCCAGCGTACGGAGGAGGTGCGCCGCACTTTCCGCATGCGGCTCGCCGGTCTGAAACGACGCGGTCTTCGTGATGTCGTGCAGCAGTGCCGCGGCGATGCACAGGGGGCGGTGTACAGGGCATCGGGGCTGCAGATGTTTCGTGATCCGTTCCGTAACGCGCATGACCATCTCTGAGTGTTCGCGTATATTGGGTAACATCTGATAGGTATCAAAGAGTTTTCTGCATTCTTCCAGCGTCGGTATCTGTATCAGTGTCTGGTTCATGGTTTTGCTTCCATTCGGTGCGGTATCACTGTACGGCATCATGTACTGCACGGCAATTACCGTACACACATGCCCCTGCACACAGCTTTATATCAACCATACATAAATCAAACAAAAAAAAGCGTTCCGACATCAAATACCGGTTTTGGGGTCAGCCTGCTGATGCGGATACCTCTGGCACCGGTGAAGCCGAATATCCTTTCGGCGTCTTCGTGGTGAGAGAGGTCACCGGTTATATAGAGGGTGCTGCCATAACAGCCGGCCGATCCGCCGATAAGTCCGTGTGAAAAACCCGGAAGGTCGATCCCCGCAGGCGAAACCCGCAGCACATCGATCCCCTTCTCTTCCGCACGACGCGCGATCGGGGTGTCAGAGGTAATAATCGAACCGTCGGGGAGAGTAATGACGGAACAGCCGCTGTATCCCTGCCGAACATCTACAGCTTCCAGTCTCCTCGCGGCACAGACAGATGCGACGACCGGATCGGTCAAATCCGTACGGTGAAAATAGCATCCAGGCGCCGGGGCGATGTTGTAGGCGACATCTGCGGGATAGGTCTCCGCGAGAAGAGTCTCTCCGTGTACGACGGTTGTCCTTGATGAAAGCTCGGAAACGAAACAGGCGGGCATGTCCGGCCGTACGACGACCGTGTTCCCAATCTGCGCAAGCGATATGTCAGCGTGGCCGGATAGCGCCGGGTGTACGCTGCAGCAGCGCGGCAGGACGAGGATGTCGAAACCGTATGATACAAGGGGCGGTACCAGCGCTTCGGCAAAGTCCGGGTTGATGATAACGGCCGGCACCTCAGGCTTTGAGAAACGAGAGGATATACCGCGTCAGCTGGTTCTGGTCGAGATTGACCGGATCGACCGTTTCGAATATCCCGGAGGCCATAACGGTGATCATCAAGAGGCGCGCCTGCAGCGTGGACGGAAGATCGGTTTTCCGCCGCGACGGAATCTTTTCGTATTTTTCATCAATCAGCGTCCTGTAAAACAAGCTCAGGTCCTGGAAGAACATGTGAAACCGTTTATTGACCGTCTCGTCCTCGAAACTGTACAGCAGCAGATTGAGGAAAACATGTATGTTGTTCTTGTCCAGGAAGAACTGCTCGATGCTGTACAGCGCCGAGAGGGAGGCCTGGTCGCTGGCGTTGCTGAGACCCTTCAGCACCTGCTTCTGCCCCGCCAGGATATCCCGGCACATCGTGTCAACAAGTTCGTGGTACATGTCTTCCTTGGAAAAAAAATAGTGAAGGAGGCCGCCCTTGGAGAAACCGGATTCATCGGCCACCTGCTGAACCGTGATGTTTGAATACACGTCGCGTTCGAGGCAGCGCCTGAGCGCGTCTATAATAAGCTTTTTCTTTTCCCGCAGATTCGTTTCTTTATCCATAAAAATTCCCTGTACGCCTGTTTTGTAACTGGATCCGTATATGCTCCGGCAGCCGTTTCCAATGATCCATTGTGCACGTGCGATCGGTCCGTACATGTGATTCGTCCGCAACAATACGACCTCCAGGTACGGTTCAATAGTTGCCCCAGGATATTAATCTGTACAGTAAAATTTTGCACTTTCCAGGAAAGCGCATGGCCTGATTTTTTAATTTTTTTTCGGAATTATATTGACACTGACGGGGCCATATTGTTAAGTGATCAGGCATTCGATACTGATTATATTCCCGGTGGCTATTGAGAAGGGGTCACACCTGTTCCCATTCCGAACACAGAAGTTAAGCCCTTCATCGCCGATGGTACTGCATGGGGGACCGTGTGGGAGAGTAGGTCGCTGCCGGGATTATATATACCTTCTATCGTTCTTCCAGACTTTCTCCAGACTGCATCAACCCGTTCATGATTATTCAAGCCGTTTCGTATAACCGTTTCATGAGGTCATACAGGTATACCTCAATCATTCGGGAAATGATTCCCGGGGACGATCTCCACAGTTGATGTAAGTGTATCAGACAATAGCTCGACAGTGCCCGGATACTCTCCTGACATCACTCATATTGCAACCCGGGATGTACCATGCTTCGCACGGTATTCATGCTCCAGAATGCTCATCGACACGGTACTCCAGTACTCGCTGCCGTTTCTGATAATATCACGCTGAACGCCTTCGCGTACAAAGCCCGCGCGCACATAGCAGGAGTAGGCGGGTATGTTGAAGTCGAAGACCGCAAGCGACAGCCGGTGCAGCTTGAGTTCCTCGAAGGCTATCCGGAGAGCCTCCCTGATCATCATCGATCCGTATCCGCTGCCACGGACATTTTTTGCCAGCAGTACACGGCTCAGCGTGGCGCTGCGATGGTGCCGGTTTACCTGCAGGATATGAAACGTACCGATACACTCCGGCCCATCTTCCGTTTTTCGGGTGACCGAAAACAGATACGTATCGGTCCCAGGAAGCGCGGCATGGTCGACAAGCGCACCCATATCGGCATCAAGCGAATCAAAGTGCAGAAGCGGTCCGGCCGTCTGCATCAAAAACTCGGGCGACTCGATCCACGACACGAACAGGGGTATATCTTCACGCGTAAACGGCCGTATCTGTAGCATAACCACTCCAAAACGATGTAAAGTCACTGCATAGTGATGATGCATATAAATGATGTACAGTAAAAAACACTTTTACAGAACATGCCGATAATAGTATCGGTACCTCATGAACACATGCCGGTTGGGGTAAGGCGCTGGTTTTGCATAGATTACAACAAATTTTCAAGAATACTCTCTGTACACGGCAAGACGGACTCCGTGAACAGTTACGGAAAGAACCATGAATGACAGGAAAAAGCAAGGCAATGCCCGCTATTAACCACCCAAAAATCCTTGTTCTTTGTATGACCGTCGGCTTGGCCGTCGGCCTGGCCGTTACGCCGCAGCTGACGCTTCAGGGCGCTGATCCGCCCGACTATACGGTCCGGGTTACCGATATACAGTTCCGCTACGGCGGCGGCAAGGGTCCCACCGATTTCGGCGATAACCACGCGGATTACTATTACCGTGCATACGGCAAACCGGGAACGGTATGTGCCGTGACAGCCGAGATGAACACAGACGGCATCTGGCAGCCGATGTACGGAGACGTCACGCTGACGCTCCGGTATACCAACGGTACCCATACCGGTACGTTTCCGGTTGTTGTCCACAACGGCAGCAACACCGGAAGCGCGCCGGTACCGTACAGCCAGTCGAGCGGTTTTTCCGCCTCGTGGCTTGCGGACGGGACCACATCGCAGTGGACATATACGGTCATCGACGCGGACGGAACCTTCTGCCGCGACGTCGATCCTGTTTCCTCCTCGGATTCAGCATCCATACTCTGGGACCGGAACGATCCGCCGTCTGACGCCAATTTCCCACCTGCCGAACAGCAGCTGGTCGGACTGGACCTGACCGCGACAACAGTACGCCTATTCTGGCCGCCGGTGAATACAGCAACCACCGTATCCGGCAGGAACAACAGCGACTTTTACGAATACCGGGTCAAATTCCGTCAATATACTGAAGACGGCACGCTGCCCTGGAGGACCTGGGGCGGGAGCAAGGACCCGTCGCTGCGGGGCATCAGCAACAATCCCGCGGACCCGCCCGATAACGATCCATCCCTGCACTATTCCGAAGGGAGAAAGTATACGACGCTGCCGAACCTCAAGATATTTACCCAGTATGAATTCTATATCGAAGCGGTCGACGTATTCGGCAATGTGACGCCGCCGCCCGATCCGCTTTTTACGTTTACGACACAGCCCTTTTCGATCACGGTCGAGATTACCGACGGTATAAACAGTTACAGCGACTTTACCGATCTGTCCTCGCCCGAAAACAGGAGCGTCAGAGAGACCAATATCAAGTTACGGATGCAGATCGTCTCATCCGACACTCCGCCTGATTTTGTCAGAGTATGGTATACGGCCGAAAGCGACGCGACCGATATCGTTTCCCAGAACCAGACCCCCAACACCGGGGCATTTCCCGAAAACACGCTCTTTTCAGTTGAAGCGAAGGCGGAAAGCGCAAACAGATGGGTCGCGTATCTCTCTTCTGACTCGGAGGCAGTTTCCACGGGAAATACCGTACGGTTTGTGGTTGAGACACAAACAGGCGGTGTTCCCGTTTTCGCCGACTACGACATCTCGGACCTGGACCCGAACGATGACGAGTGGACTTTTACGGTAGATTCCTCGCCCGGAACCCGGCCATGGCCGGTCAGGATACTGAACAACGTTATCACAGACAGGAATCCGCGTGCGTATCCCTCCTACTATCTGACCGACGATGCCTACGTTACCATCCGTGTATACGACATCAAGGGACGACAGGTCTCCTCGATCCTGGAAAAGGGGTTCAGACGCGGTGGAATAAACATAAAGGAGAACGGCTGGCGCGGCATCAACAAGTCGGGATACAAACTCGGCGTGGGGCTCTACTATATACGGATCAAGGCACGGCGGGCATCGGACGGAAAAATAATCCTTGATGCGACAAAAAAAGTTGTCATGGCGCGATGAATGCGTATACACTGGGTTGCAGAGGAACGGTATGATTTTTACTGAAAATTCCTTTTCACATGTGCCGTCCTGATTAGGCTGGCTACACGAACGGAACACAAGACGGGACATTACAGGGAGATGCGCCATGCAGGACACATATTACAAAATTACCGTCACATCGATCGATACACAGACGGCAACATTCAAGGTCAAACGGATCAGCGACGAGATAGGACATCCCGAATGCTCACCTGATTTTACCGTACAGATACTCATCGAATCATGGGACCTGCTCAGGAAGCGTCAATATGACCGGTTTGAAGGTGACGGCGACACGCTTGAAAAGCTGCATAAAGGGGCCATGGAAACGGAAGCATACGGCGAATACTCCATGTTCTACGATTACCTCTACGGCAGTACCGTACCGCTGGAAGATGACGAGTATGAACTTCTTACGGTCGAGGATGAAACCGAATTGAAACAGAACATCGCCGCACTCGAGGAAAAGCTCGGATTTACGATAGCTACCTGGGGAAAAAATGAGTCGATGTTTTATGTCGTCTCAAATCCAAGTCAGAGTTCCTTCAAGCTCGAGTCCCAGGAGGTCGTGGAAAACGAAACGGAAATCGACCGAGGAGTGGACGATGATGATAACGACTACCTCATCTACACCTGTTCCGTATATGAGGACTACTACTTCGACCATCTCAGTGAAGGTCTCTCGTGGGAGAGTACACGTTTCCCGCTGTAACGGTCTCAGCTTTTTTCCCGGTATCAATGTCAATTGGTTGACCGTATCCCGCATATACGATACACTATTGTTGCTTGCAATGACGTAAAACTCCATAGCCCGCCCGTTCGTTCCGGTTTACCGAACCTGTCGGGACACATTGCCCGGCGATAACCTGCATGGAGTTTTTGCTGCGGTTTTGCAAAACGGGTCCGCAGGACCTGCATTTATACTGAATACCGTATTCAGATGAACATCCGCAGACATGCAAAACAGCATACTGTACCGTTTTCTCACATATAACAACCATCGCAGGCAATCCGTGTACAGACACACATTCCGGAGGATGTATGGGAGAGGTCAGCCGACAGGAGATACAAAGCCGATACCTTAAGGAATGCGACTATTCCGACCAGGAAGAGATAATCCAGCCGTTTACATTTGTCATATTCGGCGGTTCTGGCGACCTGGCGCACCGGAAGCTGATTCCGTCCCTCCTCTCACTCTTCGAGCGGGGCTCCCTTCCCGACGAATTCGCCGTAATCGGAAGCGGGACAACCGAATACTCCGACGAAGAGTACCGTGAAAACCTGAAGAACTTCCTCTACAACAACGGGATAACGGAAATCAGCGAAAAGACCTGGGAGCGCTTTTCCGGGGCGATATACTACCACCAGGGAGATGTTCATTCTTCCGAGTCGTATGACCGGCTTATTGACAAGCTGAAGGACGTAACCAATAAGCAAAAGTGTGACGGCAACATCATCTACTATCTGGCTGTGCCGCCCGCGCTTTACGACACCATCGTCACAGGGATCGGCGAAAGCCGCATCAAACAGTGCAACTACAGCGGCCGTATCGTTGTTGAGAAACCGTTCGGCAGAGACCAAAAGACAGCTGCGGAGCTGAACGACCTTCTGCACCAGTATTTCCCGGAAAAGGATATCTACCGTATCGATCATTATCTGGGAAAAGAGACCGTACAGAACATCATCTTCTTCCGCTTTGCAAACAGCATCCTTGAGCCATTGTGGAACAGCAGGTATATCGACAACGTACAGATTACCGCTGCTGAACAGATCGGCATCGGCCACCGCGGACGGTATTATGACAGGGCTGGCGGCGTGCGGGACATGGTACAGAACCACCTGCTTCAGCTTCTCGCCATCATCGCGATGGAGGTTCCCGTGGGATTCGAGGCGGACCACGTAAGACACGAAAAGCTGAAGGTCTTCAAGTCGATCAGACCGTTTACGCCCGGGACCGGGACGAACATCATCTTCGGCCAGTACAGGGGGAAAATCGTCAACGGCAGAAAGCTTAACACCTACCGCGAAGAGACGCATGTAGATCCCGGCTCCGTAACGCCGACCTTCGTTGCCCTTCCCTTCTACATCGACAACTGGCGGTGGGCCGGTGTGCCGTTTTACCTACGCACCGGGAACCGGCTTGAGCGCCGCGTTCCCGAGATCACCATTGAATTCCGGCAGCCGCCGCTCCGCCTCTTTGGCAGGACCTGCGACCAGACAAAACCAAACATACTGACCTTTTCAATACAGCCCGACGAGTCGATAACCCTCTCTTTTTCGATGAAGCATCCCCATGGAACCTCCCGAATACACGAGGCGGACTTCACCTTTAACTACAAGGAGGCTTTTCACTTTTCACCCCACTCTACCTACGAGCGGCAGCTCCTGGACACCATGCGCGGCAACCTGACACTCTTTGCCAGGACAGACGAGATCGAAACGATGTGGGCGATCGTCGACCCGATTATCGAATACTTTGACCAAATGGACACATCACATTTTCCAAATTATGATCCGGGCGGATGGGGACCAGATGAAGCGGACGCCCTGCTTGAAGATACCGGCCGCAGGTGGCACATCCGGCAAGGGGGAAACCAGCATGCATGAGAAAATCGCGGTATTTGACACTTCTGATGCCATCGCCAACCACATAATACGCTACATACGGAGACATTTCGACCACAGCGTCGCTAACACGCTTTACTCACTGGCGCTTTCCGGCGGAAGTACACCGCAAAGTGTATATGCCGCTCTAGCGGCGGAAACGGGCGGAGTGATGAGGGACAGCGCCCTGATCCTTCAGGCAGATGAACGGATGGTTCCGTATGACAGTGCAGATTCCAACATGAGGATGATAGACGAAACACTGGTGACTCCCGCACGTATCCCTGCAGAGCATATTATCCACGTAAACACGGCGCTTCCGCATATCGACGCTGCAGTTCTCTACGCGGAAGCGATCGATTCATCAAACTATATCACAACAGGTGAAAACGGCATCGTACAGCTGGACTGTATCATCCTGGGAATGGGAAGCGACGGCCATACCGCCTCGCTCTTTACCGAAT
>CAZAHA010000046.1:0-14440 GCA_964484915.1 uncultured Leptospirales bacterium
GCTTGTGCAGGGCGGTATGAAGCCAGCATGGCGTTATCGGTTATGAAATGAGTAAAGCATGTTTGTTCTTCGTTAATTTTTTTGTAAGGTACCCGCATATGAACAGAAAAGTAAAAACCTCTCATCTGCGCAAAGCTTTTATTTCTCTGTTACTGCTATCATTGTTTTTTGTGTCTTGTTCCAAAAAGGAGAAGATGCCTGAGCAGGAGGAGACAAAGCCCAACAAGGACGTAATTCTGGTTCTGGATACATCTCTTTCCATGGTCGGCAAAGCGCCCAACAGCAGGGATATCATGCCTCAGGTGAAGCAAAGCCTTGACCGTTTTGTCAGTTCGCTTGAAAGGGACGATACCTTCACATTCATTACCTTCGACACGATTGTTGAAGTCTATCCTACCATCAGGGTCAGCGACGAGAGCGATAAAGATGTTGTTAAGAAGTACGTTTCCATGGTCGATGCTGAAGGTCAATGGACCTATACGATGGAAATGTTCAGAAACGTTCTCTTGATTGCGGACGATATCGAACAAAAAAACAAGATTAACGACGCTGAAGAACGGAAAGAGGTCATCATCATTCTTACGGATGCGCTCGACGATCCCCCACCTGCAGATAGGGACAAGCAGCTCGACATCAACTCCCTTGCCGGGCAGCATTCCGGAGAGGACTGGTACATATACTTTATCAATCTCGGTGAACTCGCGTCAAATGAAAAGATTCAACAACTCAGGGAAGACTTAAAAGAGATATCAGAAAGGGCTGAAGTATATACACCCGAAGACGTGGATCAGTCGCTCAATGAGGACATAGACCGGGCAATCGGTCAGGAAACCCGGCAGGCGCTCAAGCCTCAAGTTCCCATATATCAGTCGCCGTGGTTCTATCTTGTGCTCGTACTGCTTGTGCTGATTGTTATCATGATTATCTACATGCAGTACATGTCAAAACTCAAGCTGTCAGGTGCGCTTGAATACAAAAACAGTGCGGTAATCGGCGCAACCTTCGACAAGGCAAACCTGACACGGTTTGATTCCAGGAGAATTGCCATCGGCAAGGACAGCCTCTGTGAAATACGTATTGCCGACTTCGAATCCAATCGGCCGATCGTCCTTGAAGCTGCGATGATTAAGGGAGAAGTTCATGTGTTTATTAATTCAGAAAGGGGTTTGCGGGTGTCGATAATAGAAGGACAGAGCGAACCGTATCTGGAAGACAACACCCGGTTTTCCGCAGGCGGCTATGAGTTTATTTATCACGCGGAAAAGTAAGGCTCTATTTTGCAATGAATAAATATTAATAGCTTGACATTTTATTAAACGGGTTTAAAAAATAGGCACTGAGTCGTTGCCGATAAAGTTCCCATTATAGATCATTTTCTTTTTACGAAATTTAAGGAGGATTTTACATGTCATTAGCAAATTTTCCCCAGAGTCCGAATAAAATACATCCGGAAATTCCCAACGCGGTCGGATCTCGTAACTCGCTCGCTCAGGAAGGGCGAGACAAGGTAAATGAGGCTATTAGTATCCTCGATGAGACCACCGAAAAAGTAATGAACCATATAGAGAAGAAACTTCCCGAAGAAGTTCTTGTTAAGATGGATATTACCGGTGGTATACGGGAAAAGCTCTACAACTACATAAACCAGACGTATGTGAACATGTTTAACCGATATACGGTTACAATGGAAGACGAGTTCATCAAAAAAGTCCGTGATTTTGTTGACAAGGAAGAGGCTAAGGGCCTTGCCCGCTATACACCGCGCGAGCTGGTGGAGCTTCTTGACAAGATCGGCGGTTCTGACAAGTTTCATACCGGTGAAATCGAAAAGTCAATCGTCAACATGTACGGACACCTGCAGGGACATATTCAGCGTGGTATGAACGATCTTGAAAATGAAACCAATGCGATCCTCCGTCAAAAAACCGATGTTGGAGCGTTTATCCGCGGTGAAAACGCGTACGCAATCCTGAAATGTATCATCAAGGACAATGAGCAGCGCCCCAAATACGTAAACGATGTCAAGCTCTCGCTGAATATACTCGACTCGGAACTTATCTCTCCGATCTACCACTATCAGGTGACTGTTGAGGCTCTGCTGAAGGATGCAATTCAGAAGCATATTCAGGACCTTATAGACAGACAGATCGATGAACTCAAGGAAGAGATCGTAGACCAGGGACATGCCGAGCTTACCGGGTCGGAGATCATGTTCGAGAAGATCAAGCGGATCGAGAACTTTACCGATGACGAACTTGAGGACGAAAAATCCAAACGGTACACTATTCTCGGTAAACGTTTCCTGAACAAAATCGAAGGACTCCGTGCCGAGATCGATGTTGAAGACTACGATCCCCTCAATATACGGGAGAACATCAAGCATATCATTGACGAAGAGAATATCCGAAACCGAGGCTATAACACAACCATCAACGCGATTACGTCGATCCTTGATACGTCAAAGCTTGGTTATCAGGTATGCGACAATATGAAGAATGCCCGTGTATGTTTCATCAAGGAGTACGAGGAACTTGACAAGTCGATTCTTCCTGATGAGCGGTATGAGATAAAACTCAGCTACATGGATCAAAACCAGATCCGTGAGGCATGCAAGGAATTTGACCGTCAGATTGACGCGTTTACCAGAGAGGTTCACCTCCTTGTCGACGTTACGGATGCCTACTACCAGTCTACAAAACGCTTCCGTGCACTACGTGACTTCGATGACCTGTCCAAGCGTCTCATGAGCCGTGACTGGCTGCGTCGCCGTGAAGCGGAACGACAGGATCCTTCATGGGTAAATCCGGACGATATCGGCATGTTGTACAATGAAAATTCTTTTGTAGAGAAGAACAACCGTACATACGAGGATCGTACCAAGTTCCTCAAGAACAAGCTCCGTCAACTCAAGGCCAAACTCAATGATATGCACGGTTATCAAAACCCTGTAGAGCGTGTCATCCTTGACGAGAAGATCCACTTCGTCGAGAAGAAGTTTAACGAATTCACCTATGAGGTTAACCCGCACCACATCCAGCCGGGTCTGATCTTTGACATGAACGTTACAACAATCAAGCGTAAACAGTTTATGCTGAAGAACATGGCAAACGTTCTGAACGAATTCCTCTACGGAGTTTCGAAAGGTTTCCAGGATGCAGCGTTCGCACAATACGCGCGACGCCGTTCTACTGTCCGTTCGGATATCGATCAGACGTTCGCAGAGGAAGAGGAAATGGACAGCATCTTCCAGGTGGCGTACGGTCAGGGCGGGAAAGGCGAAAGCGATGTTGCGGGTACTGCCGATCTGACTCCGAAGAAGGGCAAGTCCGGAAGCTCCGGATTAAAGGAACTCTAATCCACTCACATAGCACAACCAAAAGGAGACGCGGCTTGCGTCTCCTTTTTTGTTTCCAATCAATCCTGTGATTAGTTGAAAACGGGCCAAAGTTGCTGATGTATCTCGCGATCGATTGTCTGAACGGAATGAGTGGATTAGTTGTTTTTCCTGGTATTCAATGTGTAAGTATTATGCTTCCATCCTATAATTTTATTTGCTGCCAAACAAAATACTTGCCAAATTGAATAAGGGCAATTAGGATTTAGCCGCATCAAACAGTAAAAAAAAGTGGGGGGATTATGATTAATTCAACATATTTGACTCTCGGCTCAAAGGACTCGTTCAATAAGGCTCTGCGCCACTTCTTCAAGGTAAATGAAGTAGTGGAAATGATAGAAGAGAAATATAACTTTGCTGATGTAGTAAACTCCGAACTTGACCAGGAGGATATCGTTCCCGGACAGGTTCTCCCGATGATTGCGTCCATTGTCCGTGACAAATACGGATACTCCTACGATTCATTTGACCTGCCGCTTGTTGTCAACGAGTTCAACAAGATTATCGATGAGACGGCGAAGTGGACGGCGATCGATATCGTTATGGTGTATTACAATCCAAACGGGCAGGTGTATCTTATCAACCCCAAGAACAGTGATCATTGGGACCGTGTCCGTGAACTCTCGATAAACCATCTTGTTGTCATGTATGCGAAGTACCTCAAGGGAGATGGTGACTCAAAAATAGAGCTTGAAGCAATTACCGCTATTGAAGAGATGCTGTGCGGTAAGGATGTCTATATTAACAAGGAATTTATCGACCCCTCCATATCTCAAAAATCGGTTAAGCCGAAAGCTGCCCAACAGAAGGATGTTCCCGCCGGAAAGCGCCGTGCAACGCCGAAGTATTCCGTACAGGTTACAAATGAACTGTTCCACAATGGAAATGTTGAATCTTGGAAAAAAATCATAGAGAGTTATAAGTCCAAGTACCCGGGGCTTGATGTCGTTGTCTTTTACGAAGGCGAACTCATAAACGATATCAACGCATTGTTTAAGTGGGGCAAGGTCAAGCACCACAGCATGATCATGTTTCAGGTGGTGGGTGAGGATATTAAAGGTGTTTCCAAGCTTCAGAAGTACCTGTTTGAGGGAGCGAGTCCCCGTTTTGAGCAGTTTCTCAAGGGACAGGTCGGTCAGGTATTGAATCTATTCTAAAATAGCAAAGGAGCTATCAATGAAGGACAATATAATATTTTTTAACAAAAGTCTTACCCCCGTTGATGAAGAAAAACGTGAAAAGCTCGGCATCAGGGGGCGAAGGGCCATCGATCTTGCAAGAATAGGCCTTCCGATCGTTCCGGGTTTTATTATTGATTCGGAGTTAACGCAGAAACTTCCGAATGTGAATATAAAGCAGATAATTAAAAGCAATGTTAGTCTTATAGAGAGGGAGATGAAAAAAGAATTCGGGAATCCGGAAAACCCGCTTCTCCTGAAAATTGTGTTGAGTTCCGACCTCAATGTTCCGTTTTTCCCCTCCTTTCACAATATCGGTCTTACGGACGAGACGGTAGACGGTTTTTCAAAGCAGACAGACGATGAGGAGTTTGCGCACGGTGAATATGCATTCATGCTGAGAAGTCTCGGTATAAAGTTGTACGACTTTAACGCGAATGATTTTTCGATATCCAGGAGCGGTTCGCGAAAGAAATTCAGCAAGGACAGCGCAATGAAGGATATAGAGGCTGACAAGGAAAAGGTTGCTGAGCTTTTAAACGGCGATATCTATGATCAGCTCATCTCAATACTGAAAAAGTCGTCGGAGAAGTTCTGTGATTCTGACATCGATGTCGACAATTCCATGTCTATCATGGTGCAGGCTATGGTTTACGGCAACCTTGGAGATGATTCATTCTCGGGAAGCTACTATACTCGCGACATCATTTACGGCAAGAAAGAGATCCAGGGATCTTTTCTCCAGAATGAATTCGATATCGATAATAAACGGCCGCAGCCGATCTCGAAACTTGACAAAAAGTACTACGACACTTTTGTCGATATGGCCCAAAAGGTAGAAGATCACTTCAAGGAAATCCGTTCGATCAAGTTTACTATAGAGCAGGGCAATATCTGGCTGATTGAGCAGCGTGAAGTTGATGAAAAGTCAACCCAGGCGCATATCATCACGCTTCTTGATCTGTACAAGCGGAAGATCATAGATAAGGAGTATCTGATCCGCAATGTCAAGCCTGTTCAGCTGAACGAGCTGCTTCACCCTGTTATTGACATGTCCACGGTCCGGTCGATCAAGAAGATACAGGGCGGTATTACCGGTTCCACAGGTGCGGCGATAGGCCGGGTTTTCTTTTCAACCGACCGGATTCTGGAGGAACATAAGCGTGCCATTATGCACGGCGGCGATACGAACTTGATCCTCTGCATGGAGGCAACCTATGCAGAGGATGTGAAGGCGATCGAGGTCGCACAGGGAGTCGTTTCGACAGAAGGCGGTTATTCGTCGCACGCGCCTGTCGTAGCGCGCTCGCTGGGTAAGGTTGCGATGGTGCAGCCTGAACTCAAGATACGCAATAACAGCTTCACCCTCGGCGGGGTAACCGTCAAGGAGGGTGACTATATTTCGTTAAATGTGCCGTATTATGAGGAGCCTACCATCTTTTTTGACAAGGTCGGTCTGATCGAGCCTGATTTTGATGCGAACGGTCTCTTTGAATTTGTGGCGATCATTCAGGATTATATCGACGAGTTTGATGTACGGGCGAATGCTGATCAGCCGCGCGAAGCGGATCTTGCCAAGAGTTTCCTCGCGGGCGGTATCGGACTGTGCCGTACGGAACACATGTTTTTTAACGAGAAGCGGATCATGAAATTCAGGGAGATGATCCTTGCAGATGATGAAACGGAGCGCCGCAAGGTATTGAAACAGCTTCAGCCAATGCAGCGGAAGGACTTCTACGAACTGTTCAAAATAATGGAAGGCAAGCCGGTTACCATACGTCTTCTCGATGCGCCGCTTCATGAATTTCTTCCCCGCTCTGAAGGCTCGATGAAGGATTTTGTTACCTACCTGCAGGGAAAGGGCAAAAACGCCAAGTTTGCGGAAGTCAAGATCCGGTGTGAAGAGCTCTCAGAGATGAATCCAATGCTTGGACACCGCGGGTGCCGTGTTGCGATAACCTACCCCGAAATCTATGAGATGCAGTGCCGCGCGATATTCGAGGCGGCATGCATGCTGAAGAAGGAAGGCCTTGATGTTGAGCCGGAGATCATGATACCGGTTGTCATGACGTATACGGAGCTGAAGTTTGTGAAAAACGGAAAGCGTATAGAAGGCAAGACAGTGAAGGGCATTAACGACATACGAGACGAAGTTCTCAAGGAGTACGGAGTTGAGGAGTTATCCTACAAGGTCGGCTCAATGGTGGAACTTCCGGCGGCTGCCTTCCGTGCGGGAGAGCTTGCACAGTATGCCGAATTTTTCAGCTTTGGTACAAATGATTTGACACAAACGACCTATGGTCTATCACGGGACGACATAAATTCGTTCTTTCCAAGTTATACGTTGTATGACCTGATAAAGACAAATCCGTTCCAGGTTCTGGGTGATGAGGTTAAGGAAATAATCGGTATCGCGGCGCAGCGCGGCCGGATGTCAAGACCGAACCTGCATCTTGGTCTCTGTGGAGAACATGGCGCTGATGCGGCAAACATTGACTTCTGCATGAATATCGGTCTAAACTATGTGTCGACTTCGCCGTATTCCATTCCGATTGCGAAGCTTGCCATTGCACAGATAAACCTGGAAAAACAACAGGAAGAAAAAAAATAAGGAGATTTTCGATGGCTCAATTTACCAAGGATATTACGTTTGGTGACCTGCTGCAGCAGAAGCCGGAAGCTGCAGAGATACTTGCATCATACGGCCTGCATTGCATAGGGTGCCATATTGCGGTGTTTGAAACACTGGAGCAGGGAGCAAAGGCTCACGGACTCTCTGACGCCCAGCTCGAAGAGATGATGAGCAAGATAAACGCATAGTTTTCCGGCCGTAAAGCGGCCGGTCAATATAGATCACAGAAGCAGACAAAAAAACCCCGTTTATAACGGGGTTTTTGGTGAGGGAAGGATTCGAACCTTCGAAGGCTGCGCCGACAGATTTACAGTCTGTTCCCTTTGGCCACTCGGGAACCTCACCGCAAACATGAGCTGGTGAGAGGACTTGAACCCCCAACCAACTGATTACAAATCAGTCGCTCTACCAATTGAGCCACACCAGCATCTAATATTTCGTTTATGCGTCCAGAATGAACACAGGCAGCACGATCTTCACAGGAAATGCAACAATCGCGTTGACGAGAGACATATTCAATGACGTGGAAAAAGTGTCAACACATTTTGGAAAAAATATCGGGCCGGAAGGCGTGTAACAATAATTGTTTGACACCCACTACAAATGAAGAAGAATATGTCAACCATCTGTAAATCGGAGTTACCATTGAAATTTATATGTTCTCTTCTCCGTCTTATGCTCCTGGCAGTAGTCGCTCCGCTTTTATCACAGGAAAGGGAATCGTATGACCTGGAAGACTGTGTCCGTGCAGCGGTAAACAACCATCCCGATCTGCAGGTCATGAGGGAAGATTTAAAAAGCGCCGATGCAGGCTATAGAGTTGCCCAGTCGGCGAACCATCCGACGCTTGGACTTTCCATCGACACAAAGCAGATAGACAAGGAAGCTCTCAATCCGGAGCAGGTTCCCATTCCGGGCAGAGACACGAAGTATGGAATAGCTACCGGATTGAGTTCATCATACTCAATTTACGAACCCGGCAGAGATGAACGTATCAATAATTCCAGAAAGTTTGTAGAGATTTCCAGAATAAAGCAGAGTACGGAGTACAAGAGAATTGTGTATAAGGTCAGGGAAGCGTACTATGAACTTCTCATGTCCATGAAAAACCTCCAGCTGAAGGAGGCGTCGCTTGACCGATACACAATTATATACAAAAAGATGCAGATATATGCCGGTGCCGGTGAGACTGGTCCTGTTGAGCTGAGTAACTGGGAAATAGTCATGTCGAATGCCGAACTTGATTATGAGATGGCTCAGCAGCGCATCAATGACGCGCGCTCAAGACTATTTCTCTCGATGGGCCTGGAAGACGACGGTTCCACGGATTTTGAGCTGAGTCCGGTTGAAGACCTGCCGGAGGTTGCGCTGTCTGTGGAGGAGCTCCAGCTTCTTGCGGTCAATCATTCGCCAAGCATCATGCAGGCGCAAATATCTGAAAACATGAAAAAGGCCGAAGTAGATATTCAGAAGGAACGGCGCCATCCAACTCTTTAGTTGTTCGGCATTTTGGGATATAAAAACGACTACGTGACGGATGAAGAAGTACCTGTAGATGAACGCTTTACACAGGACAAGTGGCAGCCGTCATTCATCGTGGGGCTCCGTTCAAGAATGCCGCTCTATACCGGCGGCGCCATTCCCGGCGGGATCGACAAGGCAAAGGCCGAGTACAACAAGAGCCGTTTTGAACGGAAAGATATTGTACTGTCAGTTAAGAGTGATGTAAAGGATATGTATCAGACGCTCAATTTCCTGAAAAAGCAGATCGAAATATCGAAGCGGAAGATAATTACTTCCAAGACCAACCTCCGTATCGTGGAGAGAAACTATGAAAGCGGAATGTCCGAGTCGGAGGACGTACTTGACGCTACTGAATCGCTCTATAATGCCGAAATGTCTTTTGTGTCAGCCAAGGTCGAATATAAGCTGCTTGTCTCGTCGCTTGCCAATCTCATTGGAGTTGAAGAGGAATATATATGCCAAAAATGAGCATCAATCTTAAAGATAAACGCCTGTGGGCGGCTGGGGGTGTTATCGCAGCCGTTGCCTTTTCTTTTACCCTGTTTAACGGAAAGGACACGGTATATACCTATACATATAACGATGTGGAAAAACGCACGGTAAAGAAAACCGTCTCGGTCAGCGGTAAGCTTGATCTGCATGAACGTATCCTTGTCCGTAGTGAAATCGGCGGCGAGGTGACCAATATTTACGCGGACTACAATGAACGGGTTGAAAAAGACGAACTTCTGCTCGAGATCTTCTCGGAGGAGATACTGGAATCTTTTGAACAGTACTCCGACACGTACAGATTCAAGCGGGTCGACCTTGAGAATGCCTACGATCTCTATCAGACGAAAAAGGAACTGTATGAGGAGGAGTTGATATCCGAGCGCGAGTTTTCTGATACACGTCTCTCATACCAGCGGATGGAATCGTCATTCAGGGAAGTAAAGAAGGAATACGAGCGCCGTAAGGAACTCCTTGACAGCAGAATGGTCTATTCTCCCGTTTCCGGTACGATAATCAACAGGAACGTTGAAAACAACCAGAAGATCGGCGGAGGGCACCTCCTCTTCGAAATCGCTCCAACTCTCACGAAGATGAATCTTACAATAAACATTGACGAGTCGGATATCGGCATCGTAGAGAAGGGACAGGAAGTCACCTTTACGGTAAGCGCCTATCCTGATGAGGTGTTTACCGGTACCATCAGGGAAGTACGGATGAATCCCCACAACATCAACGGTATCACGATGTACAAATCACTCGTTGTCTGCGATAACAGGGAGGAGAAACTTAAACCCGGCATGTCTGCCACAGCAACGATTCACATCGGGAAGAAGGATAACGTGCTTGCCGTACCAAACCAGGCGTTTATGGTAACACCTCCCAACGCCAGTGAAAGCGAACCGGGCTCTGTTGTGTGGGTAAAGAAATCCGTCTCGGTAGCAAACGAGAGTCCCGTTACAATGGTTGAGATAGAGACCGGGCTCCGCGGAGACAGTTTTACCGAAATAACATCCGGAGAGATCAAGGAGTCAGACGAGGTTCTTATATCCGTCTTCAAGGAAAAACAATAAGCCATGGCACAAAAAGCTGCGTCAGCCGCAACCAGACAGAAGATCATTGAGATAAAGGATCTGTCCAAAACCTACTTCGTGTCCGATGAGGTTCGCGTTCACGCACTGAGGGACGTGTCTCTTGATGTATACCGCTCCGAGTTTGTCTCCATTATGGGGGCGTCAGGGTCAGGAAAATCGACGCTGATGAATATTCTTGGATTTTTGGATATGCCGACGGGCGGAACCTACATACTTGACGGATATCGGGCCGGTGAAATATCTGACGACCAGAAGGCAGAAATCCGCAACATGAAGATCGGATTCGTCTTTCAGGGCTTTAACCTGCTGCCACGTACATCCGCCCTGGAAAACGTCGAGGTTCCGCTCTTTTACCGCGGAAATTACAACATGAAAAAAGCGCGGCAGCGTGCCATGGATATGCTGGAACTCGTGGGTCTCGGTGACCGTGCGGATCATACGCCATCGGAACTTTCGGGAGGACAGCAGCAGCGTGTTGCGATAGCCAGGGCTCTGGTTAACGATCCGGCAATTATTCTGGCCGATGAACCAACGGGAAATCTCGATACGAAAACGACCAACGATATCCTGAACCTCTTTACCCGTCTTAATCATGAAACGGGCATTACGATACTGATTGTTACCCATGAGCCGGATGTTGCCGATTTTACCCGCAGAAAGGTTGTATTCAGAGACGGAGTCGTAATCGAGGATTCTCAGATTAAAAAACGAAAACGGGTGGGCTACACGCGATAAAACGGTTACAGATCTGCAGTTACTTTCATGCCACAGAATTAATTTATGTAGTATTTCACAGAATATTATGTCTAAATGATAAAGCGATTTTACGTCTCCTACCGATAATGTTACTGGCAGTAAAAATTGTATTGCCTATTACAATCAAGGAGACATACGTTGGAAGAGATTAAGGAGATCACACGGTTTAAACGGTTTCTCAAGGTTGAAAAAGGCCTTTCTCAAAACAGTATATATTCATATTCATATGATCTTAAGAAATTCAACGATTTTCTGGCGGATTCAAAGAAGACGATTCTTACTGCCGACACTGAGGATATAAAGAAGTTCCTTTCCTTCCAGAGAACGAAAAAGCAGAACTCTTCGCGGACACTCGCGCGGTCGCTTGCGGCTATTCGGCAATTTTATAATTTTATTTCGACCACCGAGTCCGATATAGAAAATCCAACAGTAAAGATCGAAACACCGCAGATACGAAAATCATTACCAGACTTCTTGTCTATTGAAGAGATCGACCTGCTCTTTAACTCGATATCCGAGGATGACAGTTTTGAGCTGCGCGACAAGACCATATTCGAGCTGTTATATTCATGCGGTTTGCGTATAACGGAGGCGATCGGGCTCAAGTTTTATAATGTCGACTTTGAAAACAAGCTGCTTCGCGTTACCGGGAAGGGGGACAAGGAGCGAATTGTCCCAATGGGGGTACAGGCATTCAGGCTCATCAAGCTGTATCTGAAGCGGTCCAGGGGTGACATACTTGGCAGCCGGGAGAGCGAATACCTGTTTATCAGCAAGAAGGGGTCGATGCTGAACCGAAAGTCGGTATGGCGGCTCCTCAAGGGATATGTTTCACGGACAGACATAAAGAAAAACATAACGCCCCATACGTTGCGTCACTCATTTGCCACGCATATGATAGAAAACGGAGCGGACCTCCGTTCTGTTCAGGAGCTTCTTGGGCATATAGATATTTCTACAACCCAGATCTATACGCATCTGGCGCAGAAGAAACTCCAGAAGATCCATACAAAATATCATCCAAAGGGTTAGTGCGATGTCGTTTTGCTCCATACGAAAAATTTCCCTGTGTGCGCTGCTGGTTCTGTACAGTTGTACACCGTCGCAGAAGTACCTTGAAAAACACGGCCGCACCGTCGTTGACAACTCTTCCATAATCAGGGTTAATATTCTCAAGACCGGTTATCCCGTCAGGATAGCGACGAAGAGCAAGATTCGCGTACAGAATCTGAAAACACGCAAGACGCTTCTCTCGGCGGAGAACAAGAAACTTACGTTCGTGCCGGACCGGCTTCAGGAAGACGTTCTCATCGAAGCGTGGGACGCACCGCTCATGGTAAACGACAAGCCGTACCGCGGATCTATCGAACTGCATAACGTGGCTGGAAAAATATTCGTGATAAACGCTGTCAAGCTTGAGGAATACCTGTACAGCGTGGTGGCCAGCGAGATGTCGCCGAGCTGGCCTCTCGAAGCGATCAAGTCTCAGGCGATTGCGGCGCGGACATACGCGTACTATAACCTGCGGGGACGAAAACCAAACAGCATCTATGACCTCGATTCAACGACAAAGTTCCAGGTATACAAGGGAATGGACGTTGAGGGGCCGCTTGGCAACCGTGCGGTTCAGGAGACCCGGGGAATCATCATGTCGTACGAGAACAAACCGATACTTGCGCTGTTTCACTCAACGTGCGGCGGGCGCATCATCGACAACAAGTATGTTTGGGGCGGAGAAGACCTTCCGTATCTTGAAGACAAAACAGTACCGTACGGAACATCATCGCCGCATTACAAATGGCAGGTCCGGATTTCCCTTCTGGAGATACAGCAGCTGCTTGACAAAAAATACAGGAACATCGGTCCGGTGTCCGGGCTGAAATTCAGGAAGCATAACGAGCGCGTTGTTGAAGTGCTCATAACACACAGAAACGGTACTGTCAAGATGACAGGGAATGAATTCCGTATGCTTTTCCCCGATGGGCGCGTGAAAAGCCAGCTCTTTACCGCAAGGAAAGCCGGCGACGGGCTCATGCTGCATGGCCGCGGCTGGGGACACGGCGTTGGCATGTGCCAGTACAGCGCAAAGGAAATGGCAGAGCGTGGTTCAACGTATGACGACATACTGAAATACTTCTACAAGGACATAACCATCACAAAATTGTAATGAACCACGGGAAACGTCAATATACACTGAGCGATTTTTTCTTTGATCTGCCCGACAGGCTCATAGCCCAGACACCGGCCGACAGGCGCGACAGTTCGCGCCTCTTTGTTTTTCCAAGAGACGGAAGCGAGTACAAACATGACATGTTCCGCAATCTCACGGAATATCTTTGCCCCGGTGATCTTCTTGTTTTCAATGATGCGAGGGTCATTCACGCGCGGCTTTTCTTCAGGCGGAAAAGCGGTGCCGAAGTGGAGGTGGTTCTCGCACGTATGATCGATGAATCAAACTGGCTTGCGATAACAAACAGGACGAAACGCCTTAAGGACGGAGAAGAGCTCATCTCGGCGGCGGACGAAACCGTAGCAATCACGGTGCTTCGGCGCGAAGGAGAGTATATCCGGATACAATCACATGTTCCGCTAAACGATACAATTCTCAGAAGGATCGGTTCCGTCCCCCTGCCGCCGTATATCCGCCGAAAACCAGACAAACGCGATGAGGAGCGGTACCAGACGGTATACGCCAGAAGCGACGGGGCGGTCGCCGCGCCGACCGCAGGGCTGCACTTCACCGGTGAGCTTCTGGAAAGGATGCGTGCGGCCGGTGTGCTGAGCTGTTCCTTGACGCTCTATGTCTCATGGGGTACCTTCAGTCCCGTACGTCACGAAAAACTGTCCAGGCATACCATGCATACAGAGTCTTACGTACTTCCGCAGAAGAGTGCGAATATGATTAATACCGCCCGGCAAAACGGCAACCGCGTGATCGCGGTTGGAACAACAAGCCTGCGTGTTCTTGAAACAACATATAATGGTCGGGAAAACCGTCCGGGGTCGGGAGAAACATCGATTTTTATCTATCCTCCACATGATGTCCGTTCGATAGACGGTATCATAACAAACTTTCATACACCAGGCTCGACACTTCTCATGCTGATCTGCGCGTTTGCCGGATACGATGCTACCATGCAAGCCTACCGGACTGCTGTAGAACGTGAATACCGGTTCTTTTCATACGGCGACTACATGCTTATCGTATAGGGCTGCGTGCTGCGCAGACTTTTTAATTTTAGAGGTTGTAGGAGACTGCAGTATATGGTATGGTTTACGATAAAACCCATAATGAGAAATGCTGCCATGATAGTCTACGATGCCGTACAGTTCTTCAGACAGCGTTTTCCTGCACTATTTCAGTATAAATTTT
>CAZAHA010000047.1:0-4815 GCA_964484915.1 uncultured Leptospirales bacterium
TCTGGACACCTGGTTCTCGTCCGGACTGTGGCCGTTTTCCACGATGGGGTGGCCCGACAACACGAAGGAACTTGCCAAGTACTACCCCACCTCCGTCCTAGTCACCGGCTTTGACATCATCTTCTTCTGGGTGGCCAGGATGATCTTTATGGGGATGAAGTTTATCGGCAGGGTACCGTTTCAGGACGTCTATATCCACGCGCTGGTCCGCGACGAGCACGGCCAGAAGATGAGCAAATCAAAGGGGAACGTTATCGACCCCCTTCTCATGATGGACAAATACGGTACGGACGCCTTCCGCTTTACCCTTGCGGTCTTCGCGGCGCAGGGCCGCGACATCATCATGTCCGAGAAACGGATAGAGGGCTACCGGTCGTTTACCAACAAGATATGGAACGCGACCAGATTTATACTCATGAACCTTGGTGACGACTTCAACCAGACGGAGATCGATACCGCATCGCTGGAAGACTTTGACCGGTGGATCCTGCATACATTAAACGAAACGATACGGAAGGTAGACACCGCCCTTGCGGAATACAAGTTCAACGACGCTGCCAATACCGTCTACGACTTCTACTGGCACGAATTCTGCGACTGGTACGTGGAGCTTGCCAAGGTTCGCCTCTACGGCAGCGATGAAGCCTCGGCTGAGGCCGCGCGCCAGGTCCTCTTTTATATACTCATAAACTCACTCAAGCTTCTGCATCCGTTTATGCCGTTTATTACGGAGGAGATATTCGACATCGTCAAGTCCGCAGACGACGGCCGGCTGATTAATGCGGCGTGGCCGGTTGCGGACAGCCGCTTCTTTTTTCCGGAGGATGCCCAACGGACGGATACATTCAAGGAGATGGTCTACCGTATACGAAACATCCGCGGCGAAATGAACCTCGCTCCGGACAGGAAAGCGAGTGTCATCATCAGGACGTCAAAGCCGCACATCGGCACAATAGTCTCGGCATACAACGCACATTTTCAGTCGCTGGCAAAGGTCGAGTCGATTACGGTTGACCCGGAGTATACGCAGCTCAAGTCGGACGCTTCCGCCGTTATGGCAGACGATACCGAAATCTTTGTCCCGCTGAAGGGACTGATCGATATCGAACTCGAGACCGCCCGTCTGCAGAAGGAACTCGACCGCCTTTCAAAAGAGCTTGAACGGGTCAATGGAAAACTGACCAACGAGAAGTTTATCGGCAAGGCGCCGCAGGACATAATCGAGAAAGAGCGTTCAAAGAAGGAGCAGCTGGAATCGATGAGAGAAAAGATACAGACTGCCATGAACAATCTTACCAATATATAACCAGAAGGAGTTTCTATGCATCATTCATTTGACCTGATCGGGGTCGGCTCACCGATACTCGACATGCTCGTCCGCGTCGAGGAATCGTTTATCGAAACGATCCGCGGAGAAAAGGGAGGCATGGTCCTCGTGGAGGACGAGCAGATGGACGACATCCTCTCCCTGATAGACCCCAAGCAGATCGAATACTCTCCCGGAGGGGCGGCGGCCAACACCACCTTTGCTCTGGCCAATCTTGGGATCAGGACCGCGTTTGTTGGAAAACTCGGTACGGACGAAAACGCCGACTTCTACAAGAAATCGTTTCAGGACGTCAACGGTGACATCTCCCGATTCAAGAGCTCGCCGCAGAAGCCGACCGCCAGGTGCCTGAGCTTTATTACACCGGATGCCGAACGCACCATGCGGACAAACCTCGGCGCGGCGTCTCTTCTGTCCCCGGACGACATCTCCACCGACGACTTCCGCGGCGACCGTCATGTTCACATCGAAGGGTACCTCCTCTTCAACAGGGAACTTCTGCAGACAACGCTGAAGAAGATACATGAGGCCGGCTGTACGATAAGCCTTGACCTCGGCTCGTTTGAGATCGTCAACGGTGCAATGGACATACTCCCCGACCTCCTGCGCGACTACATCACCATCGTTTTTGCAAACGAGGACGAGGCGCGCGCGTTCGGCGGCAGCACCGTCCACGAGGAGAACCTTGGAAAACTTGCAGGGCTGTGCGACATTGCCGTCGTCAAGGTCGGAAAAAAGGGCTCGTACGTTCGGGAAGGCAACAATCTTGCCAGAATACAGCCGGTTGTCGTGGACAACGCACTCGACACAACCGGAGCGGGCGATTTGTGGGCGTCAGGCTTTCTGTACGGATACCTCTCCGGTAAAGATATTGACACATGCGGCCGCATGGGCTCCATTATGGGAGCGCACGCTGTTCAGTGTATGGGTACCTGCCTCGGTTCCAACCGCTGGGAGCATATCAGAGAAGAGATCAACGCCCTGTAATCATCAATCGGTATTTACCTTTCACCCCGCATCGGGGTGAAAGAATACAAGGAGCGGTGTATGAATATTTATCCGGACGGTTTTATCAGAGCAATCCCGAAGACGGACCTCCATCTTCACCTGGACGGTTCACTCCGCATACCGACACTTATCGAACTCGCGAAAGACCAGAAGATCGCCCTCCCGTCCTATACGGAGGTGGGGCTGCTCGAGTGCGTCTTCAAGGAAAGCTACGCGAGCCGGAACGAGTATCTGCAGGGGTTCGCCTTCACCTTCCCGGTGCTGCCCAGTACGGAGGCCATCGAACGAATCGCATATGAGCTTGCCTGGGACAACCACAGGGAAGGAGTCCGGTACATCGAGGTACGGTTTGCACCACAGCTTCTGATGGACGATTCTCTCTCGTTTGAGGACGTAACGGGAGCGGCCGACCGCGGCTTCAGAAAGGCGTGCACGGAAATCAACGCCACCCTTGCTGACGGCGAGCCGGAGTTTCACTACGGCATCATCATCTGCGCAATGCGGTATTGCAACGAACACTTCTCCCCCTATTACAGGCGTTTCTTCGAGCTTCATAAATACTCGACGGAGAACGAAACCATCAAGCTCCTCTCTCTGGAGCTGGTTAAGGCCGCGGTCCGCCTCAGGGAAGAATCGGACGTCCGTGTTGTTGCATTTGACCTTGCCGGCGCGGAATACGGCTATCCCGCGGAAAACCACCAGGAATCGTACCAGCACTCACACCGCCATTTTCTGAAGAAGACCGTCCGCGCCGGGGAAGCGTACGGACCGGAATCAATCTTTCAGGCGATAACCAAGTGCCACGCCGACCGCAACGGCCACGGACTTTTCCTCTTTGCCGACGACAGGATTGAGTCGGAGCAGATCACAGACAGAAAAGGGTACGTTACACAGCTTGCAAACTACATCGCGGAAAGGCGCATCACCCTGGAGGTGTGTCTGACCAGCAACCTGCAGACGGTTCCCGAGATCGGCACCGTACAGAACCATCCGTTAAAGACAATGCTGGACCATAACCTGTCGGTAACACTCTGTACCGACAACAGACTCGTCTCCAACACGACAGTCTCCCGCGAAATAGAGCTTGCGGTAAAGAACTTCTCCATTTCGCCGAAACAGCTTAAGAACATAATCATTTACGGCTTCAAACGGTCGTTCTTCTACGGCAGCTACTCCGAGAAACGGGAATACGTACGGAAAAACATAAATTTCTATGAAAAACTTGAAACAAAATACGGCATATCCTGATACGGTTGAACAGCTCTGCAGCAAAAGGAATGATACAGTCCGGCCAAACCTTCCGCACAAGAGCGGGACGGTTTACTTCATATAACTACACATTAAGAATAGTATTATATATTTAATTTTAGCAAAAATGCAAGCAGCGCCCTGGTCTGTCTATCCAAAAACTATAAAACATATTTCAATATTATTTTATTATTGTATTATTCTTGCATGCGTGCTATCAGTGAACTCAATGTGACATATCGCGTAACATTTCAAGGGAAAGCATATCTAAAGCGGGTAGCATTTACAATGGGTATCTCAAAAAACACCGGACTGCACGTGAACGCCTTCAACAATAGAATCCGTTCCAGAAAGGAAGAGGCCGATCAACTGATTGAACAGGCATGCAGCTTTCTGCGCGAGCGCAAGGAACAAAACAGCTTATTGTTAACAAACGAATTTTACTTCCGCTTGGTCATCGATGAAACCATTGAGAATGCGCGCATTCACGGTAACAGAAGCGACGAGTCTAAATTCATTGAGTTTTCGATGACCGAAAAGGACAACCGGATATCCATAACCGTCCGCGACGAGGGCACGGGGTTTGATCCCCACACCATAGATAACCCCATGCAGAACGAGAACCGCCTCAAGCGAGGCGGACGCGGCATTCATCTGGTCAAGAACCTGGCACACGTAAGCTGGAATACATCCGGCAACGAAGTAACCGTCATATTGTAATATCATCATCCATGCATTTTTATTCCGCTTATTCCCCCCTCAGCCATATTCTGTTTGACTCCCTACACGGAGTGTGCGACCCTCCGGGATGAACCAAAACATGCTCGCGAGGAATAATGAGTCTTCACATCATATCCGACATGGACGGCGTAATCTACCGGGGGGGCGAGCTCATTCCAGGGGCGGATACCTTCGTCAGGATTCTCCGGGAACAGAATATTCCGTTTCTCTTTCTGACCAACAATTCGGAACAGACACCCGTTGACCTCAAACTGAAGCTGCAGCACCGCGGCATAAATGATCTTACAGAGGAAAATTTTATCACATCGGCCATGGCAACAGCCAGCTTTCTACAGTCACAAAAACCCAACGGTACGGCGTACGTCATCGGCGGCGGGGGGCTCGTTAACGAGCTGTACAAGGTTGGCTATTCCATCACCGAGCACAACCCCGACTATGTCGTGGTCGGCAAGACACAGAACCTCAACTTCACCATGCTCAAGACGGCGGTC
>CAZAHA010000047.1:4825-14375 GCA_964484915.1 uncultured Leptospirales bacterium
CAGCAAATTCACCCGATTATGTTGTTGTGGGGAAGACACAAAAACTTGATATTGCAATGCTGAAAAAGGCTGCAAATCTCATTCGCGGCGGGGCAAAATTTATTGCCACCAATCCGGATATTATTGATCCCGTGGAAGACGGTATAGAACCTGCCTGTGGAAGTATTATTGCGGCAATAGAAACCGCGACGGGAATGAAGCCGTATGTTGTCGGCAAACCCAACGCCCTCATGATGATGATCGCAAAGAAGATGCTGGGCGCCCATTCGGCCGAGACCGTCATGATCGGCGACAGGATGGATACTGACATTATCGCAGGACTCGAGGCGGGCATGCGGACATGCCTTGTACTGTCGGGCGTATCGTCAAGGGATACGGTAGACGAGTTTCCGTACCGTCCAACCTATATGTACGACAGCATCGCCGATATAGAACTTGATATACTGCAGGGAGAGATCGATGGAAATCCGCGTACCTGAAATCGTACGGATCAAACCAAACGCACTGTACAAGATTGGCAAGTACCTGCGGACACACAACTTTAAGAACATAGCCCTCTACTGGGGCGAGGGAATCAAGGAGCTGTTCGCGGAGACGGTCATGGTATCACTCGACTCGTCCGATGTCAAGATACTGCACGAAGTGACCGTGACCGGAAGCGAGATATCCGACATCTTTGCCGACAGCCTCACCCTGCCGACACGGGTTGACGCAATCGTCGCCGTAGGGGGCGGAAAGGTCATCGACTACTGCAAGTATCTCTCATTCATAAAGAAGCTGCCGATGTATTCGGTTCCCACCGTCACATCCAACGACGCGTTCTGCTCGCCTACGGCATCGCTTGATGTTGAGGGGAAGAAACGGTCGGTCAGCACCAAGCTGCCGTTTGGGGTTATTATCGACACGCAGCTTCTGCTGGCAGCGCCGCAGTCGTTTCTCTATTCGGGCATGGGGGACATTTTTTCAAAGATAACCTCCATTTTCGACTGGAAGCTCTCGTACAACCACACCGGCGAATACGTCAACGACTTCGCCGCAGTCATTACATATAACGCGCTGGACGCGTTCTACTACTACGCCAGCAAGGACGTGTGCAGCCTGGAATGCATACGGATAATCGCCGGATCACTCATGATGTGCGGCGTTGCCATGGAGATCGCGGGATCCAGCCGCCCGGCCTCCGGAAGCGAACACCTGATCTCGCACGCGTACGACAGGATATCCCGGTCGCCGTCTCTTCACGGCATTCAGGTCGGCGTAGCGAGTTATGTGACAAGCTTTCTGCAGGGAGAGGAGGAACACCGGAAGGTGCGTCATGTGATGGACGACAGCGGTTTTACCGCCTATGTCATGGAAAACCCGCTGTCACGAAACGACTTTATCGACGCGGTGAAGCTTGCGCCGAATATCAAGGAAGACTTCTTTACTGTCCTGTCATTGAAGATGAGTATAAGCCGGCTTTTGTCCTTCATTGACTCTGACGAGTTGATCAACAGGCTCCTTGTATAAATTTATACTTCGCCGGCGTATTAATGTTGCATAAGATCGCGATGTACCATCAAAAGGATGGCGAAGTGCAACTTCGCCATCTCGGACAGAAATCATGAAATCATTACACAGATACATCCTTTCTTCTTTTTTACTGTGCGTCACCATATCGTGTGCGGGGTCTGATGGACCGTCATCATCGACGGGTGAAACAGACCGGTCCTACCGCGACCGGATGCGACAGTTCGTTATCAGCATATCAAAACACGCACCGCCATCGTTTATCATTATCCCGCAGAACGGTCAGGAACTCCTGACAAATCAGCTTGCGGGTGAAGAACGAACAGACGATTACCTGGCAGCGATAGACGCCACCGGACGGGAGGACCTTTTCTACGGATACAGCGGTGACAATGAGCCAACTCCAGCGGAGGACACCGATTGCATGTGCGAACTTCTGGACATCGGAGAGGCCGCGGGAATCCGGAGCCTCGTTACCGACTACTGCTGGACCAAATCAAAGATGGACGACTCTTACCGGGAAAACAGTGCCAAGGGGTATCTTTCTTTCGCCGCTGACAGCCGCGGACTCGACACCATCCCGGCCTATCCGGCAGAACCGTACGGTGCCCATTCCGGCAACGTCACATCGATGGATGACGTGAAGAACTTCCTCTACCTTATCGATCCGTCCGGATTTCAGACGAAGGACGCATTTTTAGCGGCGCTTGAAAACACGGATTATGACCTTCTCATCATTGACGCATTCTATGACGATACGATGCTTATACCCGAAGAGGTCCAACGGCTAAGGACGAAGAGAAACGGCGGCACACGCCTCGTCGTCTCGTATATGAGCATCGGCGAAGCGGAGGACTACCGCTACTACTGGAACGATTCATGGGACACCGATCCGCCCTTTTGGCTGGGTTCTGAAAATCCGCACTGGGAAGGCAACTACAAGGTCCGGTACTGGGACAGCGAGTGGCAGTCTGTCATCTTCGGCAGTGATGATGCGTATCTTGACCGGATCATCGCGTCAGGATTCGACGGCGTCTACCTGGACATTATCGATGCATTTGAATACTACGAGCAGGAGAAAGATATATGAACCAGCCGTTAACAGGACCGGTTACGATCAAGAAACGCGTACGGTACCTCGACTCGATCAAGGTGTTCCTTACCATGCTGGTCATCGCTCACCACGTTTCGATCACGTACGGCGGGGGCGGCGACTGGTACATTACCGATCCATCAACGGACGAGACCGCGACCCTCATCCTGACGCTCTTTACCGCTGTCAACCAGACGTTCTTCATGGGGTTCTTCTTCTTTATATCGGCATACTTCGTCCCGCAGTCGTTTGACCGCAAGGGAGCGGCAGGATTTGTCCGCGACAAGCTCATCCGGCTGGGCATTCCGCTCGGCGTGTTCTACTTGTTCCTGAGCCCGCTTCTTTTTTATCTGCGGGGGCTCTATTACGGAGAATTAAGTCTGCCGTTCTTCAGGTACTGGACATTGTACCTTTCGGACACCGCAGAACCGGGCCCCCTGTGGTTCGTGCAGGCGCTGCTGCTTTTTTCTCTTCTGTATGCGCTGTACCGTACAGCCGGAACAGGCGGGAAGCAGCCGGTACAATCACAGCGTCCGTTTCCCACAAACAGCGCAATACTCATCGCGGCCGTGGGATCGGGACTTGCCGCCTTTGTTGTCCGGCTGGCACTCCCCGTTGACAGCGCGGTTTTCTCGTTTAAGCTGGGATACTTTCCCCTCTATATACTGCTTTTCATTGCCGGGATCACGGCATCGCGTAACGGATGGCTCGAATCTCTTGTTGCTGCGAAGGCGCGGCCGTGGTTTATCACCGCCTGTATCATGATTGTCGTCCTTCCGGTTGCCATGATCGTACTGGGTGAGTCGTCAGATACGTACGCGGGCGGGTTCAGCTTTCCTGCGCTTATGTACGCGATGTGGGAACCGTTTGTCTGCTTTGGCATCATCTTCATGCTTGTGGTACTGTTCAGGAGCGTGTTTCATACACAGGGGAGACTGCACAGAGAACTGTCCCGGAGCGCATATACGGTGTACATCCTCCATCCGTTCTTTTGCATGGGGTGCGCCATGGTGCTTATGCCCTACGGCATCTATCCGCTTGTCAAGTTTGTGATCTGTACGGTTCTCTCGGTCACAACTGCGTTTCTCTGTGCGGCACTCATCGTCAGGATACCGTTCGTAAACCGTGTCGTATAACACACTAACAATGTTTATGCACACATGACCGGTTATTCCTGTGCCGGAACGATCCGGTCCTTCCCCTCTTCCTTTGCCCGATAGAGCGCCTCATCCGCGCGGTGAAAAGCATCGCGCATATCATCACTTTCACGGACGGTTGCCGTTCCTGCGCTGACGGTCACGGTGCCGATAGCGTCGAACGGGTGGCTTCTGATCCGGTCAATCAGCCGGCGGGCATAGTTTACTGCGTCGCGGGATGAGGCATCATAGAGGAGAACAGCAAATTCCTCGCCGCCCCACCTGCATGCAAGATCAGCACTCCGCACGGAATGGTTTATGAGAGTACCGAGCTGTTTGAGAACAGCATCGCCCTTGAGATGGCCGTGTTTGTCATTGATCTGCTTGAAATCGTCTATGTCCAACAGTATGAGCGCGAGGGGAGAGTCGTCACGGTCCCTGCGTCCCATCAGAAATCGGACCATGTCCTCAAATTTCCTCCGGTTCATGAGACCCGTCAGGTAATCCGTTTCGGCAAGGCGCCTGCTGGTAACGTCCTGTATGGCAATATAGCAGCCGTCCACAGCGCCGGTCAGCGTACGGTGGGGCTCGATATTTCCGCTATAGGTCCGCTCCCTGCCTGAGGGACCGACGAGGTCCACCTCAAAGCTCACCCGCTCACCGGAAAACGCTCCCTCGAGGTAATACCGCAAGCGGATAAAATTCTCCGGGCCGATAACATCCGAGATGTGCTTCCCCCGTATCTCGGCAACCGTCTGGCCAAAGAGGTCCTCGTACGCGGCGTTTACCTCCGTGTACCGCATCTGTGTGTCAAGGAAGGCGATGTATATCGGGATCGCGTCCAGAAGCACATGCCGTCTTTTAACTTCCTCATCTGACACCTCCGCGTCGAAGAGCGACGAGGCGAGAAAGTCAGATGCTAGTTCAATGAGTTTCCGGTGATTCTCGTTAAAGTAATGCGGCACCGAAGAGTAGGCCTTGAGAACGCCGTAGCACTCGCCCTGATACATCAGCGGAGAGATGACCGCCGAGCGGAATCCGATCTTGCGAGCCTTTTCCTTGAGCTTTATACGGTCGTCGGTTTCTGCATCATCGCATATAACGGTTCGTTTGTTTCTATACGCGATACCGGATATCGAAAGGGACAACGGAATGTGCAGACCCAGCGAGTTTGCAGCGGTACCGGTAACGGCACGGTATACCATATCATCACCTACACGCTCTTCAACTACGGCAGCTTCCGACTGGGTAATACGCATGGCAATCTCGGCAACCCGTCTGCGGACGACGCCAAGGTCGAGGCCCTCGGCCGATATCTCGCTGTTGATTTCCCGAACAAGCTCGAGTTCCGCGCTTCGTCGGCGGTGGACACGCTCCCCGGTGACATCCTGTTGGACGATAACACAGTTTTGTATGGCGCCTGTATCATCCAAGCCAGGTTCGTGCCGACATTCAACATGCAGGGGTGTCCCGTCGCTATGATAAAGAACTGTCTGGTTAAAGAATATCTCCCCGGCTTCCATCGCCCTGCGGAGGCGGTTGATCACATCGACATCCGTCTTGGGGCCGTAGAGAATCCGGTGACTCTTCCCCGTTATCTCTGCCAGCGTATACCCGGTAAGCCGCTCAAAGGCCTGGTTTACATAGAGAATGCGCACGTCATCTTCGCCGTGCCGTGCATCGGTTATGATGACGGCTTCCGATATCGCGTTATATATGGAGAAATGCACGTCATGTGGTATATTCGCTTTCATATGATTACTGTTAACACTGAGTGTATTTCAATACTTTATCGTACCCGTTTGTTTTGTGACATGAAACGCACCGGAAGTTGCTGACAGGCAGCAGCGCCTGATGTGATGATACGGAAACACTTATAAAAGCAAACACTTTTCAAAAAATGTCAATTACTGTTTGAGACCGGCTACGACGGCAAACTCACGTGACTGCGGATCGCAGGGTTTTCCGGCGACATCACCAAGGAGCTGGACAACAGAGAGGCCGCTTGCATTCAGCTCCTGTGTGAGCGCATCAATACTGAAGCACTGAAACCAGTTATACACGGTCAATTTTCTGTCCGGTTCATATATCGTGTACAAATCGAGTATGAGTTTTTCATCCTGGTACGTGAATGTGGTTTTGAAGCAGAAGTATTCGTTTGGCGCCCAAAAGCCGTCCATGTAGTTGTACCCGTATTCCGCTGCATCAGATGCCGCTTCAAAATGGCTGTTCGAATACAGATCGAGCAGGATCGAACCGCCCGGAGCGAGCATGGTACGAAACGACGAAAGGAGCTTCTTTCTCTGAACAGGGCTGAGTACGCAGAAATCGCACATGATCATCGTAATCAGATCGTACTTCCCGTCGGCCTCGTATGTCAGATAGTCCGTATTGATATAGGTGATATCATGTTTGGCCCTTTCAGCCTCTTTTCGGGCATATGCTATCGTGGAGGATGAAAAGTCGAGGCCCGTTACTCTGGCACCGCTTTGGGCAAGGCGGATCGTATAGAGTCCGGGACCGCACCCGAAATCGATCACCCGTGAAGCGGGACCGAGGTTAAACCTTCCGGTTATCCACCGTGCCGACCGGTCGATAAAGTGATGGTTTCTGGACGCGGCATCGATCTTTGGGGCAAGATGAAACTGCAGCATCTTCCGTGAAATATGAGGATCTGTCCATAAGTCGGCGGCCGTGTAGCATGCATACGGCCGCGGCTTCGTACAGATTTTCCGCAATTCGTGATACATGTAGTTCTTCCTTTCCAAAACGGCATGACTGGTTTATGACCCGACTACGCGGATATATTTTTCCGCTCTTCGATGCGGATCATCACACAGACAATGAGCACTCCTGCGGCGCACGAGATCACCGTTGCGGCCTCATTCATGCCGAACGCAGATGGAAGCGTGTTCGAGAGATAAACCGTTTCGGGATACCCTTTTACCGCGGAGGTTCCGATTTGTACGGATTCCTTGAACGGCCAGATGATCCACAGCGAACCGGCCACCAGTCCGGTTAAGAATCCCATAGTCGTATCATGGAATTTTTTCAGAAGAAAGTGCAGAAAACGCGTGAAGAGAAGCAGTCCGGCAACGACCCCCGCCATAAAAAGTGCAAGGTACGGAATATTAATCTCCGACACCGCCTCAAGCAGCACGAAGTACTGTCCCAAAAGAAGCAGAACGAATGAACCGCTTATGCCAGGCAGAATCATCGCGGAAACGGCAAGTGCACCCGAGGCGGCAAGCAGTACGCCACCATAAACCGTAAACGTCGCACGAACAGCGCCGCTGTCCGCCGACTGTTCCCTGAGCTCCAACTCGTACCTTGCCTGCTCCTTCGCAATAACGTCACGGTCGCTGACGATACTGTCGGATCCGATTACCAGAAGTGCGGCAAGTACTGCGCAGACATATACCGCACGGGAGCGGTTTTTAACCTCCCTGAACGGAACATACACCGACGGCAGGACGAGACCAAAGAAGAAGCCGTACGTGGGATCATGATAAGTGCTTAATACATGGACCATCAGTTTGACGAAAAGGGCCGCAGCGGTTGCAGCTCCCATGAAAACAGTCAGGAGAAAGACAAAGTCAATCTTTTGCATTTCGTCTGCAAAGCGCTTCCGTGATTCCTTTGAGAAGCGGAGAAGTCCGAAGAAGGAAGTCACGGTGGAAAGCGAAATATTGTGCAGGGCCGAAATCATTCTTTCATAGATACCGAGTATCAGAGCCATGGTACCGCCGGAAACCCCCGGTATGAGATTGGCCACACCGATGACTATACCTCTGATAAACATGATGACTGTATTCATTTTACACTCCAGCTGCCGGGTTTATCTGCAAACAACGATCGATATACTGATCAGGCAATTTACTTGTCAAATGTCATATCTCCATGTATATTTCAACATATTTAACTGTTGTGTCCGGGAACACAAAAGCAGTAGGCGGGATGATATTCCGGCTGCTGAAAAGACGCTTTTGTATAATAGGGCTACATTGAAACCGATACGGTAGGAGATAAAGATGAAGAAGAACATGCACATTATCGACAGGATCCTGCGGACGCTTTTGGCGGTAACCATTGGTGTACTGTATCTTGCCGATATGATCAGCGGCACAGCCGCGGTCATTCTGGGTCTTATTGCGGTCATATTCCTTATTACAAGCGCAGTCGGATTCTGTCCGCTGTATCTCGCGCTTCCGTTTACCAAGGAACAGAAGAAGTAGGAGTCTAAAGATCTGCGGGCATCTCCCGGTGACAGAGAGCCTGCATGATCCTGGCCCTGTCTTCGTCGCTTGCGTCCTCCATCGCCGCAGGTAAGAGCGTCAGCCCCTTCCTGCAGGCGGGATCGTTTGGATGTTCCTTTACCTTTTCACGTATCTCTGCGCAGACATCGGTTTCTTCACCGCAGATTTCACAGACAAGCTCGGCATACTGCACACAGGATCCCGACTCACCGAGGAGTATCGCACCGCATGTCATAAGCGAAAACACAAACATGACGACAAGGCTTCTCACATGTCCCTCCGGGCAGATGCTTGTATCACTTAAACGTCCTGAAACTCCACCGCCTGGTCTTTTTCCCAGGTTTATACATAAACCGGATAGTATACCAGCGATGCACATTAGCTGTTGTATCGCCTCAGCTATCAATACTATAATGGAAACGTATTATCACATTTCCGGCTGTACCGTATGCACGCAGGAAGAGATACCGGCAGACAAGACTCTTGCCTGTACAGATGATTTATTTGTTTACAGCATCTGGTATTGATTTAATGCGACATAATACAGCACATATGTCAACAAAATTCTCTCCGCCGTTACGGTTTTGTTCATACGGTACGGCAGCCCCGATCCGGACTACCGGTTATACGCGTATATCAGGCCGCTTTCCATGTTTCCATCAGTACGCCGGCCATACCGGCCGGTTCCCCGAGAAAACCCGAAACAGATGAGGATTCATGCGTTCTTCCGTCCAGCGATACGTATGGCCGAACCGGCACACATGGAAAGACCAGCGGCGCCGCCTGAACAAGGACGCCGCTGACGGCAAGCGTTAGACCGATGCCGAGGTATTAAGCTCGTCCTTCAGCACGTCGATAAAGCGGTTGAACGACACGATACCACGGTTGAGTTCCCTGATCGGGACCGTTCCCATGATGAATCCGTCGGCACTGTTCAGGGCCGTCTTGGCCGTTGCCCCGTCACGGATACCGAACCCCATGACGACGGGACGGGATGTCTGCTGTTTGGCTGCGAGTATGCGGTTTTCTATTCCTTCGGCGAACGACGCCTCCTGGCCGGTAATGCCGCGCATTGAGACCGCGTAGAGAAATCCCTCTCCCGCGCCGGCGAGCTCATCGATCATGGCATCGGTCGATTCAACGGTGAGGAAATCGACATACGAGAGGCCGTTCTCCAGAGCCGCTTTCCGTATGGGTTCCGACTCGGAAAACGGGATGTCCGGAATGATCAGCCCCATGACGCCGGCTTCCTTCGCCTTTTTGCAGAATGTGTCAAAACCATGCACATGTGCGGTGTTGGCGTAGTTCATGAAGTAGACATCGTTGTCTGGCCGCGCCTTCCGTATTGTTTCGACAGACGAACAGATGGAAGCAAAGGTCTCGCCGTTCTCTATGACCGTGTATGCCGCTTCTGCAATCACTTCACCGTCGGCTATGGGGTCTGAGAACGGAAGTCCCACCTCCAGAAAATCAAACAGCTCCAGTCCCTTCAAGGCCGCGCTTATAAAGGTATCTGCATCAGGATAGTTCCCCATGAGATACAGTCCGTTATATGT
>CAZAHA010000048.1:0-14291 GCA_964484915.1 uncultured Leptospirales bacterium
AGTAAAGAAGATGCTGCCTCCAGTTTGACAGACAAAGTCCATGACGTCGCTGAGTTGACCATGACTTGTGGTCCTCCTGTCCCCCATGCCACACCGATATGTTTACGCACAATGCAACGTTTTCCACACGGCGTAAACAGGAAATATGTATTCCTGAATCTGCAGAAAGCATACAGCCACCCAACCCCATAAGAGCACTTAAATGTAAATAAAATACGGAGGAAGTACCGCATGAAAACCTTTATTGACTTTATGGTGGACGAAGCGGGAGATCAAACACTCAGAAGAGTCTTTACAGGGATGCTTGAAAAGGCGGAAACGATTGACGAGCTGAAGACCTTCTTTTCTGAAAAGAGGTATCAGGTAAGCGAACAGGAGTGTATCCGCCTGGTCGAGAACAAGGACAAGCTGTCTGAAGAAAGGATTGGCGGCGTATACTGATGAAACTATCGTTATATCTGCTGCATTGTATAACCTTTTGCGTGCTGATATCCCACAGTCTATTTGCGGAAGATGTAGCGGAGATAACATCACAGGAAACTACATCATTTCATGGCAATTACGTTGTATCAAAGGATTTTTCGCTGAGCAGCCATGAAGAAATCCAAAGTACGTATAAACACCATTTATGCGATTCATGGCCATTATCTCCCCATTTCGAAGATTATTCCGGAGACATCTGGTATCATATCCCGTTTACAACTAAAAGCATGAACAACATGTCCCTTTTCATTCCCCTTCACTACGGAAGATCTATTTTCCATTTAAATGACAATGTATTGCATATCAGCTTCCAGCCGGAGGGTGAGTCCTCCGAAAACAGACCGGGAAAGTCTACAATTGTAGAGATTCCACCCGATATGTTCAACAATGGTTTAAACTATTTGCACATTAATCAGTCACGACTCGATGCTAACGGCGGTTTTTTATTTCCCATACAGATTGGACCAAAACACAAGATCGCCTCATTATTTGCAGTATTCCTGATAAAAAACTCTATTCTCGCATCGATCAGCCTTTTTTCTGCGATTTTTTTCCTGTTGATATTTCTGAAGCGCAGGTCCGAGAAGTTCTACGCGTATTTTTCATTAATTGCCGCCGGCCTGGGCATGTGGATACTCGGTTATAAGGGAATAATCCTGTACATCATCGATACCAAGCTTGCATATTACCTGACGGCATTTTTCGGATCAACATTGGTTTGTATAGGTGAAATTCTCTTCGTCCACTCATTCCTCAAGAAACCTCATGCAATCGTATCAAGGATCCTTCTCGGCTGGTTTACTGCGCTTGCCGGATGGATCCTGGTAGAATCAGTTCTCTTCACCGGACTCGACCTGTTTATCAGATACATCTATACACTGTATATGATAAGTCTGCTTCCTCTTCACCTGTATTTATTCTTTATAGCCATAACCGGCATTATACAAAAAAAGCAATATGCCAGCTTCATTCTGGGCGGCATGCTGTGTCTTGGATTTCCGCTTGTTTCAGGCATCCTGTACTGGCTTCCCATACATTATATCCCGCTCGAACCGCCGGTGATGGAGGGCTTCTTTCTGATGACGCTCGTCTTTGCCGGGGTACTGGCAACACGATATGCCAATGTTTTTACGGAACTTGAGCGGTCACACGGTGAGCTCCTTGTTATAGACAATCTCAAGAATGACTTCCTGGCCATGACATCGCACGAACTCAAGACGCCACTCAACGGCATTATCACCATTACCAACTCGGTCGCAAGCGGCACGATGGGCCCTGTAACAAAGCGGCAAAAGCAAAACCTCGAGCTTGTCTCTGCAAGCGCCACGCACCTGAACAAACTTGTGACCGAAATCCTTGATTTAAGCAGGATCAGGTCCGGCACGACCGAGCTTATCATCAGCCGTTTCTCCGCAAACAGACAGCTCCAGACAATTATCTCCCTTCTTCGGCCGATGGCCGAGGAGAAGGGGCTCACAATCCGGACACATTTATCGGCCGAGCTTGATATGATCGAGGCAGACCGCGACCGGTACAGACAGATATGTATCAACCTCGTCGGCAACGCGATCAAGTATACCGAAACGGGCATAATTACGGTTTCCACGGCACTGAAGGACGGCAATGCCGTCCTGACCGTTACAGACACCGGGCGCGGTATCCCCGCAAACAGGATTGATACTATCTTTACGCCGTTTACACAGGTTGACAACATCAATACCCGTACAGAAGGCGGTGTGGGTCTGGGACTTGCTATCGTCAAGCAACTCATCGATGCCCATAAGGGAACGATTACGGTAAAGAGCACAGCGGGTATCGGCTCAACCTTTACCGTGATGCTCCCGGTAAAATCGGACTATCCGTGTACGGAACGTCCTGTACAGGATTCCGGTATTGAAACACAGATATTTAAGCGAATAGAGATGCCGCCAAAAACGGTGAAAGAAGAGACCGTCATAGCGGATGATTCCATTATTATTCTGGCGGTGGACGACGACCCGGTAAATCTTCATGCCCTGGAGGGAATTTTCTATCCGGCAGGATATGTGGTTATAACTGCCCAGGACGCAGAGAGCGCGCAGAGAAAGATGAAGGCGGTTCAGCCAAACCTGATACTGCTTGACCTCATGCTTCCGGGGATAAGCGGGTTCGAGGCGTGCCCCATCCTGCGCGCGGAGAGCTCAAGACCGTACCTTCCCATCATCATAATGACTGCAAAGGGAGAGAGCCAGACAGACATCATACAGAGTTTCAAAAGCGGTGCAAACGACTATGTGGCAAAGCCCTTTAACGCAGAGGAGCTTTTGAACCGTATCGAAAACCAGCTGGCCATACAGACCATGTTCGAGATCGAACGGTGCTTCAGCCGGTCGCCGGAGACCGCCCGGAAGATACAATCGCTGGTAGAGGGCAGCGTAGAGCTGAAGAAACAGACACTCAAGCTCATCGAGTGGGAGCGCGAGATAAGCCGGGACCTGGACCGGTCTGGCGCCTTCCAGCAGAAGCTCATGAGCTCGTCAAACACTATCGATGGAATACGCTTTGCAACCTATTACCGTCCCCTTCTGACAATCGGCGGTGACATGTTCGACATAGTAGAAGTGCGGCCGGGGGTTACCCGCATACTGATCGCCGACGCTACAGGACACGGCATCTCGGCATCATTGACCGCAGTCAAGATACTTACCGAATACGCTGCAGTGCGCTCGTCATATCAAAGCCCGGTTGAGGTAGTGGAGAACATTAACGCACGCTTTCAGGAACTGTTCTCTGAATCACGGATCATCTTTTCCGGCGTGGTTGCTGATATTGACCGAAACACCGATACTGTATCGATCGTGAGCTGCGGCCACCCGGAACAGTATGTTATTTCCGGCAGCGAGATTACCGTTATCGAGCCAAAGGGGGGTGTCTTCGGTTTTAACAGACAGGGGACCTACCGGACGGTCGGCCTGCCGTTTCTTCCGGGTGACCGTCTGGTTCTCTTTACCGACGGCATATTTCAGCTCTTTCCGTTTCAAACCCCTGTACAGCAGGAGCTTTCGCTTATACAATCCGAACAAGTGAAGCTCATACTAAAGGATTCTGCAGGTGTCACTCCTGAAGAGATGGTCAGAAAACTGATAGAATCGATGAAAGATCAAGCTCCCAACCAGAGCCCTGAGGATGACGTAACGCTTCTGTGCCTTACCCGGACGGAGTAAGCTATCCCTTAAATGAATTGACAAACCCGTTCTTTGCGCATACGGTATGCGGGCGTCTTTTTTCTGGTAATGCATTTTTAATCCATACATAAGAGACTACTATGAAACAGCAGGGTATTCAGGTGCGTGTGTCGATCGGGACCAAACTGATCGGCATCATCTCGCTTCTTATTGTCATTTCTCTTGTCGCCATGATAATCGTCGCGTCATTCTTCTTTAAAAACGACATCGAGCTCCGCATAATCGAAAACAACCACTCCCGGGCACAGATTATTGCAAGCAAGGTAAATACCGACTTCAACGCAATGCTTAAAATTTCTAACCTTGTATCTTCATACATGAGAGACGACGGCGGGGATGGAGGCGAAAATCTCAGAGCTCTTGAGAAAAAGATTTTTGCAAACGAACATGATCTCGTCTACATCGGATCGTTAACCCGCTTCGACGGCGGCATCAGTACCGGCAGATCGCTGTTTAACGACACGTTCACCAACCAGTACTCAATCTCACGCGGAATGATAGAGGAACAGATTCGGAAAAACGCTGACGATTTTGAAAGCTGTTTTCTGTTAAACAACGTTGTCATGAACATTTCGCCTGACATCGGACATCCCATGAGTGTTATCGGTGTTCCGCTTGTCTCGGAGGGGGCGTCAGTTGCCGACACCGTCATCGTTATCTGCATGAGCATGATACACTATGTTGACGCGTTCCGAACCGAAGGGATTCTTGACACCACTATCGTCAGCAATACCGGACACGTACTTGCCAGTAATGACGCAAGCCTGATCCTCAACAATGCCGACATTTCCTCACTGCCGATCGTACAGATGATGCTGAAAAGCCCAATCGACAACGGTCAGAGCCGATACCACACCGGTGACGGAATCGAATACCTCGGTTCCTACAAAAAGATTCCGTTTGGCGGTATCGGCATCATCGCTAGCGTTGAGGCGGACAAGGCGTTCAGCGCGGTCCGTACAACGCTGTACCGCAACATCCTGATACTTGTGATCGTCCTGAACATAGCGATCATCATCGTATACTTCTTCTCCAAGACGATTACCGGACCGATCTTCCGCCTGGTTAACGTCATGAAGAAGGTTGAACAGGGCGACTTTTCGTATCAGATAAAAAGAATACCCCGTGACGAAATGGGAATACTGATGAATTCGTTCAACATGATGAACCGGGGACTCGGCGAACGTGAGAAGATCAAGAGCGCGTTCGGCAAATTTGTCAGCAAGGACATCGCTGAGCGGGTCATGAATGAAGAGATAAAACTCGGCGGGGAGCGGACGGAGGTGACCATACTCTTCTCCGATATCCGATCGTTTACTGCAATGTCCGAGAACATGAATCCGGAAGATGTCGTTTCCTTCCTCAACGAATACCTGACCGAGATGGTCGGCACAATAAACGAGACAGGCGGTGTCGTGGACAAGTTTATCGGTGACGCGATCATGGCCGTATGGGGGACTCCCGTTACGCGCGATGACGACACCGTCCGTGCCGTGGACTGCGCGCTCCTTATGCGAAGGTCTCTGGTTGCGTTTAACCGCAAAAGAAAAACGGCCTCCCTTCCGCCGATCCACATCGGATGCGGACTGAATACCGGTACGGTGCTCGCAGGCCAGATAGGCTCGCAGGACAGGATGGAGTATACCGTGATCGGCGACGCGGTAAACCTCGCCTCACGGATCGAGTCGCTGAACAAGCCGTTCGGAACAGATATCCTCATCTCGAACGACACCTATACGCTGGTAAAGGACACGTTCGCCGTCGCCAAAATGAATCCGATCATGGTTAAAGGGAAGAAGGAGAAGATACAGATATGGGCAGTTCTCGGACGGCTCGACGACCCGGACCGTCCTGAATCGGTATCGGAACTGCAGGCGATGCTCGGCATCGATCCGGACAAGACTTCGTTCTTTGACGAACAGGGAAACGAAAAGAAGTACACGGTTGCCCGGAAGAAAACCGTAAAAAAGTCAGGGCGAAATAGCGGCTAAGGACCATGAAGAGAAGAGATATCATATTCCTCGCCACTACTCTGTCGGCCGTCGTCGCCGCGTCCGTTCTCCTCGCTCTCTCATACCGCTATGACGGCAAGGGCGCGCAAACGGAGCAGATCGCGACGATCACATTCAAGAAAAAGACCGCACAGCGCAAATTTTTCCAGCAGCCTGTCTGGGAGCTTCTGTACAAAGACTCGCCCGTATACAACAAGGACAAGATCCGTACATCGAACGACTCTCTCTCCATCGTCCACCTCGAAAACGACATCGACCTCGAACTTGATGAGAACACCCTTATCTATCTTGATCTGACCGACGGCAATACAAACGTTACGTTTCAACACGGCAGCATCTATACCAAAAACAGCGGCGGAGCCTCGATCCGCATCTACTCAGGAGAGACAAGCATCACGCTTGACGGCGGGAACGCGCTTCTTACCCGGGACGAGACCGACGGCGCTATCAGTGTAAACGTACACGAGGGTACGGCAGACATCGACTCAAACGGCGAGGTAACCCGCGTTTCCCAGAACCAGATGGCCAGAATCGAGGAGGACCGGGTTTCTGTTGAGGAATATACGGTTACACTCACATCTCCCGTACAGAACAGCTTCTTTGTTACTGATGACCACACGTTCAGCGTTCAGTTTACGTGGAATACCTCACGGTCTGGGCCGTATGTGTTGTCTGTCGCGCGCGATTTCAGCTTTGCTGACACGGTCCATAGTGAAGAGACCGATGCGCAATCGATGCAGCTTGCTGTTGAACCAGGTGAATACTACTGGAAAATTTCCGGCACTGCCGGGGAGACGAAGAGCCCTGTCTACAAGGTAACCGTTCTTCATGACTATCCCGTCATACCGCAGCTGCCGCAAAGCGGTACGCAGTATTCATATTTCAGGAACCCGCCGCCGGTGCACTTTGTCTGGAGCCGCTCACCTCTTGCGACAGAGTACCGTCTTGTACTCTCCAAAAGCGTGTCCTTTGATGACATCTATCTGACTCATACCGTATCGTCCCACACGCTGACCGTTGACTCTCTTGAGGAGGGGGAATACCACTGGCGTGTGACGGCACTGTACGGATTCGGTCAACAGGAGTCTTCATTAAGGGGTGAGGCTCGCCGCTTTTCCGTACGCCGAAGCGACACGATCGCACCACCGGAACTGTCGGCACCGAAGGCGGACCGTGCCATAAGCAGCGACTTCTTTCATCGAAACGCGCTTACATTCAGCTGGGAGCCGAACAACGACATCGAGTCATATATGCTTGAGGTGGCAGAAGATTCACACTTTACAGATCCGCTCCACCGGACTGAAACCGGGGGGACGCTCGTCAGGATCAGCCGGCCGCTGCCGCCGGGAAGATACTTCTGGCGCCTCTCGTATTATGATGCAGCAAAGGATGCGCGTGTCGTCACGGCACCCCGGGAATTTACAGTAGAGGACGCTACAACCATCAGCCTTGAGCATCCGTCCGGTGATGCACAAACCGGACCGGAACGCGAGATACGGCTCCGCTGGGACGATACATCGTCGTGGAACAGATACCGTGTAGAACTCTCAACGGACGAATCGTTCGACTCACCGATTGCTCAGCAAGAGACATCATCAAACCGGGCTGTGATTACCGTTCCGGAAGAGGACACCTATTACTGGAGAGTCTCACGGCTCAATCCCGACGGAAGCGTCAGGCAATCAAGCGGCCCGTCGTCCTTTACCGTGGCAGAAAGGGCATCCCCTGCGCCGGAAACGGCTTTCTCCTCGCCCGGTAACGGTTCGTCCGTAAACCTCGACAGACAAAACAGCATAACGTTTACCTGGACGGACACTGGCAGCGAGGTTCTCTTTGCACTTGAGGAAGCGGAATCAGGCAATGAAATCTTCAGAGACCGGTCACGGGGAAACCGGCTTGTTTTCAACCGGCTTACGCAGCTGTCCAGAGGCAGATACCGTGCACTGATTCTTGATCCTGAAACAGAAGCCGTGCTCGCGCGGACCGGGTTTACCATAGCACTTACCCCGCTCCCCCAGCCCGAACTTCTCACCGACCATATATTTCTGCCGGAAGAAGAGTAAATATGAAGAGTACACGACTTTACACGGTTCTGTTTTTAAGTGCGCTCCTGCTTATCTTGCCCGTACATTCCCAGGTACAAACGCAGGCAGTGTTAAAATGGGAGTCAGTCTCCGGCGCACATGGATATCATGTTGAGATTCGGCAAGTCGGTGCCACACGCAGCATTACCGTACAGAGTAACCAGACCAGCATACGCGTTCCCCTGACTCCGGGTGAGTACCGCGTACGTATATCACCAGTAAACAAGTTCGGCACGCCCGATACGGCAGACAACTGGCAGTCCCTTCTGGTTGAACGGCTGCACCGTCCGGATATTTCATCATTTTCGCCCACATATTTCGACATCGATTCCGAAGCACCGGCATTTACCGTATCGGGCAACCATTTCAGGCGCGATACACGTTTCTACCTCGAAAGGAACGGACAGCGCATAACTCCGCAGGATGTACGGCTTGTCGATTCCACCACCGTTCGGCTTACATTCAACGGCAGCGATCTGCCGGCCGGTACCTATCATATCGTTGTTCGCGACGCTGCCGGGCAGACTGTTACGCACGGTTTTCCGGTGGCAATCGGCATAGCCGCCCTTGCACAACGCAATGCGGACCATCCCGGAAGCGAAGTAACCAGAGCCGCGCGCTCATTTTTTAACGCAGTGGCTGGTAACAAGACGGAAGATGTCAGACGCATGATGAACGGTGGTTTCGACCCGAACATCGTGGACGTCCACGGTTTCTATGCCGCCCATTATGCAGCGTATATGGGGCACCTCTCCATGCTCCGCCTGCTCCGTGAATTCGGCGGCCGTCTGGATGTACAGGACAAGGGCGGAGCCCTGCCCATACATCACGCGGCATACAAGGGACGTGAGGACGTCGTACGGTATCTGGCCGTCTTCGGTCACAACGATGTCAACGCCCATACCAACAACCGTTATGCGCCACTCGACAGGGCCGCCATCAACGGCCATACAGGAATCGTCCGGTATCTTGTCTCGCGCGGCGCGCGCATCAATCATTCGTTCATAAACGGCGAGACTGCTCTTCATCTTTCCGTATACAGCGGCAATTCGGATACGGTAGGTGTGCTTCTTGAAAATGACGGAACGCAGGTAAACATACAGGAAAACAGGGGGTTTACTCCGCTGCATTACGCGGCGTATTACGGTCACACAATTATAGTCTCGCAGCTGCTTGGGCGGGGAGCTGATCCTTCCATACGGTCCCGTGCCGGCGAGCGTCCAGTCGACCTTGCACAGCGGTCCCGGCGCTCTTCAGATGAGGTCATACGCCTTCTGTCGCGGTAAGCAGACCGGCGAGGCCGGACATCCGGCTGGTCCGTCTTTCTGCGGCATACAACACCGTCTCACGTGTCGCGATAACGGCGACGCGCTTGCGGGCCCTGGTTACGGCAGTATAGAGAAGTTCGCGGGTCAGGAGCGGTACAGGACGGTCCGGCAGAACAACGACAACGCCGTCGAACTCGCTTCCCTGGCTCTTGTGTATGGTCATGGCATAGGCCTTCTCGTATGATTCCAGCATAACGGGGTTTATGGTGCGGAACGGTTTACCCTCTTCTTGAAGAATGCAGCATCGGAGACGTCCGTTGATTTTACGCAGAACCCCCGTGTCTCCGTTGTACACATCAAGCAGGTAGCTGTTCTTGGTGATAAGCAACGGCATGTTCTCATACAACCGTCCTGATGGTGACACCGCCTTCTCTGCGGCAAGCATCCGCTCGATCGACACGTTCAGCTGTGAGACGCCGAACGGTCCCTCCCTGAGTGCGGCAAGCAACGCAAAGCGGTGAAAGAGAGCGACACTCTCCCCGTGACCGCCTGTCTTGGCATAGCGCGCATATTCACCGAATGAACCGGCTGCAAAATCGATCGCCTCCCTGATATCGTCCGTCAGACCGGCCGCTCCCGCGCGGCGTTCGACAAGGCGTACATCAGGATCGCCGGAGTGAAGGAAGTCCAGAAGCTCTGCTCCTTGCGACTGTACAATAAGCGATGCCGCCTTTCCGATACCCCCCTGGGGATCGAAACGGTAGCTGCGCGTCAGATATGTACAGCATGAGGTAACCTCCCCGACTGAACCGGTTATGTCCGAAAGGACGGACCCCGCCTGCACCGATGAGAGCTGGTTGCCGTCTCCCAACAGTATCATCGATACATCGTCAGCGCAATGGGAAACTAACCGATGAAAGAGCGAGAGGTCTATCATGGACGATTCATCCAGGACAACAAGGTTATACGGAAGGATACCGCCGTTTTTAACAGGATAGAGTGCGCGGTGAACGGTATACACGTCCTCGGGAATCTGCTTTACATACGATGCAAGCTCACCAGAAAGAAGACCGCTTGTGACCATCGCCTGTATCCCCGAACGCACCGATTCTTTCAGGCGTGAAGCGGCCTTTCCTGTTGGCGCGAGCATCAGAATACGGCAATCCTTTCCCCTTTGCACCGCCTGCTGAATACGCAGAAGCAGCACCTTGCAGACGGTGGTCGTCTTTCCGGTCCCCGGCCCCCCTGCTATGACGCTGAAGCGTCGGGATGCTGCCGTTACCGCAGCCGAATACTGTCCGCCGTCACCGCCGCCGGGAAAAAGCACACCCGCACTTTCGGCAAGGAGTTCACGGTCTATGCCGGTATCCTCCTGCACGCGGTGCCCGATGAACGCTGCCGATGCGTGCTCGTAGTGGAAAAACTTGTTCAGGTAGAATTTACCGTTATGCGCTATAACAGGTGCTGTCCTTCCGGCGGTATCCACCGTCCGGTAGCGTCCCGCTTCTGCTTCAGCTGCCCCTTCGCGGGCAAGGGCAAGAAGCAGGCCAGCCTGGGACAGAAGAATATCATCGGCAGTAACGGTTTCGTCCGTTTCAAACGGGTCCTGATTTTTGTCGAAACAGACGTGCGAACGGCAAGAACTGTACACGATGACAACAATCAGTGCATGAAGCTTTGTACAGTAGTCCGGTTCATGCACAAAAGCATACGCGGAAAAGTGGCGGCACACCGCCGGTATTACCTCGGCAAACAGGCGTGAAAACGAACCGTAGAGAAGACCGGTTTTTCCGTGTAGATCGAGTATCATCCAAGGGCCTCCTCAAGCTCATCCAGACACCGTTCAGACGGACGGTCGAAGAAAACAGGGGCCGCCCCCTCACCTGCCCCGCGTACGAAGATGTAGTACACGCCGCCGATGGATGAATCTGACGCAAGACCGCGCAGTGCCAGCATCCTCCGGAGTGCAACCAGGTACAGCAGATACTGTATGTGATATCCGTGTTCGTACATTGCCGTTTCGACCGACTCCTTCGTGTACGCGATGCTTTTTGAACCAAGGTAGTTGCTTTTCCAGTCTGCGATGTAGTATGTGCCGTTATGTGAAAAAACAAGGTCGATGTATCCCTTTAGAAAACCTGATAGCCGGGCATCCGATTGCAGGAACCGGTTTGATGCGTATAACGGATACCAATTTTGAACCGTGTTCATGATCCGTTTCGGGGTGTATGTTCCCGTTGCGAGATAGAACTCCGCTTCCTTGACGCAGTTTTCATCGGAAAGCGAAGAGAGCCGTATTCCGCATTGGGGAAGGGTCAATTGAAGCGTCGAGAAAATCACCGTGCAAACATGGTCTGCAAATGACTCGTCATACCCGTACTGCGCCAGCGAACACAAAACATGCTCCCGTATACGCTCTCTGGTATCAGCGAAGGATATCCGTTCAAAGAGATCATGGATCAAAAGGCCGCTTCTTGCCCCCGGCGGAAGGTCCGTACTTCCGGCAGGAAAAGCAACGCCTGCGGGAGAGAGATCATGCGTCTCCTGTACATCGGTCTGGGAAGTCAGGTATGAGTAGCTCGTTATGCGGAACGTCCTGTCAATCCTTGCCGAGCATGTCCGCGCCGACAGGTCAGGCTCCTTTTCCTGGAAGGGCAGACGCGTCTGTCCGCTTTCGCCGGTTATTGCGTTTATTGCGCATTCATTCCCTGGCATGATCTGCCGTATCTTCGAGGGTATGTCGGCACTCTCAATCTCGGCCTGACGGCGCATAAGCTCGGGAACAGCCGCATCGCCGCCGGGTATTTCCCTGAAGAGTAGATAAGAGAGTGCCGATGTCGCAGAATTCTCCATGTTTCCGTAGTATACGAAGCAGCTGTACTGCGCGCGCGTAATCGCAACATAAAGCAGGCGGATGTTTTCAGAGAGAAGCTCCGTTGCGGCTTTCATGTGTCCGCTGCTTCCCTTCTCTGGTGCAAATTCACACACCATATGTCCTGCATCGTCATGATAAAAGAGCGCATTGTCCATAAACTGCTTTTCAGAAGGCACCGACGGATGGTGAAGAAACGGACAGAAAACCACCGGAAACTGCAGTCCCTTGCTTGAATGCATGGTAATGATCTTCACTGCCTTCTCGTCCGATTCCATCCTGATCTGACGCTGCTCAATATCCCGTATATCGTCTTTCCACGTGTCCATCCACGAAAGAAGCGCATCCGGCCCGCGGAACCGTTTTGAGAGTTCAGCATGGATGAGTTCCGAGATATGCATGTAATTGGTGAAGATGCGCTCGCCGTTCTCGAAGGAAAGGATTCTTTGAACCGTATGAAACTCCGCGAAGAGTTCGCCAAGCACCATATGGAACGAATAGCGGTGAAAACGAAGCGAGTAGTATGTTATACGCTCCAGATACTCCTCAAAGTCACCGCTCCCGTCCCGGGACGCATCCACGACCGATCCCACGGGCAGTCCGCACAGCCTGCTTGCAAGAAGGGCATTCACGGCCTTCATGTCATGCGGCCTGGCAAGTGCATTTACCAGTATCCGCATCTCCGAGAACTCCCGCGTCTCATGCAGCGGTGCCGGAAGAATCTCGACGGCGCTTATCCCGCGATTCTTCAGTTCGCGGCTGATGCTCATCCCCTCATGCTTCTTCCGCACGATGACCGCGATATCCGACGCGGTGAGAATCCTGTCGGGCTTCCCCGGACTCTTGACCACAAGCTCCTTCCGCTGTATGTGCACCATGAGTGCTGCGATCCTGTCTGCGCACGCCCGCGACAGAACGCCGCTGACTGTTGTACGTGACGGCACTTTGTTCCCCGTATGGGGCAGAATCCCGAAGGTAAACGGCTCTACCGCCCGTCCGCCGCACTCGATGCGCGACTCCTGTGTGGCGACAGAGTCAGGATGGACAATACCGTCCAGTACAAACGGATGCTCCCTGCCGAAAAGACGGTTAACCACGCTGCATATGGCCGGATGCGAACGGCGGTTTTTTGAAAGAAGAAACGTCTTTTCGCACCGCCTGGCCGCGGCAAGATAGGTGTGGATGTCCGCTCCGCGAAACGAATAGATAGCCTGTTTGGGATCGCCGATATAGTAGACGGACCGCCCTGATTTTCCGAATAGTGTGTCAAAAATGAAATACTGCTGAGAGTCGGTGTCCTGGAATTCGTCGATGAGCACGGCACTGTACTGTGCAGCGACCGCCCTGCGGAGCCCGTCGCCCCGTTTTCCGGTGAGCGAGTCCCTGACGCCCGAAAGCAGGTCGCTGAAACAAATCACATGCTGCCGTTTCTTGTATTCGTCCATCACGCAAGACACCGTATGACAATAGTGCGAATAAACCGACGCGCGGTTTTCCCGTACTCCTTCCTCCAGCGCGTTGTATGCCTCGGAAAGCTTCTCGCACAAAACGAAGAACATGTGGTTCGGCGCCTGATTTTTATCCTTGTATTTCTTCAGCGTTCCCTTGGCAAGAAGAACCGTCTGTGAAAACTTCTCTATGAGTTTCAGAAAGAAACCGTTTGCGATCGCCCCGGCGGGCTCCTCCGGATCGGCCAGGAAAACATCAAACAGGGCACCGTAGTAGTCCGCGTCCCGGGACGCAAACGAGAACCTGTCAAATACCGAACCGCTCGCCCAATCCATCGTTCCGAGGACAGCGAGGACATCCATCCTGGACTTCGTCCACTCACTGCAAAGGTCCCGGTAAGCACGGTGTACGTTTCCTGACAGCTGGACGATTTTTTCATCGACTATACGGCCGTCCGGATAGAACGGCGGCTGCGGATCATACCGTACGTCTGCGTGATTCAGTACAGTACCCAAAAGCTTCACCAGCTTTTCCGGCTCTACGGCGGCCGAAAGCCTGCCGTATATGACGGGATCCTCACGGTACAGATGCCGCCGCCGGTAGTCCGCCGTCAGCATGGAGACGATTGGTGTCTGGTCCTGTACAAGCTCCGGGCCGATGACGCTTGACGTCTCAAAGGCGTGCTGCGAAAGGACACGCTGACAGAAGCCGTGTATCGTATAGAGGGAGACACGGTCAAAATTTTTCAGACAGTTAAACAGATGAAGGCGGTGCAGCGTCGTCTCCTCCGGTTTAATAAACGTCCGGCAGATATGCATGATATGCTCGTTGTCTGACGTATAGCTGCCGCTTGACAGGATGCGGGAGGCCTGCGGCAGGAACGAGAAGATGCCACCGCC
>CAZAHA010000049.1:0-14189 GCA_964484915.1 uncultured Leptospirales bacterium
CGCAGGTTGCGCATTATGCGACTCCGTGTCCCGTCAGACGTTTTTCTCCGGGTACGTTAAGCTTTTTCCAGGACTTTCCCGTCGCGATAATGAGCGCCTTTGCAGACAGAATCCTTCCATCGTCAAGCGTGACCTGCTTGAGACTTCCCGGAGTGATCTCAACGGCCGAACGGAACTCCTCGTACGAAATACCAAATTGGGTGACCTGCGACCGGAACTTGTCGGTTAAATCAAGCCCGCTGATATATCTGTATCCCATGTAATTCTCTATTCCTGCCGTATCGGCAACCTGGCCGCCGACCTGTTTGATGATGATACCGGTATTGAGCCCCTTGCGCATGCAGTACACGGCTGCCGTCAGTCCCGCCGGTCCTCCGCCGATTATAATAATATCATAGATGCTGTTCTCGTTAAACGGGTGGTATGATTCCTTGTTTTCCGGCGTTCCAATATGAAGATTCAGGTCCATGCGTCACTCCGCTACAGTATTATGGGAATCTCTAATATAGAAAGTTTGTACCCGAAAACTTTAAAATTCCGATTCATTGAATGTTTTAGAAGAATCGGGATTTCGAAGTTCCCATGTATGAAAAAATCGGCGCTGCCGACGTTTACAATATACGTATGAATCCGGGATTGTGCAAACGAAAGATATCCGCCAATGAGGAAAAGGAGGAAGGCTGTATGTACTCTACATCTTGTAGGTCAATCCGATCGAGTTGAGAATGTCCTCGTTCCCGGTGTCCCTGATATACTGGAATCGGTATGATATCCCGAAGTTGTTGTGCAGTGTTGTGGTGACGGAGGCTGAAACGTTGCTGAATCCCTGTTTATCAAGAAAGTAGTAGTGAAAGGCGTATGAAAAGTCGGTGGTAAAGAAATCCTCATACGCAAACCTGACAGATAACCCGTTGAGAAGAACGGAGGAGTCCCGGTCTGCGTCAACATCAGAGCGTGACGATGTGCGGCTTTCACTTTCGATATACGCCGTTTCCCTGCCGTAGCCGCTCCAGGGAACCAGGCCGATGACGGTTTCTCCATCAAACTCAAATGTGTGACCGATCCTGCCGTATGGGAGATGCCTGCTCTGACGTGTGGTAAAGGAATCGGTTTCCGTCTGTGAGACGCGAAGGTTGAGTCCGCCGCCCACAAAGGGACGCCCAAAATCAAACGAGTGTGGGTAAACGGTTACGAGCAGCGTGTTGTCGGTTATGTGTCCCCGGTGGATGTCCGGTGCGTGGTGAAGATTATTGGATAGTTCCAGAACGGGGTACGGTACGGCATAGGCTGACAGCCCGGCAAAAAGCGAATTGTCCGTTGAATAGTTGCTGCCGCAGTCTATGGTACTGGATGTCTGCCCCATGTAAACACCCAGGCGGTACTCCGGTTGCGCCAGGACGGGCAGTGCTGTTACTATGAAGAAAAGCAGAGCTGTATGTTTCATTACATTCTCCGATGAGATTATTGATTTACGGGAACACGGTCGATATTTTCAGGAAGGCAAAATACAGGCAGCACTTCATTTTATACAGATCGGCTTATGCTTGCAGTCTCTGTCAGTAACATAACAGCAAACACCTGCTGTTTTTTCAATCGGAAAACACTCACAAAAAATATAACAAATCAGTGTCTTTTTTCCAATACATACAACGCCAAGTCCGCAAACCGGTTCGGGTCTTTGGTTACGACGGAGCCGGATTCCGTATCAATCGCAAGAGATGTGGTGATTCGGATGTCAAGGCGTTTGCAAAGGTCATCGAAGTCGCGTATTGAAAAGAAGCGGATATTCGGTGATTCGAACCATGAGTATTTGAGGATTCCGGACGACATCGGGGCCCTGCCTTCGATGCAGTAGTGGTCGCGAAGCTTGTAATAGGCAAAGTTGGGAAAGGTGACGACGGCTCGCCGTCCCACCCTGAGAATCTCGTTGAGAATGCCGACGACGTTTGAAACAGCCTGCAGAGTGAGTGACAGAACCGCATAGTCAAAGGAGTTTTCCGCAAACCACCCCAGCCCATCGTTGATGTCGCTGCAGATCGCGGGTATACCCTTACTGATACATGCGACAACAGCGTCGCGGCTGTTGTCGATTCCGTATAGCGGAGAACAGCCCTTTTCACACAGCGCCTCAAGCAGCTCTCCGCGTCCGCATCCTGTGTCAAGAACCGATGATGACGGTTCGATCAAATCCCTGATAATTGCCAGATCCTGACGAAGGCTGTCGCTTTTTGTTCCGCAGGAGCATCCCGGAGCCGAGGCTGATCGGATGAATGTCTGTAAAAGCGGGGTAAAGTCATCGACAACTTGCGGCAGCAGAAACGCGTCATGTCCAGCGCCAGTCTGAAAGCTGCAGTATGATGCGCTAACATTGTTGTGCGATATCGCTCTCAGGCAGGTTTCGGTTTCTGCCGGGGGAAAGAGCCAGTCGGAAGAGAATGTCATGAAAAGCCAGTTTGACCGGTTGCCGCTGAACCGTTTCTGTAGCGTATCAAATGTGCCTCCAAGGTCAAAATGATCCATGGCCTTGGTAAGAGTTATGTAGCTGTTTGCGTCAAAACGTTCGACAAACTTATCGCCCTGATAACCGAGGTATGATCCAACAGAAAATAGTTTCTCGAATGCAGTGTCGATGTTCCGTGGCGAAAATCGGTCGGACTCAAACTTGCTGTTCATGATTTCCGGCGAGAGATAGGTGATGTGGCCGATCATTCGCGCGATGGCGAGTCCCTTGGACGGAACAGTTCCAAGGGAGGCATAGTTGCCGTTATGAAAGTCCGGATCGTGAAGAATTGCGTTTCGCCCAACAATGTCAAACGCGAGGGCTTGCGTTGACAGGCGGTGAGCTGATGCGATTACGACAACACCGGAGGTAATGTCCGTATATGTCAGCCCCCATTGAAGCGCAAGCATCCCGCCCATTGATGCGCCGATCGCGCATCTGATGGTATCTATCCCGAGATGTTTTATGAGAAGATGCTGAAAACGGACCATGTCTTCGATAGTCAAGCCGGGGAAAGCGGAACCATACGGTTCATTCGTAAGAGGATTGATTGATCCCGGCCCGGTGGAACCCCGGCACCCACCGAGGGTATTGATGCACACGACGAAGTAGATATCGGTATCGATCGCCTTTCCCGGTCCGACGCACGATTCCCACCAACCGGGAGCGTCTCCGGCCTCATGCGAGGCGCAGTGTGAATCACCGCTGAGGGCGTGAAACAGCAGAATTACGTTATTCTCCTCCGGACGGTATGTTCCGTATGTCTCATAGCAGAGGACGGGATCATGAATAACCGCGCCGGATGAGAGGGTGAAGACGCCGCTATGGCGATAGAGCTGTGACTGTTTTGGCCTTCCGTTTCTGTCTGTTGCCATTACTATACCTTGTCAAGTGCCTGTTTCAGATCGCCAATAATATCATCCACGTCCTCAATACCGACACACAGCCTGATAAAACCGGGAGTGATGCCGGCCTGTTCCTGCTCATCCTTGGTAAGCTGCTGATGTGTCGTACTTGCCGGATGAATGATAAGCGTCTTGGCGTCTCCGATGTTGGCCAGATGGCTCGCAAGCGTCACACTGTTGATCACCGTCTTGCCGGCTTCAATGCCTCCGTTCAGGTCAAAACCGAGAAACGGGCTGCCGGGCTGGTCCAGGTACTTCTGTGCTGTCTGGTGTGACGGGTGCGACTTGAGCGATGGATGGTTGACCGACTGTATCTTTGGGTGTGTGGTAAGCCATGCTGCGACTTTGGCCGCGTTCTCGGTGTGACGGGGGACACGCAGGTGAAGCGTTTCGATGCCCTGCAGGATCAGGAACGCACCCCAGGGACTCAGACACGCGCCGGTATCACGGAGCCAGTGTGTACGCAGATGGGCCGCGAGAACGATGTTTCCAAACGGGGCAAAGTGGTCCGAGAAAACGATGCCATGGTAGGATGGGTCCGGATCGTTAAACTGCGCCCATTTTTTTCCGCCCGATTTCCAGTCAAATTTTCCGCTGTCTACAACGACACCCGCGATATGGGTCCCGTGGCCGCCGAGATATTTCGTTGCGGAATAGACAACGATGTCCGCGCCGTGTTCCAGCGGGCGGCATTGTACGGGTGTCGGTATGGTGTTGTCAACGATCAGCGGAATGCCGTACTCGCGGGCGATAACAGCTATCTTCTCTATGTCCGGTATGTCGTTCTTCGGATTACCGATTGTTTCTATATAAACAGCCTTGGTCTTCTCGTCGATGAGGGAAGCGATGGCGTCGGTATCGTTGCTGTCAAAGAACCGGCTCTCGATACCGAGACGAGGCAGTGTATGTGAAAAAAGGGTCCGTGTACCGCCATAGAGACTCGCTGAAGAAACGATATTCTCGCCGGTTGCCGCCAGCGTACAAATGACGGCGGTAATTGCTGCCATGCCGCTTGCAAATGCAACGGCAGCCGCGCCGCCGTCGAGAGCTGCAATACGCTGCTCCAACACGTCAACTGTCGGGTTCCCGAGCCGTGAGTAGATGTTTCCGAATGCCTGCAGGGCGAAGAGATCCGCCGCATGGTCCGTGTCGTTAAAGACATACGATGTTGTAGAGTAAACGGGAACTGCTCGTGCGCCTGTTTCACCGTCTATCTTTTGTCCGGCATGCAGTGCCTGGGTTGCCAGTTTGTGATTACTCATCTTGTTCCTCCTTATGTATTAGCGCAGCGGCGGTAATACAGATACGTTGGTTTATCAGGAGAGGACGCTGTTGGGGGGATTCAAAAATACAGAAGGATAATGAATCGTTCCCTTACGGGCTGGCTGTGGCACCTTATACAGATACAGGTTGCCGTGCGTCGACGGGCCAGTTCCCTTACGCACTCTCGATTTACAACAAGATTAGTGATAATTTAAAAAATGTCAAGTGATTCACCAAGATTTTTAAATAATATTTTGTATGATACATACTACACATGAAGGATGGAACTGTCATGCAGATGGACGAAGGAAAATGACATTTTTTCTCTGTGTCTGTGGAGATAACAGCCAAACAATCGATGAATATCAGCCCAGAATGAACTGTATCCGATCGGTATTAAACACCAGCGGATACAGTTCCCGAAACCAGTACGAATACTCATCAGGCTTTGCGGATATGTCACGGAGTACCATGTCGCAGTCGCTCCACCGCCAGGCGGCTACTTCCTCCGGGTTTGGAATCGGGTCACCGTTGTATATGCCGTAGTAAACATGATCGATTTCATGTTCCGTCAGGCCGTTGTCAAACTGTGTCCGGTACCTGTGTTTAAAGAGGAAGGCAAGCTCGGTATCGAATCCCATCTCCTGTCGAAGGCGTCCGTGGATGTACTGCATTTCGCTGGTCTGGCTCGTCTGGTGGCTGCAGCAGGTATTCGTCCACACATTCGGACTGTGATACTTCATGCCGGACCGTTTCTGCATCAGGATATCTCCCTCATCATTGAAAATGAATACCGAAAAAGCGCGATGAAGGAGACCCTTCTGATGGACCTCCAGCTTCTCGGCTGTTCCAAGGATATTGTCATCTTCATCTACAAGTAAAATGGATCCGGTATTGCCTGTCGTCATTGTACCGCTGCCCTGTCTACCCGCAATATTTTCTGAAGACGCAAACTGTTGATCATTGTTGGTATTCCTGTCTGGTGCCAATGGTTTTTGCAGCCGGAGTAGTCCAGAAAGACGCACTGTGACGGTATACCAAGTTTTTTCATCTCATAGCCGCCCTTGATCAAGTTCAGTACACACGCAACGCCGATCAGGCCGACCGATTTGTTGTCCCGCCATTTCTCAATAAATGTTGAAAACTGTGACGAGTGCGGGATTAGACGTGTCTCAATGTTGTATTCCTTGAGAAGCTGCGTCAGGCGGTTAATCGTACAGCCCTTCGTACAGGAAACGCAGCGCTTGTCGCCGTCATCGTCCGTAGCCTGGCAGTCATCTTGATTAGACTGCATGCATGTGGGCAAGAGTACAATCTTTTTTTGTGCGTGATCAAATTCACCGCGGAATTCCCGGTTCAGTATCTCGGCGCTGACCATGTTCAGATGGTACTCGTTTTCCGGACGACTGACAAACAGACGGTTTTCCCGGTTTATGTACCGCTTTTTGTTTGCATCGGTAAAAGGAGCCACGTTTTTTGTATAGGAAGACAGTTTTTTCGAGGCGAGCTCAGTAAACAAATCTGCCAGATGAATCGTGGTGTCGAGTATGTAGTGAACCTGATTCTTGTCACAGGTTTTGAGGAACCGATACCAGTTGCTGATACGCAACATCTCTTCGGAAAAGTCACCGGTCGAATCGAGGTATTCGATCAGCTTCCGTAACGAACGGAGGTTTCTTGGCGTCCTGTCGTAGACCCCTCTTTTATGAAACAGAAGCGTACTTATAATAACACCCCTGACAGGATCGAGATACGGTTTCAGCAACGGCAGTGATTTTCGCAGGCGGTAAAGATGCTTGAGGATAAAAGTGCCCGTGATCGGCGAATTAATGGCGGCAGTGACGTGGTTCTTCCAGAAAATACCGGTCATCAGCAGTTCAATCAGGTATTCATTTCGTGACCGCACTATCTCGGTTCCGGTGGAGTATATAAACCGTTCATATGCAATCAGAGTGCCCTTGACAGAGTCCGGGACCTGATCAAGGAAAAGATCAGTCGCTTCTTCAACTCTATTGTAAAAAGAATCGGACGTTCCGGTTTTATCGATAAGACTGTATGGTATTTCCTTTTTATTGGCCTTTTTCATATGTCCTCTCATTTGCAGAACCATGCTGACAATGGCAGAAAAGCATACATGTTGAGAACAAAGGAGTATTCTAACGGAGAAGTTCTGCGAGCCTGCATTGTAACATGAAACAGATATCTACAGGAAATATGTGCTTTTTTTATACATTTAGTGTAAAAAAAAACCCGCCCAAGGCGGGTTTTTTTAATTAATTCCTCTTTACGCTTATGCGCGGTTCGCAGAACCGAGAACGTTGATGTTCTTGTGCTTATACAGCTCTTTCAGAGAATCGCGTGCTGGACCAAGATACTTCCGCGGGTCAAACTCTCCCGGACTTTCGGTAAAGACTTTTCTGACAGCTGCTGTCATGGCGATTCGTCCGTCAGAGTCTATGTTTATCTTGCAGACCGCGGATTTGGCCGCTGTCCGAAGCTGCTCTTCAGGTATACCGACTGCATCCTTGATTGCGCCGCCGTTTGAGTTGATGATCTGTACCAGGTCAGAAGGAACCGATGATGAACCGTGAAGGACGATCGGAAATCCCGGGAGACGCTTTTCGATATCTTCGAGAATGTCAAAACGGAGCGGCGGCGGTACGAGAACTCCCTGCTCGTTGCGTTCGCACTGCTCGGGACGGAACTTGTTTGCGCCATGTGACGTTCCGATTGAGATCGCAAGCGAGTCTACGCCGGTTTTGGATACGAAATCCTCAACCTCTTCGGGTTGGGTATATGTTGAATGCTCTGCGACAACGTCGTCTTCGATTCCGGCAAGGACGCCGAGTTCGCCTTCGACTGTAACGTCATACTGGTGAGCATAATCCACGACCTGCTTTGTCAGCTCAATATTCTTTTCATATGGATGGTGTGACCCGTCGATCATGACTGATGAGAAACCGCTTTCGATACACGCCTTGCAGACTTCAAAGTCTGCGCCGTGGTCCAGATGAAGTGCGATTGGAATGTCCTTTCCCAGTTCTTTCGCGTACTCGACGGCACCCTGTGCCATATATCGAAGAAGTGTCTGGTTTGCGTATTTTCGGGCTCCTGCAGAAACCTGAAGGATAACCGGTGAACTGGTTTCGACGCATGCGCCGATGATAGCCTGCAGCTGTTCCATGTTGTTAAAGTTGTAGGCCGGAATCGCGTAGCCGCCCTTGACAGCCTTGGCAAACATGTCACGGGTGTTTACAAGACCGAGATCTTTATAATTTACCATGGATTTCTCCTTAAAAATAACGTTGATTTTGATACCGACACAAATTGCACAACAAGGAATAATTGCAAGGCTTTTTCAGACAGCGGAAATATCCCGTGTGCAGGTGTCGCCTATCCACAGGATAAACCGTGTAAACTGGTCCGGCTTGCTGTGGGAGGTTGTCGTGCCATTCATGTTGCATATAACAATATACTATGCAATGCTTAGGCCGAGTCCATGGGCGCCGTTGTTTCTTCCTGGAGTAAAGAACGGATCAAATATCCGGAAAAGATGATCGGCAGTCATGCCCTTTCCGTTGTCGGGAAACTCAAGGACACAGATGCCGTCCAGACAGAATACGGCGATATGTATGGTCAGAGTTTTTCCCCCATCATATTCGTGAATTACCGCGTTTGACAGAAGGATGTCCGTTATCATGAGGGACTCCGGCCAATCACCGGAAAGTGTTGTTGCGATAACCATGATGTAGAGAGTAATAATCATTATCGATACCGGCGTATGGCCGGAATATGGCGGTGCATGCGTCGCGTGGTGAACCTGTTTGTCACGCGCAACAAGAAAAGGTAAATGTGTGCAGATGTCCGAGATATTGATAAACCGGCGGGCGCATTCTTCCGATAGTAATGTATGAAACCCATGCGAAGGAAAAAGATGACATTATTTCGTATACTCATAGGGGGGGTGATGTGTGCTGCTCTGTCGATTCCTGCCTTTTCGCAGGACCAAACGGCAGCATCACCGCTTAAGGTCCGTCTGCATTCGGATTTTCGGACATATTCTGACCGGACAAATGTGCACGTTGATGCGTCGGTAACCAACACATCACAGGAACCACATCAGTTCCGCATGTTTGATGTTCCGTATACGACGTTTCAGCCTGCTGTGTATGACGCGACCGGCCGGGAGGCCGAAACCGCCGTCGTGTACAGGATGGACGGCCACAGCGCACAGATGATGGTCCGTGGAACCCGCCCCCGAACGGTTACCCTTGCGCCGCATGAAACGTTTACCGTACGGCTTAATCTTGCCGACTACTATGAGCTTGTGCCGGGCAGGAAGTACCGTGTCCGCCTGATATTTCTTCCTGATGCATCGCAAGAGGATGCGCTTGGAAGCCAGAACATCTACCGGTTTACCATAGACGAAACCGTCTATCACGCTGAGGATACGCAGTCCGAGGCGGAGATTGACCGCTTTGGTACGATCCGTCCGGGCGAGGTGATGCAGCTCTTCTTCTCGGCGGAGAAAAGTGAAAACTGGCGCGATGATCTGAAGTATATTGATGATGAAGAGTACATATTGTCATTTCCGGAATATGCAGGACGGTACCTTGCCGCACCGCCAGCACAGCAGCGGGCCGTGCTTCACGATTTCAGGATCTATCTGATACGAAACCGTCCTGATACTCTCATAGACTTTGAGGTACTGGATGAAACTGTCACCGGGAACAGCGCCACCGTACGGGTTCGCGCCAAGCGTCAGGCGCCCAGGCAGCCGTTTATCTATGTTTATGCATTTTCGCTTGAAAAATACGGCGATGTTTGGAAGATTACCGGTGTGGAAGCATCCTTGACACGGGATATACAGGAATGACAGAGATATTATCACAGGACGAGATAGATTCCCTATTAACCGCGATTTCTACCGGAGAGGTCGAACCGGAGGAGGTTACCCCAACCGAACAGCGGAAGGTCAAGATTTACGATTTCCGCCGTCCGGACAAGTTCTCGAAGGACCAGATACGGACGCTGCAGATGATGCACGAGTCGTTTGCCCGTTTAACGACGACAGCCCTTTCAGCACAGCTTCGGGCGCTGGTCGGTGTTCACGTTGCGTCGGTTGACCAGCTTACTTATGAGGAATTTGTCCGTTCGATCCCAAACCCGACGACGCTTGCCGTCGTCAACATGGACCCGTTGAAGGGTTCTGCTGTTCTAGAAATCGACCCGTCAATCACCTTTACGATAATCGACAAACTGTTTGGCGGAACGGGAGAACCCACCAAGATTTCGAGGGAACTGACCGATATTGAGCTTTCTGTTATGGAGGGGATTGTCGTACGCATACTCGGTAACCTTCGGGAGGCGTGGTCAAACGTAATCGACCTCCGTCCGCGGCTTGGCAACATAGAAACGAATCCCCAGTTCGCACAGATTGTTCCGCCGAGCGAGATGGTGGTACTGATAACGCTGGAAACGAAGGTCGGCGATGTCGAAGGAATGACCAATCTCTGTCTTCCCTACATAACCATAGAGCCAGTCATCTCCAAGCTGTCGGCACAATACTGGTTTTCCAGTGTACGGAAAGGTGCCACCGATGAAAACCTGCAGATCATCCAGAATCGTCTGGAAAACGTCTCACTTGACGTCGTCGCAGAAATCGGCAGCGTGATGGTCACCATGGAAGAGGTGCTTAACCTTACTCCGGGAGACGTGGTGAAGCTGCCGAAGACGAAAACCGACTCGGACATGACGCTTAAGATAGAGGGACGGAGAAAGTTTAAATGCCGCCCCGGTATGGTCGGAAACCGTATAGCCGTTCAGATTGGCGAAAAGATAGAGGAAGTACCAGACGAACTTCTTATTACCAAGAAGGAAGAGGACGAGATGATGTAGGCAGCGGAACGCGGCCTACAGACTCAATCCAAGGGTTCATAAAGTTCGAGAACACCCTCCGTACAACGGCAAGCATCGCCTCAAACGCTTCCTTGCCGGTATGACCGCAACAGTACCAGTCCCGTGTGTGTGGTCTGATTGAAATTCCTGAATGCCGACTGTTTTTCCCAGTGCGGTTGCCGTGCCGGGTATTTCTCCGTTTTCCCTTGCGTCGCCAACTATCGCGAGGATTGATCCGGCAGGGAAGCCGTTGTGTGTACGCCAACGTCCTTTGGATCGGAAATGTGGTGCCATGTTTCATAGCAGTAGAGTCTTGCCGAGGGGGCGCAATACGCGTTTCATGGACAATATCACCATACGAGATCAATACTATCAGGATGTGTATGAATGCGTGCCAAAATTGAATTGACAGTGCCGGTAATCAGGGATGTTAATATGAACATATTACACGCAGTACCGGTATAATGATAACGAAAAGCCGACTTTTCATTACCCTTCTCGACATGTTCATGGCTGACAAACCGGCGCACGCGGCGGTCAGGCATGATTTTACTGTTTCCGCTCGTCATGACATATCCGAGACGGTTCAGCTTTGCGATATGAGTGGAACCGGTGCGGGTGTCACGGTTGATGCAGCTGTTGTCTCACCCCATACGTCGTCCCGGACCGAAACGGAAGCTGGTCCGATTTCAGTACGGTATCCGCTTCATCTGACTCACGGTACCCATACGGTGACGGTAACCCATTCGCTTCCGCTCATGAAACGTTCGGCTCCACGCCTGGTCTGTTCCGTTTACGGGTATCACTATACGGTATATTATGATTTTTTTCTGTTGCGAAGAATCGGGATAGCAAACGATGCCGATACAGCCGTTATCGTTGAGATACCGCACACGCTTCCGTTTTTTACAGGACTTATCTGCGGCAGATGGTTTATACGGTTCGGCAGCAAAAGCAGGGATGAGGAGAAGGGTGTACTGCACCGGACCACAATACGCCGTTTTGGCCGGGTATACCGTTCCGAACTGACGTTTCCGTACTCCATGCCCGACCAGATTGCGGTTACCGCCGGTCTGACCGGTTTTCTGTAATCCGATTATACAGGGCTCCATGCGTAACAAATCCGGCAACAGGTGGTCGGGTTCATTTGTGTGTTTGAACGGCTGTTTTATCATGGGTTCGGGTGTTCAGGGATCATACTGCTTTTGCATCAGTATTCATGATACACATATACTGCGGAGAAACGCAATTATTTAGCATGTTTTTGGAGGAAATAATGAACCGATGTATCGCATTTTGTTTTGCAGCGCTCCTGACGGTATTAACCGTCTCCTGTACGACGTTACAGCCGCCGGAAACAGAACGAGAGGATTCGGCACCTGCTCAACCGGAGGAGCCGGCCGAAAGAGAAAGAGAAAGAGATGAGGCTTCCGACTTTGCGCCGTACGAACAGATTACGATAACCAAGGGAGATCACGACGACAAAATTCGTATTACATGGGAGACCGATAATCCGGAGGGGGCGTTTGTTCTCCTGCGTTCTGTCAAGAAAGAGGAACCGTACAGAGAGATAGCCCGTATCAGCGGCAGGACCGAACATGTGGATACCGAAGTACAACCGGGGCTGAAGGTGTATTACAGGATGATACCGCTTCCGGCCGAGGCGGATGCCGGGGACAATACCCCGTCGGATAATCAATCAGAGCAGGCTGATGGCGCACAGGATGAAAATTTTGAGCTGGATGATACCGGCGGCGATGTGACGGAACAGTACGCCGAGGCGTTCGAGCCTGAGTCCAAAGATTTGGACAATTCAAATTACGGTTACGCATCCGTCAAGAAACCGTCATCCAAAGACCTTAACAGGATAATGAGATCGTACACCCAGGGGAAAACCGGACCGCAGACCGATGAACAGAAGAAATACTACGAAAAACACATGTCATACATGAAGGAAAAGTACGAGCATCCGGTCAAGCTTAACATGATACTGACCGTAACGAAACCATACATATCGTCCGGCCGCCTTGAGGTACATAGAGGTTTTGAACATCTGAACCACGACAGGGGGAAACGGACAGTCTATATCTTCAACGGCGATCACAGCGCGGTCTATATCTTTAACAATAACATCACATCGGGCAATCTCAGCAATACAAGCATGAGAAGCCTCTTTGAGAGACTGATTTTCAACAGTGTCGCCTTTTGCGGCTATATTGGCGAAAAAGAAGTGACAGACGAAAAGGGATATGTCAGGATCATACCCGCATTTGATGTGGTCGCCCTGGCCGCACAGTACTACCCCAGATACCGTAACTGGAAAGAGGCGACATACCTGATAGTAACATCGGACAAGAAACTCCGGCGGGAGATTCAGAAGGCTCAGAGAGATCAGTAGGATATTACGATGGGAACCCACATACTCAGGATTGACTGCACCGACAGACTCGGGCTGATACATGGCGTGACGGCTGTTCTTCTATCCAATAACGTTAATATTGTCGAGAATGACGAATATGTCGACCGGTCCACAGGACGTTTCTACATGAGAACCGAGTTTTCCGGCGATTTCGATTCCGGAAAAGTGTATGACGAGGTCAGCGGTGCGCTTCCGGAAAACGCGGTTGTTCACCTGACCGGAAAGCGAAAGAAGAATATCGTTGTAATGGCAAGCATGGAGCACCACTGCATCGGCGATATTCTGGTGCGGCATATGTTTGACGATCTCGGCGCGAACATACTGGCTGTTATCAGCAACCATACCGTCCTCAAGGAGCTGACCGAGCGGATGAAGCTGCCGTTTCACTTCGTCTCACATGATAACCTTACCCGGGAAGCGCATGAAAAAAAGGTGATGACCATCCTGAACGAATACCAGCCGGAATATATCATTCTTGCGAAGTATATGCGTATTCTCACGCCTGAATTCACACAGCGCTATAACGGCCGTATCATCAACATACATCACTCCTTTCTGCCTGCCTTTATCGGGGCGAATCCGTACCGTCAGGCATTTACCCGCGGAGTGAAGATCATCGGTGCGACCGCGCATTTCGTCAATCAGGAGCTGGACGAAGGTCCCATCATCGCGCAGGATGTGATCCATGTCAATCACAGCTATTCGGCTGAAGACATGGCAAAGGCCGGCCGTGATGTGGAAAAAACGGTCCTGGCACGCGCGATGAATCTGGTTTTTGAGGAGCGGGTGATTATAAGCGGAAACAAGACGGTGATATATGAATGACAAAGAAAAAACAAAAAAAAGTAACTGTTATGCAGAATCAAACCAGTATGTATGTAGCCCGGGTTTCCGGTTACAATAGTTAATTTACAGAGGCGGTAAAGTATGAAAAAAACAGGTATTGTATTTCTTGCTGTTGTTGTTACGCTTGTGTTCACGTCGTGTGACGACCTCGCCGAGTCTCTCGGCCTTTTTGCCGATGTACAGGAGGATTTTTCAGAAATTTCCGATCAAACCGGCGGCGAGCAGATTAACGCGAAGGGTGCCGAAGAGGTCCCTGATAAGATCCTGGAAATTATCGAACCCGCCCAGGGAAAGGTCCATTCAGGTTCGGATGTTGTCTTTCTGATCGACAAAACAGGCAGTATGGCCGATGATATCG
>CAZAHA010000050.1:0-14174 GCA_964484915.1 uncultured Leptospirales bacterium
TTCAGGAGGCGGAGATCATACTGAGCGCGTTCAAGTCGAAGAAACGGAACAGGCGCCCGGTCGTGTCAAAGGCAAAAAACGAGGGAAAGAAACGGTAAGTCGCATCTTCGCTTAGCTATCGGTAATACTGTTCAGCATGCCGTAAAATGTACGGTTTTTTTTTCCTTTTTTAATGGACGATCTTTGAGAGGGGAGGTACTATGTTGAGGTGTACAGGCGTATATCCATACGACTTCATTGTACAAGATAATCATATCAATCTGCAGTAAATACGGGTTCTGCATTCAACAGGGTTGGAACATGCAGATCATGTGACAACGTGTGCTCCAACAAGTAATGCGTAATGGCATGGGTCTTTTTCTGTGGCATGGGTCTTTTTCTGTGGCAGGGTATGGCATCTGAGCAGCCTGCACGATCGGGAGGTATTATGAAAGATACCATGTTTGGTATGGAAAACATCCTGGACTCGGCAGAAGCATTTATCTCATACAAGTCGTCAGCTGGAATCATCGAGTATGTGAATCCCGCATATTGCCGGGTTTTATCCCGTGACGAATCACAGATTATCGGTAAAACGCTGGATGAGATCTTCGATCCGGATACAGCCGGCCATATCTGGCAGCTGGACGAACAGGTGATTTCCGGGATGAAGCCTGTTTCTACCGAATTTGATGTGCGCATGAACGGGTATATGCACACGATCTATTGTATCAAGTCTCCACTTATCGGTACCGAAACGGTAAAGGGCGTGACGACAATCGGATTTAACATCACGGAGCACAAAATTAGCATAACAGAAAAGGAAAAAGCGATTGCCGACCTCAGGACGCTGCATGATCGAAAGCTCATGCTGCTCTCGGTCCTTGGACACGACCTGCGCAGCCCCTTTAACGGCCTCCTTGGCTGGCTCTCGATCCTTATCGAACGGGGGCACACCTACGATGAAGAGCACAAATCGTCCATCCTGCGGCGCCTCTACCAGAGTTCACGCGCCACACATCTTTTAATAGAAAACATGCTCTCCTGGTGTAACGCGCAGCTCCACAGGGGTGCCTTCCTCCGCAGGGCTGTACGGCTGAAAATGGTTGTGCTGAACTGCATCCACACCCATCTGCCGCATGCACATAACAAGAACATAGAAATAGGACATGCTATTCCCGATGAATGCGAGGTGACTGCCGACGAACAGAGTCTCATGATAATACTGAACAACCTGATCCACAATGCCGTCAAGTTTACACCCAGGGACGGACGCGTCATGGTTGCGGTCCGCCATGAGATGAATACGGTGTGTATCGATGTGCGCGATACCGGCATCGGCATGGAAAAGGAGGTGATCCGTATTCTGGACCAGTCTGACAGCCTGCCGTCCACACCAGGTACCGAATACGAGCGGGGACATGGCATTGGACTTGCGCTGTGCCGCGACCTTGTACGGTCAAACGGCGGCGAACTGAGTATAGAAAGCAGTTTGGCAGACGGGACGACCGTTACCGTTATGCTCCCGGAATAGCCAGATGGAGTCATTAGTTTTGCGCTGAACATTCAGGTACGATTAAAAAGTCCTTTATCTTTACGCCCGCGCGATGCATGCATATCATGAGGGAATAATTATTTACTTTTAGAGGTTCCTGTTACTGTTTTTTACGGAAGGTTATGATGAAGCATGTTGGCGCAGTGCTGCTGTTGTTATTATTTCTGGGGTCCGGCACGATCTCCGCGGATATCACCTTCTCTTCTAACGAGGACTTTATCGGCCATCTGCAGCGGTATTTCAGAAAGAAGAACCCGGAGATGATCGACGCAGCGATCAGGTATCTGGCCACCGAATACGGCACCGTGACTGACCATTCGTACCCTGGTTTTGCCGCATTCTTCGCGAAGGTCTTTTCCGACAATCCAAAACGCCTCCCCGTGTGGCGCGAGCAGCTAAACACATACGAAATAAGGTCCAATGCGGCAACGGTATTCCAGATGGCGATGACCTACACTCTTGAGAACATGATCCGTCAGCAGGAGTTCAATCCAACGCTAAACGATATCCTGTGGGGCGGATACTATGCAAGCGGTGAACGGACCTACGTGGTGCAGGTGATCGAAAACATGAAGCACCTTGACGAAAGGAACAACCTCATGCACTTCGTCACAAGCCACAGCGCCAAGTGGTCGCTTTCGGTAAACAGCAGATCGCATCATGAGGTGAAAAAGATTATCCAGGACGAGATCAGATCAAAAAGCCCGTACAAGGCTGCGCTCGAGGAGGTCCTGAAGAAGGACCCCGACACGATAAGTGAAGAGATGAATGCAATCCTGAAAGAGCAGCGCGAAAACGGCGTGTGGGAGTAGCCCAACGGGGATATCCCTGCACGAAGTCAAACCGCGCCGTCCGCGCACTGGATCTTTCTAGTACGGCAGCTCATGGTTATCGCGGCCGTCCCTCAGCGTTTTGCAGTACCACTCAAACTCATCCGCAAACTGCGTAATAAAGTCGTGGTATTTCTTGTTAACGGGTTCTCCACTTTCGGTAAAGGTGTCCTGTACGTTGGCAATCGGAAAAATGGTGGGGATCGTTACCGTACCGATTTCTCCCAGATATGCCCGAAGCTGCATCGCCGCCCGTATTCCGCTGAGCCGCCCGCTTGAATATGTTATAATGCCGGACGGACGAAAGCCGTACTCCTCCAGGTAATGGTCCATGAGGTTTGTCAGCGCGGGAGGGATGCTGTTGTTGTATTCGCCGCTGACGACAAGAAATCCGTCCGCTTTGCGGATCATCTCCGCAAGCTCTTCCATCTTTTCCGGTGCCGTTCCCGGATCGTACTCCTTGTACATCCAGTTCAGCAGGCCGAAGTCGTACTCGCACGGATCGACCAGCGCAACATCATACCCGCGCTTTCTGAAAGTATGTTCGATAAACCGCGCGGCCTTGATTCCCTGGCGTGCGTCACGTACCGATCCGTAAAAAATGAGAAGGTTCATTTTCATACAGCAGCTCCTTCCTGACATGTTTCGGTAAATATACATAAACAGCACGAAATGGCAAGAAGAGTCATTCAGCGCTGTGTTATTCAGGAGGTACAGTGCCGGATTGCGTACATTGTGGAAAATTACAAAAGGAATTTCCTGGTTCTAAACGGTCGGTAAACATAGGGCCTCAAATCAGTATTATTTCAGTCCACCAGTATGGTGATCTCATGTATCTGGTCAAGCGCGCTGTCCAAACCGGACATATCCTGATGGATTTTGGGCGTGTCGTCCAGTGATCCGCCGTGTCCTGCAAGTTCCATGGTTATCCTGCTGGAACGGTCCGCTTCGGTGATCTCCGTACGGTAGACAAGCGACGGTTGTCCGACCCAGCCGTTGGTCTCATCGGTATAGTGTTCGTTCGTGTCGCCGGATTTGTTTACCTCGGCATACAGCACGAACGGTCTGAAGGCGCCTTTTAGTCTGGTCTGTACGGTAAAGCTTGCCGGCGGCGTCGCCGACGTTACCGCATCCGTATACGGTTTTTCCTTGCTCGGCAGTTTACGTCCGGCCTGCTGCATCCGTGAGGCCCACACCGGAAAACTCTCCCTGAAGAAGGTTTCTCCCTTGCGGTCCTTTCCGCCGTGTCTTAGTTCCTTGAAATCAGCGCCGGTGATATACAGCGTATCGATGATTCCGCCGTTTTCATCCTCTGCCCAGATGACCATCTGAGAGAGCACGTTAAACACCAGCGGGCCGGCCTGTTTGCGTACACTCCACTGGTCACCCTTCTGTACCGCTATGGTAATCGGGACGCCGTCTACTGACTGACGAAGCAGTATCGTTCGTTTCTCATCATCTATCCTGTTCATGACGCAGCCGGATACAAGCACCGCGCAGAGCATGGCGGTGAAAAACGAGAAGCCGATGTTCGTTTTCATATAAATACCCAGATAATATGGTGTGTCTCCGTTTTATAACAGACCAATACCCGCTAAACGTTACTTTTCTTTATTGAGACGGATTAACCGCTACCAGCGCTGGTGCACGTCCGCCATGATATACTCCTCGTAAATCCTGCGCACACGGTTCATGACTGTCGTGTCAAGGTCCGGAAGCTCTGATGCCTGTACGTTGTCCAAAACCTGGCTGCGGTTCTTGGCTCCGGCGATGACCGTGCTCACCTGCGGAAACATCAGTATCCACTTAAGCGCAAACTGAGACATTGTATATCCCTCGGGCTTGATCTTTTTGAGTTCCTCGACTGCGGCCAGTCCCTTCTCAAAGGTGACACCCGAGAACGTTTCACCCTTGTCAAACGCCTCGCCGTTGCGGTTGAAGCTCCGGTGGTCGTCGCTTTCAAACGTGCTCTGCGGCGTCATCTTTCCGGTTAACAGGCCGCTTGCCAGGGGAACGCGGACGATAACGCCGACTCCCTTGCGGTGGCACTCTTCCAGAAAGTATTCCGCAGGACGCTGACGGAACATGTTGAAGATGATCTGCACACTCTTCACGTTGGGGTACTGTATCGCCTTCATCCCCTCTTCAACTTTTTCCACGCTGACGCCGTAGTGGCGGATCTTTCCATGCGCGACCATCTCCTCGAGTATGCCGAAGACCTCCGGACGGTAGTAGACCTCCGTCGGAGGACAGTGGAGCTGCAGCAGGTCGATGGTATCGGTTTTGAGGTTCTGGAGACTGCGCTCTACAAAGGATACGAGGTTTACCCGATTGTATCCTTCCGTCGTATGCGGATCGAGTCTGCGTCCGGCTTTTGTCGCGACGATGATCTTTCCGTTTTTGTCTTTCAGTATTTCCGCTATCAGCTGTTCGCTCTTGCCGTCTCCGTATACGTCGGCCGTGTCTATAAAATTTACGCCTTTCCCGATAGCTGCATTCAGCGCATCAAGCGAGTCGCTGTCCTTTACGGTTCCCCACGTTCCGCCGATTGCCCAGGAACCAAAGCCGATCTCGCTTACCTCGAACCCTGCGCGTTCCATTTTCCGTAGTTTCATCGTTCCTCCTTATTGATTATCCTGTTTTTAACTAACGTGCGCCAGCCTTGACGCAGACAATAACGCTGTTATTAATGAACATACCATACGGCTGCGGTCCTTACAAGCGTTTTACCCAAAGTACTTTTCCCGTATTGATATCGATACTCCCGGCGTGAAGCATGTAGACAAAAACAAGACTGTCTCCGGCCGTGTTGAAGTACTGGTATGAATAGTCGGGATTCCCCTTTGAAAAGGTCAGCCTGAACGGATTCGTTTCATACGCGTTCTTCGTATCGAAATAGATGCCGGGAAGCGTCACCGTCCACTCCAGTTTCACGCGTGAACCGTCCGACAGGGTGATTCGGCTTATCTGCATAAACGCATCGGGAGAGAGCGATTCCTTGTGCGCGATGTATACCGCCTCGGGTAAATCCGTTCCGGCCGTCTTTTCCTGGATGGATTCTTCAAGCGTTTCAAGCTGGTCCGTAAGTCCCTGGAGTATTTCGAGACTCTTTTCCACAATCGGTGATGGAGTGGCTGGGTCGTTCACCAGTTCGGTCAGAATTTTGACGGTATTTTTCAGATGTCGGGCTCTGTCGGTGTCTGATTGATTCCTGCGTCCGGTTTTCTCGGCATTTTCAAGGGAAATCCTCTCGTGTTCAAAGACGATGAAGCTTCCTTCGATGAACGCATCGCTGCCGGCGACCGTTTGTCCGTTGAACGATATTGTCTTGCGCAGGCCTCCCTCAAGGGAAAGCGTGCCGCTTGGATACCGGATTGAGCCGTCAAAGTAGTCATCGTAAGGGGAAACGGATGCCTGTGTAAACTCTCCGGTGTGCGGTGACACCTCGAGGCTGACGGGGTCCAGCTGGTAGCGGACGCCCTGCGTATCGGTAATGATGATCCGTTCGGTGGCTGGATCGTATCCGTAGTATTTTGCGGCCTCGTTCCATTCCGGCTGTACCAGAGTGTCCGAAAGAGACGGATTTGCTTTACTGATATCGTCACGGGTATGGGAAAGCTCAAGCGTGATCAGGTCCAGGCTGTACAGTCCCTGTTTCCTGTTATACAGCCAGATATCCTCTCCACTCAGCGCGATGACGTGAACAAACCGTTTGCCGACCTTCTTCCGGGCGGTGATCTCTCCGGTATCGATACGGATGACGGTGATCCGGAAGTCCTCGTAGCCGGTAATACGCATCCCGCCGTTATACTGTTTGGACGATGCCTGAAAAACCGTCTCAAGGTTGACCAGGGCTGCTTTGCCGTCCCGGTGTACGATATACGTGCATATTACGTCGTCAGCGGTACCGCTGGACACGTCCTTGTGCAGGCAAGAGGTCACAATCGCGGCAAGAATAACGGCGGTCAGTATGCTGAATGTCCGTCTCATGTGTTCCCTCCAGTCAGTACCGGCATAGCGGCGCGCGCAGGGACAAGTGACCGTGCGCAGAACCGAACCGCTGCATCATATGCGGCAAGGCGTAGAGCGTAATACGTTTAAAGCCTGTCTTCTAATTTTCCTTTTGAGCCTATACCGCAAGCTCTTCCTTTCGTCTGATGTACTCGTCGTATGCCGCCGGAAATGGGCGAAGCGCCCTTTCGAAGATTCCCAGGCTGTATGATATGACGAGACCGTAGTTAGTGATCGGCACTCCGGCGTTTTTGCAGGCGAGTATCCGGGATATCATCGTCTTTCTGTTCCAGGTACAGGCACCGCAGTGGATAACCAGTTTAAATGAAGAGAGATCGTCCGGGAAGTCCCGTCCCGAAACGTGGGTTATGTCGAGTTTGCCCCCGACATACTGTGAGAGCCAGCGGGGAATCTTGACGGTGCCGATGTCGTCCGTGATGGGATGGTGGGTACACGCTTCCGCAATCAGGATGCGGTCGCCGGGCGCCAGCAGGTCCACCGTCATGGCGTCGGCCGCCTGTGTGATCAGGTCGCCCTTGAAACGGGCAAAGAGTATCGAAAAGCTGGTAAGCGGGATATCGTTTGGCGTATCCGCGGCGACCTTCAGAAACGCCTGGGAGTCGGTTATCACAATCGCGGGTTTCTCCCTGAGGTTTTTCAGCGCTAAGGCGAGTTCGCGTTCCTTTACCGTATACGCCATCGCGTCGCTGTCGAGGAGGTCGCGGATGGTCTGTACCTGGGGCAGGATGAGCCGTCCTTTGGGCGCCTCCTTGTCGATGGGCACCACCAAAACGGCAGTCTTCCCGGGGCCGACGAGGTCGCCGGCAATGTTGGGATAGTCCACCGCGTCGGCCGGGGCATGGTGTATGATCGCCTGTTTCAGCACCACTATTCCTTCGCCGGATTGGGCCGATGTCCGGACCGCAGGTATCCCGGCTGACTCGATCCTTTTTTGCAGCGACTCATCATGGGCGAGAACGTCAATCTTGTTGATGACTGCGATAAGCGGCGTCTCATGCGCGCGGATCTTCTCACACAGCGTCTCTTCGTATTCTCCCCAGGCCGAGTCAGTTACGATAATGGCGAGGTCGGTCCGTTCGATCACCTTTTCCGTCTGGGAGACGCGGAGCAGTCCGAGGTCTCCGGTGTCATCTATGCCGGCGGTGTCGATAAAAAGCACCGGTCCGATCGGTTGCAGCTCCATCGCCTTCTCGACGGGATCGGTGGTTGTTCCGGCGGTCTCCGATACGATCGAAATGTTCTGTCCCGTCACCGCGTTGATTATGGAGCTTTTTCCGGCGTTTCTCCGCCCGAAGATGCCTATGTGCAGTCTGAATCCTTTTGGCGTTTTCATATGGCCTTTCTGTCCCTTTTAAATCCCAGGCGAAGCACGTCGTCCGAAGAGATCCGCCGTCTGTACTCGTTATCTGATATACCATACTCACTGGCAAGGATTTCCCTGACGCTTCGGTTTTCCTCTCTTGCACGCGTGGCGATTTCGCTGCATTTCTCATATCCAAGGTCGCGGACAAACGCGGTAATGACGGATGTTGCGCTTTCAAGGTGCTTTTCAATACGGGTGCGACACGCGGTTATGCCGTCTATGCAGAAGCGCGACAGCATTTCGGCGGAATCGGCGAGCATACGGATGCTGTCAAGGAGGCTGTACGCGACAAGGGGGAGGAACGGATTGAGCTCCAGCGATCCGGAGGAGACCGCCTGCACGATTGCCGTATGGTTCGCGCCTGCCAGCATGGCTGCCTGAATGACCGCTTCCGGTATTACCGGGTTTACCTTGCCCGGCATTATGGTCGATCCGCCCTGCCGCTTCGGCAGTTCTATTTCGCCGAAGCCGGCGTCCGGACCGGACGAGAGAAGGCGCAGGTCGTTTGATATCTTGGAAAGGTTCGCACCGCACGCACAGAGAATCCCGCTTACCTCAGCGAAGACGTCGCAGTTTTGCGTCGTGTCCATAAGGTTCTCCGACCGGGCGAACCCGACACCGGTAATCTCGCGGAGTGTTTCCGTGACCCGGAGGATATAGGTCCGTTCGGCATTGATTCCGGTACCGATCGCCGTTCCGCCGAGGTTTACCGTACGGAGCCGTTCGATACACTTGAAGACGCGCCAGCGGTCCCTGCCGATGGCTTCGGCATAGCATCCAAACTCTCGGCCGAGGGTTGTCAAAACGGCGTCCTGCATCTGGGTGCGGCCGATCTTTGTTATATCGGCAAATTCATGTTCCTTTTTCTGGAACGACTCGTGCAGCATTACAAGGGACCCTTCCAGACGTTGCACCAGCAGGATTGCCGCGTATTTGACCGCGGTGGGAAAGGTATCGTTGGTTGACTGGTATCGGTTTACATCATCAAGCGGCGACACCGTCCGGTAGCCGTCGGGAAGCAGCTCCTGCGCGCGGGACGCGATAACCTCGTTGATGTTCATGTTGAGGCTGGTTCCGGCGCCTCCCTGCAGCATATCAAGCGGAAACTGGCAGTCGTGGAGGCCGGTGTACACCTCGTCCGCGGCAATGATGAGCGCGTCCGCAAGCGCGGTGTCGTCAAAGGCGTTCACGTCCCGGCATGTCACCAGGCACGCCTTCTTGACTGCGCCGTAGGCGTGTATCAGTTCGGGAGGGACCGTATGCCCCGTAAACGGAAAGTTTTGGAGAGATCGTCTGGTGTGTTCACCGTATAGTGTTTTCTTTCCGCTGTTTGTTGTCTGGCCGCTCATATGAGAAAACTCCAATCTTCAGTAGTACCGTGTCAACAGTTATATGCCGCCTGAACGGTTTAATCATTGACCTCAGTCAAAACGCTGTATACAATGAATAAAGTTATCGCCAGGGGGATATCAATGAATATTTCGGAAGCGTTAAAAAAACGCGGAAGAGATGTGCTGTCCAGTCTCTTTGATGAGGTCAAGCAGGGAAAACAGGCGTCGATCGGTGATGCAGAAAAGTATGTCAATTCACTCATCGATGAGATCGTACACCAGAAGGAGGGCGATCTTGTCCTGCTCCAGTCGGAGTCAGTCGACGGCTACATGATCTGCCATTCACTCAATGTCGCCTTTCTTTCGCTTATCATGGCGTACAGGACCGGGATAGAGGGTCTGGAACTGCAGGAAACAGGATTGGGCGCGCTCCTGCACGACATCGGCAAGATCAACTCTCCTCACGAACTGCAGTATAAACTGGAAGCACAAAACGAGTATGAGAGAAGCATACTCGCGGAACATCCCGTTTTCGGCGCCCACTGGATGGCTCAATCCGCGCTTGTGTCGGACGAAATCATTTCCATTATCAGAAAGCACCATGAGGCCTTCGACGGAAAAGGGTATCCCGATGGCATATCAAACAGGGACCTGCCCCGTTCCATACATATCGTTTCCATCTGCAACTACTATGAAAACCTGACCCATTCTGTAGCAGAAAAAACCGGTATGGATCCCCGCGGCGCATGCTTTGCTGTATCAAGAGAGTCGGGAAAGCGGTTCAGCCCCAAGTTTGCCGGAACGTTTATCTCCGTTATGGGTCCCATGCTGATGGATGGGCCGCTTTACCGGAAGACTGCGCTGGTTCTTCTGGACACACGGGAGGTCGCCGCTGTCGCGAACACAACAAGCTTCGGCGATACACTTCCGGAGATTGTTGTACTGACAAATCCGGAAGGGAAAAAACTGCAGCGGCCCGTCACCGTAAATCTTAAAAAGGACGGTTCACGGCGAATTGTCAAACTACTCAGAAGCTGACGGCCTTGCTTACTCCGATCTTGTCTATGAGATCGGCGAGATTTTTATATCACATGACGACTTAAACGGATCGCTCAACCGCGTAATCGACCTTGTGTGCCGCTCGTGCGGCTTTACCAGGATTCTCGTCCACATGTATATGCGCGATGAGGAAGAGAGCATCGTAGACATATCACGGGGCTACAGTCTTGAAGAGATCGAGCGCGGGAGATATAAACCGGGCGAAGGCATCATCGGCCGGGTCCTCAAAACGGGCAGGCCGGAGATCATACCGCTTATCCGTAAATCCAGTGACTTTCTTAACAAGACGGGATCGCGTACCAGTCAGAGCGACCTCGACTCATCCTTCATCTGCGTGCCTGTTACGGTATCGGGTACGCATATCGGAACCATATCGGCCGACCTGCCGGCAGGATACAGCGAACAGGAACTTGCAAACAAGGCGCTGCTCCTGTCATTTACAGCAGTCATGAGCGCTCAGTCGCTAAACAGCCGGATGGAAATGCTCCGTCATGAACGAAGCCTTATTGAGGAAAACACCAAGCTCAAGCTGAAACTCGACAAGGCAGGCAGATCATCCGTTCGCCTTATCGGACAGTCCACATTGATGCAGGAATTGATAGAGAAGATCCTGCAGGTAAGCAGGACCGACACGACCGTACTGATAACCGGTGAAAGCGGAACCGGGAAGGAACTGGTTGCCGAGGCCATTCAGCGCAACAGCCGCCGTGCTGACAAGCCGTTTATCAAGGTCAACATCGCGGCGCTGCCTGAATCACTCATCGAGAGTGAGCTCTTCGGCCATGAGAAGGGGGCGTTTACGGGCGCCATAACCCAGAAGAAGGGACGGTTTGAACTGGCAAGCGGAGGAACGATTTTTCTGGATGAAATCGGTGACCTGTCGTTTCCGCTGCAGGTTAAACTTCTGCGCGTCCTGCAGGAACGCACGGTGGAACGGCTTGGCGGCACGTCGATCATTCCGATAGACGTCAGAATAATCGCCGCCACGCATCAGAACCTTGAACAGCTGATAGCAGAGGGAAAATTCCGACAGGATCTCTTCTACCGGCTGAACGTCTTTCCCATACATGTTCCTCCGCTGCGCGACCGGAGGGCAGACATACTCTCGCTGGTTGATTACTTTATCAGCCGCTTTGCGGCTGAAACCGGCAAGGACATACAGCGGATCTCGACGGAGGCGATAAACATGCTGGTGGCGTACCACTGGCCGGGAAACGTCCGCGAGCTTGAAAACTGCATCCACCGCGCGATAATCGTAGCCGAAGACGGCGTTATCCGTAACTATAACCTGCCGCCGACGCTGCAGATGGCCGAAAAGGACGGTTCTGTAACGAATTACGACCGTATGGTGCAAAACTTTGAACGTGAAATCATTACTGATTATCTCAAGATGACCGGGGGAAACATAACCCGTGCAGCTGAGCTTCTGGGCACAACGAAGCGGATACTGACGTACAGGGTAAAAAAACTTGATATTAGCTTTAAAGATTATAAACTTTAATACTGCGTAATAGACTCCGATTACCTGAAAATAATTGACACGTCCGGGGGAGGCACATACATACAGTTCCTGCGCCGTGTTTCATGCAATACTTAAAAAAAGGAGTAATAATGAGCAGCAAAAACAAGATTGATCCAGGCGATATCGCCATCGATCCGGAAAACCTTGAAAAAGAACTCGTATCGATTGACCACGTTCTGCCGCGGCAGCTGTATATTATTCCAATCAGATACCGCCCCATTTTTCCGGGCATCATAACACCGCTGATCATTTCCAAGGGACGGTTTGCCGATGCCATAGACCAGGTGCTGAACAACACCAGGGCAATCGGTCTCGTGCTTTTGAAGGATGATGAGGTCGATGACATCAGCTCCCGTAATATTCACAAAATCGGAACAGGGGCAAAGATACTCAAGAAGATCAAACTCCCCGACGGCGGCGTCAATGTCCTGATTAACTCACTCAAACGGTTTGAAATAACCGAGATCATTCAGGAAAAACCGTATATCATCGCCAATGTCGAATATCTCGATGACAAACAGCCGCCTGCGAGCAAGCAGAACGAACTGAAGGCGCTGACGCGGTCGGTTCTCTCCCAGCTCAAGATGCTGTCGGAGAACAATCCCCTGTTCACTGAAGAGATGAAGCTTACCATGGTCAACGTTGACGAGCCCGGCAAGATAGCCGATTTTGTCTCTTCCATACTAAACCTGGAAAAGGAAGAGTACCAGAAGATCCTGGAGACAATCGACATACTAAACCGTCTTCATCTTGTCCTGCAGATGCTTCAGAAGGAGCTTGAGGTCATCGACATCCAGAAGAAGATCCAAAACCAGATCAACGACAAGATAGACAAACAGCAGCGCGAGTTTTTTCTCCGTGAACAGCTCAAGGTAATTAAACAGGAGCTGGGCATCGACAGTGACGACCGTTCACGGGAGCTCGGCGAGATGGAAGAGAAGATTGCCGAACTGGATGTCGTGGACGAGGTACGCAACAAACTCTCCGAAGAGCTTGATAAACTCCGCATGATGGAACCCAACTCGTCGGAGTATACGGTTACACGCAATTATCTTGATACGCTCCTGTCGCTGCCGTGGAATGACCAATCTGACGACGATATCGACATCCGGAAGGCGTCGAGGATACTGAACAAGGATCACTTCGGCCTCGATGATGTCAAGGAGCGGATACTCGAATTTCTTGCGGTCAAGAAGCTCAAGCCGGACGCGTCCGGATCAATAATCTGTCTTGTTGGTCCTCCGGGAGTCGGCAAGACGTCACTCGGCCGCTCGATCGCCAGATCCCTGAACAGGGAGTTCTTCCGCATGTCACTGGGCGGAATGCGCGACGAGGCCGAAATAAAGGGGCACCGGCGGACGTATGTGGGAGCGATGCCCGGCAAGATCATGCAGGGCATCAAGATAACCAGAACGAACAATCCGGTTTTCATGCTGGACGAGATAGACAAGCTCGGGCAGAGCTATCAGGGAGATCCCGCATCGGCCCTTCTTGAGGTGCTCGATCCTGAACAGAACTCAAGCTTCCGTGACCATTATCTGGACGTTCCGTTTGATCTCTCCAATGTCTTTTTTATTACTACGGCAAACACGCTGGACTCGATTCCGCGAGTGCTTCTGGACAGGATGGAGGTCATCCGTCTGTCCGGTTACATATCGGAAGAAAAGTATGAGATTGCAAAACGGTATCTCCTTCCCAAACAGGTCGATAAGCACGGCCTGGACAAGAACGACCTCAAGCTTTCCAAGCAGGGGTTTCTCTTTGTGATCCAGTCATATGCACGGGAGGCCGGAGTACGTAATCTGGAGCGGAACATCGAAAAGCTCTGCCGCAAGTCGGCCGCTCAGAAGGCAAAGGACGAAAAACTTCCGGAGCAGCCGCTTTCTGAGGAGCAGATTAAGGCATATCTCGGACCGGAACGGTATACCGACGAGGAGAAGTTTACGATAGACCGTCCGGGTCTTGTGAACGGACTCGCCTGGACCAACATGGGCGGTGCGATCCTCGTTATTGAAGCGCTTGGAATCCGGCAGCTGAAGGGTCACGGCCTGAAGATTACCGGGCAGCTGGGTGATGTCATGAGCGAGTCCGCGAATATTGCGTACAGTTATGTCCGGCAGATCGTAAGCGATAACGACGAGTACGCCCGCTTCTTCAATGAACATCTCATACATCTCCATGTACCCGCGGGGGCGACCCCGAAGGACGGACCGTCGGCCGGAATTACCATGGCGACCGCTCTCTTCTCGCTGGTGACAAATACCACTGCCAAGTCATCGTTCGCGATGACCGGGGAGCTTACGCTTACAGGTAAGGTCTTTCCGATCGGCGGACTCAAGGAGAAGTTGATTGCCGCAAAACGCGCGAAAATAAAGAATATACTGTATCCGCATCTGAATGAGCGCGACCTGCAGGAGGTTCCCGACCATGTGAGGAAGGGGCTCAAGTTTTATCCCGTTAGCGAATTTACAGAGGTGCTTGACATAATTTTCCCCAAGCGCAA
>CAZAHA010000051.1:0-14152 GCA_964484915.1 uncultured Leptospirales bacterium
GTATTTTTTAACGCTTCAGGAAGACGAGGACCCGTTTATTCAGACACCGGATTATCAATTTTACAATAGCTTTATTACTCAAGCGGGCAACAGCAGGCCGATTGTTAATATACCCGATGACATGTCGGTGGACAGTCATAAGGCCGGCATACTTGCGGCAAAGTACAATATGATCTTCGGTAACCGTGCCTATGCGGAAGAGAACATTGCCGGTACGCTTACAGAAGAATCGCTGCTGTCAGAATCCGATATGCTCTTTGTGCAATCCGTAACCGATCGAGAGCTGCCTGTTGGCAGGCGCCTTTCGCGTATCGTATCCATCCGTCAGGCGGAAACGGTAGATCAGATTAAGGAACTGTATGAAAGCACTGTTTATCAAGATGGCCGGTATGACGTTTTTTCTCCATTTGCCCTCTATTATGTAATGAACCGGCTGCCGGATATTTACAAGACATCGCTCCTCAATTATGTTGCCCGTGATGATACGCTCCGGGATATACGAGCGCAGCGCGGGGGAATAGACGGTATTATATTCCTGCAGCGGGAGAGCGATTATTATGCGGCATGGGACGAACGGACCAGGTACGAACAGATGCTTGACCAGCAGCAGGCTGAAGCTGAAAGGATATCTCTGGTACAGCTTCTGCCATACCTTGCCTACAAAAGAGCGCTGCTTTTTGCAGAAAACGGCGAGTATAACAGAATGAATCCGCAGCTTACAGATCTTGAAGAAATCGGAGAAGAACACGCTTTATATGCACAGAGCCTGCTTCTGACGGCTGAGCGGGATATAGCACGGAACCGCCTGGACGATGCGCAGGAAACGATAGATACGCTGACATCCACCAATACCGAGGAAACAGTCATACGGAATCTCCTGCAGACGTCGATCCTTCTTGACAGAATCAGGGTAAACGAAGAAATGGCGCCCCAGCATGAGGCTCAGGCAAGACAGATGCTTGATGAGGCGTGTGATATACTCGAAACCGACAGAAACATCCTTGCTGATTTTTCGCGTCCAAGACTCTTTCTGAAAACGTGTGATGAAATGATCCAGTATGACAGTTCTGTGCAGCGCCATGCACATGCACTCAAAGTGTCTGACATCAAGACGCAGTTTCTCTTCATGCGGGCACACAGAAACGATACCCTCCCGCAGCATAAGGATACTGACTATTCCGCTCTTGATTCTGACGCATCTCTGGAAGAGGTTTCTGATTCCCTTCGGACCGATTCGGCAGCGTACTTTACATCATTTTTACCAGTTTTAACAGATGACATAACCGAATCGGTCATGGAGGATGAAGTAGTTGTATACTTCGGCAAGGTCGGTCGGCATATATATATCTGGCTTATAGACAGTGAAGGCATACAGTTTATACCGCTTGAAAACGGGTATTCCGTGTTTCAGGAATTAAACACGACATACCAGCGTATGCTTTCTGATGTTCAGAGCATATCGAACGTCAGTAGCAGGATAAACGAACTCTTTGCAAATGCTGTTTCGAAGATCAACAACTACCAGACGGTGACCGTCGTTCTTGATGATTCGCTCAACGACATCACTATCGAGAACATGGGCGGTGATGAAATCATTATCGATACGAAGAACGTGCGGTATCTGCCGACGGTTTCATCGCTGCTGCTAAACGGAGACGACGCGACTAACGAGTCTGTTCTGATCTATGTTCCATCAAACGTAACGATTAATGACCGGCTTGAACACCTTGCAATAAAGGAATCCGGCATGGAGTATAAAACGGTGAATGCCGACCATGTCGTGTCAGAAAACGAAAACATACATGTGCAGATGCCTGTATACTATGACACGCTGTCTCACCGATCCGTTCTCAAGACATCACCGTATGCCCGTATCATCAAGCAGACGGGCATGGTTTATGTGTCTGGAAGTGATACCGCCATCAAAAACGGCAACCAGTTTGTCATGTTGAACATGATGCATGGATCCGACTCAATTGTGATAAACAATACACGCATGCGTGATGTAAACAGCGCGATACTCATTCGCGAATTCTATACGAATATCAACCTGGGAGACGATCCGTTTACTGCTTTTTCCAAAGCGAAAAAAAAGCTGTACTATAATTCACTCTATTCGCATCCGTCGTACTGGTCATATACGCGACTCTATTCACTGTAGATTATTAACCGGTAATGAACAAAGACTATACAATACTGATAATTGATGATGATGTCGTGATAGTGCAGCTGCTGGAAAAGATTCTAAGCAGCTACAACACGGTTTCATATTCGGATGCGGAATCAATTTTAAACATTGATACGTTCAGTAATTACGATGTAGCAATTCTTGATGTTAATCTGCCCGGCATTAATGGGATTAGTCTGCTGGAAAAGATCAAGGAAAGGCACAAGAACATGCCCGTGATTCTGATCACCGGTCTGAGCGATATGGATCTTGCGGTGTCTGCCGTAAAATATAACGCGGACGACCTGATTCTCAAGCCCTTTCCCCCCAAACAGATCCTTCTCTCTGTGGAGCGCTCCATTACCAACAAAATACTGAAAGAACAGAACGAGATGCTTATACAGGAGCTACAGGAAAAAAATGCACGACTGGAAGAGCTGAACGCGCAGGCCCATATCCGTAACAGCATTATCGAGAACGACATGGAGATGGCAAGCAACCTTCAGGAATGTCTGTATCCAAAGGATTACCCTGAGATTGACAGGATCAACTTCAGTACCAGGTACTGTTCCGTCGAAAAGATAAGCGGTGATTTTATCTATTTTCACAAGTTTGATGAGATGCGGTTCTCGATTATTTTCGCGGATGTTTCGGGGCATGGTGTTACGGCCGCTCTCTTCTCTGCTATGGTAAAGTCGGCGATCATCTCCATGGACTTTGAGAACAGAAGCGCCGGAAAGATTGTCAGCAGCATCAATGACTTCCTGATAAAGAGCCAGAAAAAACTGAGTTACAATTATCTGACGATGTGCTATGTGTTTATTGATATCGAGAAGCAGTATCTCTCCTACTGTAATGCTGGTCTTCCGGCTCCGCTGTTGTTAAAACAGAATGGAGACATTATACGGCTCCAGCCAAACGGACCCTTTGTTGGACTTTTCGATTTTGCAGAATACAAGGAAGACAGAGTGGATTTCAATCCTCATGACAAGGCGGTCTTCTTTACCGACGGGGTATATGAGGACTCACAGAATTACAATATTAAAAAGGGCTATGAGATGGTCTATAATATCATAAGTGAACATGCACACAGGAATATTGATGAGATTATTTCGGAACTGTATAATCATATGGACCGGGGAAAGGACAAATCCGATGATTCAACGTATCTTGGTATACAGTTTCTGTAATATCCTGCCGGTTGTGCTTCTTCTTCAGGTGTGCGGATGTGCGAAAACAGTCCAGGTCACCAAACAGGATACCGGTTTTCGGTGGGTAGAGGACCGATCCATACGGTTCACCAATCGGGAGGAGCTGTCCCGGTGTCTTGACATATCGCCTGATTCGTTTGACAAATATCTGGTACTCGAGTCTGAGCATACCGCACCATCAGACGATAAAGAGAACAGCATCCGTGCCCGTCTTCGATATGATGTCGAACGGAAGCTTGTTCAGCTTATCAAGCAAAAGATGGAATTCACCTTCAAGACGAGCGCTGCCTCCTATTGGGAGATCGAGCATATTACGATGCCGGTAAGATACAGGATGTTCAGCAGCTATACGGAGGATGCGGTACAGTATAAATATATCGCGGTGTACCGGAAGAGCGACATGGATATCGATAACCTTCTCGGTTACCTTCCATATGAATATAAAGAACCGTTTCTGGAAAGGATGAGGCAGCGTATGGAATCTGACGGTTCGCTCTGGCCGTGATCACTGTTTTGTAAACAGCCGTTCCCAGAATGAGACTTCCTCCTCGGTAAGTGAAATGTCCGCTCTCTTTTCCCGGACAGGTACAGCGGTCTGTGTTTCAGATGATACCTTCAGTGTCTCCGTAACAAGCAACTCGAAATGCTCACTGTGCATGACCTTCGATCCCCTACGCTTCACATAGCTTATGATTTGCTTGTCGGATGTTATAACGGTCAGGTCTGCCGGTGTCTTGCTCATTTTTATCCGCTTCATGATAATGTCATCAGCCGTTTCATTGAGAGAATAGACGCTTCCTATCCGGTCATGTGACTCCTCGGATATGTTTACACCTTCCCGCTTCTTGCCGTCAAAGACGACCGTGATCTCCTTGCTGGTTAGCTTAACGAATCTGTTGAGGACGGCGATAAGCCCGGACATGGCTTCCTGCAGCTGTCCGGCACTCATGAAGGTATGAAGATGGTCAAACTTGTAAATGAGATTGAAACCGTCTATGAGCAGACATTTAGTGTACAATCGATGTGACGAATGCTTCAATTCTATTCATTGCCTCGGCTATATTTTCAAACGATGTCGCAAAAGAACACCGTATATGGTCTGACACGGACGTTCCAAAGACAGAACCTGGAATGACTGCAACCTTATGTTTCTGGAGAAGCTGTAGGGCGAACTCTTCGGAAGTCAGTCCTGTCGAGGATATGTTTGGAAAAACATAAAACGCTCCCTGCGGTTTCAGGCAACGCAGGCCGATCTCATTGAAGCGTTTTGTAATGAAGTTTCGCCGTCGCGTATACTCACGTTCCATGTTTTGAAGATCGAGTTCGCCGTTCTTGATAGCTTCTACCGCCGCGTACTGCGCCATCGACGGTGCACAAAGCGCAGTATACTGGTGTATCTTGAGCATGGCCGATATAATCTCTTCGGGTCCTGCCGTATACCCAAGCCGCCAGCCGGTCATGGCGTATGACTTGGAAAATCCGTTGAGATATACCGTCCGCTCCTTCATGCCGGGAAACTCAATGATGGAGCGGTGGGTGTTCTCGTACGTAATGGATGAGTAGATCTCGTCGGCAATTATGACGAAGTCGTGTTCTGTGGCAAGGTCTGCGATCTGCTGAAGCACCATGAAGTCGATATTCATCCCTGACGGATTTGACGGATAGTTCAGCAGTATGGCCTTGGTTTTGTCCGATATGGCATTTTTTAGCTGATCAATGTTTATCTGAAAACCAGAGCCGAAATCCGTCTGCAGGATGACAGGGGTACCGTATGCGAGCGAAATATTGGATTTGTATGAGACGTAACACGGTTCGAAGACGATTATCTCATCGCCTGGATTGATAAGCGTTCTGAGGGTAATGTCAAGTGCCTGACTGACTCCAACGGTGATGATCATATCTCGCTGAGGGTCGTAGTCAACCTTGTACCTGGTGTGGATGTCTTGCGACAGAATAGAAAGAAGCTCGGGGATGCCGCGATTCGGTGTGTAATGGGTATAGCCGTCCTTGATGGCATAGATTCCGGAATCAGATATTTTCCACGGGGTGATGAAGTCCGGTTCTCCGACACCAAGCGATATGGCGTCAGGCATGGACGTGACAATGTCGAAAAATTTCCTGATTCCTGAAGGGGGAATGGAATCTACTAACCGGGACACATGTCGTGAGCTCATTCCTGTTTCAAGTCCTCCGAAAGCGTGTCGATGATCCGTTCTTTGGTTTTCTGTCGTATCTCATCCTTCTTGCTGTCGATCAGGACTGTGTATATCTCTTTGACTTCATCTATCGACTGCGCCCTGGCAAGACGTGAAAAAACCTCTCCGGAGAGAACATCGCTCCTGTACAGATATACGGAGAGGACAACAAGAATGATGCCCAGAGCGATTATGATGTTTTTCAGTTTCTTTATTATGTATAGCGATACCGCCACGAGAGCAACAAATCCTGCGAAGGCAAAATAGGGGCTTTCCGCAAAGAGATTCTGAATCGTTTGTTCCATGCTGTTCTCCCGGTATATTCATAAACGTGCACAGTTTGGCAGTCAATGATATAATACTATCGTGCTATGTTTTTATACACTGATATCTTTCTTGTTATATATTCGGAAGAATATTCATTTTCCTGAATCGTTCTGTTTACCTGTATTTCCTGATAGAGATCAAGCACCGAAGAAAGATTCCGTCGAAGCTCGGTCTTCTTCTGTCTGATACTTGAAAGCGGCGTCATATACAGAGTCTTGTTGTAAAGAGAACAAAAGTAATCACCAAGCGGCGACAGGACGGCATCCTCTCCTTCAATCAGGAATGAATGCTGGCTTGATGTGTCAAGGTTATAGTAATGCATGATGCCGTCGTGTACGTAGGTTATATGGTGTGAATGGGTAGAGTCTGTCAGATTCGTGTTGAGCGAACGGGACAGCAGAGTCGAATATGTCTTGTTTCCGGCGTTGAATGTCCGTACGGAATAGTTGCCGATATAGCCGGACCGATAGGCAATTGATGAATTGTTCAGCCAGAATATTTCCCGTGCGGATGTGATCCCCGAGACTCTACCGTCAAACCGTCCATCGGAGAGCATGATACCGGAATAGGTGCCACCGCCGCCGTTTAACAGAAGTATACGGTTCTCCTGCGGAGAGACGTAGCACAGAGTTGTGTTCTTCGGTGACACATACGTACGGTAATGCCGGCGCTTCAGAAAGATGTTTTCGGTATCCGATGCCGGATCATACGCGACGATACCGGCAGGAGTTTCATAATAGATAATATTGCCGTAGTAGGAAACCGTAAAATCGGTGAATACAGTATTGGAACGCTTTGTGTGAATCTTGTTGTTGTGCAGATCAACGATGACGATCTTGTTGTCAAAATTCATGTTGCCGTTGTAGGCGAGTGATTTGCAGATGAGATATTTGCCGTTTTTTGACAGCTTGGTATAGATAAGCGCACCTGAAATCTCAACGATCTTCCGCTTTTTCGGATCCATGATATTGTATTGATAGACAATATTTCGATTAATCTCCTTGAATTCCTTCACATAGACGATACTCGACGGTGAAATCCACCCGGAGAATATAATGCCGTCATCAATCCTGTTTGAATCAAGAATTGAGTACGAGGATGTCTTCATATTAATGAGGCGTGTATACAGTGTCGATGACGTGTTGATGTAGATTTCATCCAGGTTTATATCACGTGCGCTGACCGTTACTGTTGCGATGAGCGGTAAAAGAAAGAGGAGAATTACCCGTGTAATTCTCCTCCAAGTACGGTATGTCATATGGAATGTCCGTTAATTATCCTGATTTTCCTGTTCGGTGTTGTTTTCAGTTGCCCGGTCTTCAGGAGATGGAATCTCAAACTTCTGTCCAGGAAAGATCAGGTCCGGATCCTTGATCTTGTCCCTGTTTGCGGAATAGATAAGCGGCCATAAGCGCGCCTGGTTGTAGAAACGCTGTGCAATTTTCCACAGACAGTCGCGGTCTTCACGGTCGAGAACGACGGTATATTCCTTCGGAAAACCGTCCTCGTCCGTTTCCTCAACCTGCTCGATTGCAGACTCTTCGTCAGCCTCTTCTTCCGTATCTTCTTGTGCGGTAAGTTCATCCCGGTCACGGTCATAGCGAGCCTGAAGATCGTTTATCATGGTCAATGCTTCATCAGCGCTTGATCCGGCATCATCGAAGTTGTTTTGATTAAACTGTGATGTCGCCTGGTCTATGGTATCATCAATCGTTTCGATATCTTCTGGATAGTTCTCGGTAATGTTTTCGTCAGACTGCAGTGCCGCAAACGATTGCTGCGCTGTTTCGATTCGTCGCTGTACAAGATACCGGGTGGCTTTCTCGTCTGCGATTTCTAGCGCCTGCTCTGCACGGTTGATGTTGTCAACGCCATTGCGTAGATCGTCGTTATTGAGGTTCTGTTCAGCCGTATCCAGACTCTGCTGCATCGTGTTGAGCTCATTGGGTGCGTACTCGTTACCATTCTGCAGACGGTGCTCCTCCATCGCATCACGAAGCTCGGATATTTTTGACTGCAGCTCGGATTTCTGGTCGAGGCTCTCTTCCCTGGCACTCATCGCGAGCTCCTCTGCCCGTTCTGCGCGGACAGCGGCTTCAACGAAGTCACGCTGGCCATTGAGGTTCCGCGCCTCACTGACGGCCTCTTGTGCCTGAGAGAGATTTTGCGGTGAAAACTCTTCTGCCATAAGCTGCTGGGCGTCTGTAATCGCGGTCTGAGCGTTGCGTATGGACTGGGCTGCTATCTGCGGCATGGACGCATTGAGAAACTGCTTTGACTTCTGCAGGTCTACGTATGCGGCCTTTACCTTGTCTTCATCAATTTTCGTGGTTGCGTCGTTGATGTGATTTTCGGCATTGTTCAGGTTTTCTGTTTGTGTGTCCGCAGCCTTCAAATCCTTTGCCTGCGTAATCTGGTCTTTTACCTTGTCGATTTCTTCGCGAACGGTTGGAATCTTTTCCGTCGCAGTCTGCTGGGCTGTACGAGAGTGTTCTGCGGAATCTTTTGCCTTCTCATACGCTTCCCAGTACTTTTTGGCGTTGTAAGAGTTGACGGCGCTGTTGATCAAGGTAACGCCGCGCTGAAACTCTTCCTGTGCAAGACGCGATGCAAGAAGTTCATCTGCTTTGCGGTACTCTTTCTTTGCACTTTCGATTTCGTTCCGGGCTAGTTTCGGCAGCGATTTGCTGATTGCGTCCTTGGCATGCCCCTGAGCGTCAAGTGCCGTTTCCCGTGCATCATCGACCCTGTTGTCGGCAACCTGAGTGTGCGATTTCTTCAGTCTGCTTATTGCTTCCTGAAGGTCTTCAGGAGCATATTCCTCTGCGTTTGCACGTTCCGCCTCAGTTATCAGCGACTTGGCGGTTGCCATCTCCTTAATCGGGACCTTAAGGTCACACGAGGCAAAAAGGAAAACAGCAAGAGATAATAATAAAATAATATGTCGTTTCATACATTCCTCCGTATAGTAACAGGGATAAGAGTATAATATGTGTTTTTATCTTTCAATCAAATTTTAGGATTACACCGAATTAATTGCAGTAAAGGCAAAAACGTTCAGGAAGATGAATTATGTCGGATGATGTATAAATTTAAGTAGCAAATTCATCCTGTTGAAAAAGCGCTCAGATGCCCCTTACATGACAGGCTGATGAAAAGGATTGAATTTGCGTGCAGAATGCGGTAAGTTCTTCTTTTGAAAACGGGTAGATGTTGGCGTAGTCGGTGTCGATGGTGTTCTCGTTGACGAACTGCTGCAGGTAGTATGAATCAACTGTACCGATAAACGATCTGATGGAATCGATGTCAGCTGACGAGAAAAAACCGGGAACAACTGTTGTGCGGCACTCGTATGTGATGCCGTATTCCCTGAGTATGGTTATTGTCCGAGCCAAAAGCGAAGTATCAACCTCTACGCCGGCGATCTGCGTATACTTTTCTGGAGAGGTCTTGATGTCCACGGCAACGTAATCTACAAGATGTTTCTCAACAAGGGACTCGATGACGTCCGGACGGAAACCATTCGTATCAAGCTTGATCAGCAGGGATGTCTTTTCACGAATATCCGTGAGAAACTGAGGCAGCGTGTCGTTAATTGTCGGTTCTCCTCCGGTAATGACGACGGCGTCGATGAATGATGTCCGCGGGAGAAGTATGTCAAGCGCCTCGGTATGGTTCAGGGGATCCCCTGAAGTATCCGTTGTGCAGACAAGGTCTCTGTTGTAGCAGTATCTGCAGCGGAGATTGCACCCCCTGGTAAAAAGAACCGTCGATATCCTGCCCGGGTAGTTTACGAGGGATGTCTTTTGTATGCCGTAAAACTTCATATCTTGCTGTTTGATGTTGATCGTGACGAAGGAGCTTCCTTCCGCTGGTTGAATTCTTCACGCTTCCCCTTGTTCCACTGTGACACCGGACGGTAATAGCCGACGACACGTGAGAAGACTTCTACTGGAATTCCTTTCTTTTTCATTTATACAGACCTCTTTTGATTTTAGTTCAGCGTTCGTTTGGGAGAGAAGAGTTCTTCTTCCGATACTTCGATACCGAAGCGTTCCAGATCGTCGTCGCTGTGTTCATATGGACAGAACTTGTGTGTACCCGGAATATATCCGTGAATCGGACATATGCTGAAAGTCGGCGTGAGGGAAAAGTACGGAAGGCGGTAATTTTCGGCAATCCTTTTTACCAGGAATTTTGCCATTTCGGGGTCGTCTATATTTTCGCCGAGAAAGGCGTGAACGACGGTGCCTCCGGTAAACTTTATCTGAAGATCGTCCTGATGCTCGAGTATCTCGAATATGTCGTCGGTGTGATTTACCGGCAGATGGACGGAGTTTGTGTAGTACGGCTCGGAAGTGCCTGACGTTATGATCTGCGGATACTCCTCTCGGTCGTTCTTTGCAAAGCGGTAGGTAACACCTTCGGCGGGTGTTGCCTCCAGGTTATACAGATTTCCTGTTTCCTCCTGATAACCGAGGATCCTGTCGCGCATGAAGTCGAGTACTTCAAGCGCGAAGGTCTTGCCGCTGTCGGTCGAGATGTCGGATCCGATAAGGTTGAGACACGCTTCGTTCATTCCGACAAGACCGATGGTCGAGAAGTGGTTGTGCCAGTATTGGTTGTTGCGCTTGAAAATGTCGCGCAGATAAAACCGTGTATACGGATAGAGATTGTTTCTTGTAAAGTTTTCAAGCATCTTCCGTTTTATCTCAAGCGAGTCGCGGGAGATGTCCATGAGTGATGCGAGTTTCTCAAAGAATGATGCTGCGTTATCTGATGAATATGCAAGACGGGGCAGATTTATGGTGACAACACCGATGCTTCCGGTCAGCGGATTAGCACCGAACCGTCCCCCGCCTCTGCTGCGCAGTTCCCTGTTGTCCAGGCGGAGGCGGCAGCACATGGACCGGGCGTCTTCGGGGTCCATGTCCGAGTTAATAAAATTAGCAAAGTAGGGAATTCCGTACTTCGCGGTCATTTCCCATATGGGCTCCAGATTCTTGTTGTTCCAGTTGAAGTCCTTGGAAATGTTGTACGTCGGTATCGGAAAGGTGAATATGCGGTTCATCGCGTCACCCTCCAGAAGACACTCGGCAAACGCGATATTAAAGAGGTCCATCTCTTTCTGAAAATCCTTGTACTGATCGGTCGTCAACTCGCCGCCGATTACGACATAGTCATCTGCAAGATTTAGTGGTACGGTAAGGTCAAGCGTGACGTTGGTAAACGGTGTCTGAAATCCGACACGCGTCGGGACATTCATGTTAAAGAAGAACTCCTGCATGCACTGCTTAATCTGTGTATAGGTGAGTTTGTCGTATCTGATAAACGGAGCAAGAAATGTGTCGAAGTTGGCGAACGCCTGTGCTCCCGCGGACTCTCCCTGCAGGGTATAGAAAAAATTAACAACTTGGCCCAGGGCCGTGCGGAAGTGCTTCGGCGGTTTTGACTCTATCTTGCCGCGGACACCGCCGAAACCCTTTATCAGCAGGTCCTTCAGGTCCCAGCCGACACAGTACGCTGAAAGCTGACCGAGATCATGGATGTGCAGGTCACAGTTTTCGTGATGACGGCTTATTTCGGGGGGGTAGATCCGTTCCAGCCAGTATTTTGACGTAATTGCCGATGCGATATGGTTGTTAAGCCCCTGGAGAGAGAAGCTCATGTTGCTGTTTTCATTCACGCGCCAGTCCGACTGGTCGAGATAATTTTCTATGAGTTCGAGTCCCTCGTTCAGAAGGTCCCGGTTTGCGCGGAGCTTCCGGTGCTGTTCACGGTAGAGGATATATGCCTTTGCAACCTTCGCATGTCCCTTCTCTATCAGTATTTTTTCTACCAGGTCCTGTACGTTTTCGACCGTCGGTATCCGACCATCCTTGTAAATTATCTCGAGTATACCAACCGTAGCGCGCGTGATGTCGGCTGCCTTGTCGTAGTCGGTACCGCCGACAGCTTTGGCAGCCTTGAAAATAGCGTTAGTGATCTTTTCGGAATGAAACGGAACAACAGAGCCGTCTCGCTTTACTATATATTTAACGCATGAATCGGGAAGAGACATTGGGACCCCCAAATTTTGTATATAACTTGTCAAAAGCTGCAATCAGGGCAGCGAAACCACTACGAAAAAACAGTCAGGTATATTCTGGTGTGCTGGAGTGATGTTGTAAAATTTTTTTTTTAAATGAAAAAGTCAAATAAAAAAAATTATGTCACTAAAAAACTAAAGCTTTACAGCATAGATCCGATACTGACAACAGTAGAAGATACCAGACGATCGGTCATGCTATTTGTAAACCATATTTAAGTCAAATAGGAGTTCAAAATGAAAAAAAGTCTATTAGTATTAATTTTTATGTTTAGTATAATTTCTTTGTCATTTGGAGTGCCGTCAGGTGAGATGTACGAAGATGATATAATCGAGAGTCTGATGATAGATGATGCAGATCTTCCGGACGGTTTCATGTTTGGCGAAATTCCGGAATTTGCAAAGGATGTTCTGAAGGAAAATCCGTGGATGATGGACAGGGATGCGATAAACAGACTGACCAGAAACATCTATCCGGATGGTGATTCTCGTGCGGTCAAGTCGCTGTATGTTTCTATCATAACAAGAAAAGATGTACCGTACGGTGATGATATTGTTTATTATGCGCTCGTGTTCAGAGACTCGGCTTCCGCTCAGAAGGAGATCAAGAAGCTTACAGAGTATACAGGATACAACAAGGACAGGGCCGTTGTATTGTCAAAGGGGAATGTTGCGGTATATATCCATGTTGACGATACATCGGATTATCATTACATACAGGGTCTGAGCAGTAAAGCCAGAGAAACTTTTCATATGCAATAAGAAACAGAACTGTACCATCACTTTGCAGGCAGATTTGGTCTGCCTGCATGCTGTTCACGTTCTTCACGCATGTATCTGCCTGTTTTGCTGTACTCCTGTAGAAATGTTTCCATATCCTCGATGCGGTCGGTTATGATGATGTCGGCGAGATTTTGTACCTGCCTGAATTCTTCACGTGTGTTGACGGTATAGAATGCAAGCCGAATCCTGAAAAGTTTTACGCACAGGAGAAACAGAAAAAAGAGCGGCCGACGAATATGGGTAAATCCTTCAACAGGTGGATTCAGATATGTCGGCCGGACTCGAATCAGAGCAATAAGCGTCTTTATGAAACCCTCGTTCTTTTCCTTATAACCGATCAGCATGCCGGTCTGTATACGGTGTTCCCTGAAAAACAGCAGCAGCTCATGATTAAACGATGAAATCATGATGTTCTTTGGAGAAAGATATTGGATCATCAACGTATATAGATTGTGAAGATCCTGTTCTTCGATTGTCTGCTTCAGCTCAATATTGACATAGATATCATTCGGTAGTATTTTCAGAAGATCTTCAAACAGCGGAATATGCACATTGTTCGGCAGTTTCAGGTTTATAAGTTCCGCATAATCTATTGTATTGACGCTTGCATTCTTTCCGGTTAACCGTTCAAGATTAAGATCATGAAAAATGATAAATCGTCCGTCCCGTGTTTTCTGCAGGTCAAGTTCGATTCCATCAGCGCCGCATGCGATAGCATTCTTGAATGACTCAATAGTATTTTCAGTGTGAGTCTTATTATACCCTCTATGACCGAGTAATCGTATCGAATACATAATATGTCCGGTTTTAAAAAATCAGCATCGCTTGTGGGCGTCAGATATACACTGTTCAGTGATACGAGAGGAGGATGCTGTAAGGAGTATATTATCGCATGTATGTAAATAAAATATGTGGATAATGTGATTAATACTTTTAAAATTTTTGTTATATGAAAAAATATGGTTCTGATTCGGCTTCGTCTCCTGAAACAGAGATACGGTGTGAAGCTGTTTCATGATAGATATACAACGAGACAAATAACAATTAATGGTATGCCATGAAAAAGACTATCATGATTATCGGCGGCGGGCTACTGCAATTGCCCGTTATCAAGACGGCACAGAAAATGGGACTCAGGGTCATCGTTACAGATTATAATCCGGAAGCGCTTGGCCTCAAGATTGCCGATATTCCTATCGTTATGAGCACTCGTGACATCGAAGGCTCAGTACGGATAGCCAAGAAGCAGCATGAAATTACACCCATAAGCGGGGTCCTGACAAGCGGAACGGATGCCTCGATGACTGTTGCAGCTGTAGCAAACGCACTCGGACTGCCTGGAATAAAGTTTGAGGACGCCGAGGCTTCGACAAACAAAATC
>CAZAHA010000052.1:0-14075 GCA_964484915.1 uncultured Leptospirales bacterium
TCCCGGGCGGTCGAACGTGTTGGAAAGCGTCTTGGAGGGGCTACCCTGTGCGAAGCGGCAGTGCTCTAGCATGTGCGTAGCGAGTTGCATGAGCTTGCGCGGGAGGAGCTTCCGGATAAGAAAATCATTGCCGAAATTCCAGAAGATGATACTCTTTTTCTTTCACCGTTTTGCGTGTCGGTGAAGGGGATCTGTACTGATATACCGAACCGTATCTTTACCGTCGACGGACGCTTCTGCGCCGCGTACATTTCGGCAGCGCGCGCGGCGGCCTTTGACGGCAGCTCCATATACTTTGACCGGTGCGGATGCGACAGGGCCGAGCTTACAGGAAAAAAACCGTTTCTGTATCTGTGGGAGATGATCAACGCAAACGGTGACGCAATCAGAAGCGATATGTCGCAGCGGGACAGATCAGCTGTGCGGCGCCTCCCCGAAACGGTTGCTGTTGTCGGCAACCGCGATGATGCATATGTTGAAGATGATGTCCGTATAGATCCGTATGTTGTCTTTGACACCACAAAAGGACCAGTCTATGTCTCCTCGGGGTGCGAGATACTCCCGTTTACCAGGATAGAAGGTCCCTGCTTTATCGGCCGTGACGCCGTCATACTGGGGGCCAGGGTGCGTGAGGGCTGCAGTATCGGCGAGGGGTGCCGTATCGGCGGCGAGGTTGAGGACTCTGTCTTCTACCCGTACGCAAACAAGTACCACGACGGTTTCATCGGCCATGGCTGCATCGGGAGCTTCGTCAACCTGGGAGCGCTCTGTACTAACAGCGACCTCAGGAACGATTACTCGACGGTGCGTGTCATCCTTCCAAACGGCCCGGTCGACACCGGCATGCGCAAGGTGGGCTGCTTCATCGGCGACCATGCCAAGTGCAGCATCGGTACGCTGATTAACACGGGCACCGTAATCGGACCGTTCGCCATGACTGTTCAGTCGGGACTGATGGCAAGAAAGCATCTTCCGCCATTTTCGGTATTCATGCAGAACCAGCTCCGTGTCGCAGAAGAGGAAAAGATCGACAGCATCATCGAGAGTGCGCGGACGGTTATGTCCCGGCGTAACAAAGTGCCGTCCAAAGCATACGAAAACTGCATACGGCAGCTTTTTTACGACACACTGAGGGATGGATATACATGAAGAAGTGGAACATGCATACGACGCTTCACCAGGGGGCGTTCGAACGTGAGCCGACATTTCCGTATGTGCTGGCGATATCTGCCGTAGTGCATCTCTTCCTGATATCATTCGTCGCGCTGCCGTATTACTTCGATCCCGGCAGGGCGGAAACGCTCCGGAACAGCATCAAGAACAAAACGCTGCGCGAACTGGCAATTCGGGATGTCATCGTGAACATCAACCCGGACGGCGAGACGGTTGAAACAGACCGGACGCTCCTCTCGGATGTCGATTCCGCCGCGAAGGGACACCTCACCCGGGAAAAGGGCGATAACTGGCTGAACAACTCGCTCTCGTTTCGGCCGCAGTCACTGTCACAGGGCTCGACAGGTGGTGGTGGGGCCAGAAGCACTCGCGAGGAGCTTCTTCTTGCTGACAAGAAGGTTACGTATACGGTGACGCTCTTCGAGGAACGGGACTTTATTCCCGCACCGGAACCGGTCCGTGAACCGTCAAAAGAGCGGAAGACGGCGCAGGAGAAGCAGGCACAGACACAGACCGGGAACGATGCCCCGCAGCAGCCGGAGGTTACCGAGTGGGGGCGTATTCCCGACAAGCGCGGCATCACGCTTGAGAATGCGATTTATTATTCCAATACCAGGCGCTTTTCTTTCAATACCAAGAAGTTTTCGGATTTTGAGTATTTCCGCAGAATGAAGCAGAAGATCGCCAACAACTGGTTTCCGCCCATCATGGCGAACTCCCTGTCCACCAGCTATACGCCCGGACGGACGAGCATGAGGGTCATCGCAAGCCAGGAGGTACGTCTGTACTTTGTCCTGAACCGCCAGGGCGATGTGCTCCGCGTTGAACTGGTTGACTCGCGCGGTAACCGGCACCTCGACGAGTCGTGCATGGACGCGATCCGAAAATCGAGGAACTTCGGCCCCGTACCGAAGGATATACCAGGCGAGGAGGTCGTGATCCCGTTTATCTTTGGTTATTACGTACGGTGACCATACAGACAACGGTTGTGCTTCCCGCACTGGTTGGCGCTGGTCGATAGAACAGTACAGACAGGACAACGCCCCGGTGCTAAAGACCCTGCGAAATTCCTGGTCGTGCCGTCATACAGTGACAGTCAGGATAACGGCTGCCAGATCCTTATGTGGTTCGTACCCGCCTTCAATTCCGAAACAGGGCCCAGCGGGCTCCTGCCGGTTTTCTGCCGGTCGAGAAGATCTGTGTCCAAAACAACATCGCTGCCGTCCGGATTCTCAAACTCCGCATCGACAATACGCACACGCGGCAGTGTTACCGTCGAATGTATCTCTCCGGAAAAGGAAGCAAAGCTGTCTGGCAGTTTACACGAAAGATACACTTCATCCCCCTGATCGATAATGCGCAGGTCTGGATTGAAGTTCTCATCGTACAGGGTATCGTTTTCCCTTTCAAACGGTCTGGCGCCGTTAAAGTATGCGTTATTGTTGATATAAACGGGTTGTTTTGCAGCCATAAATACATCGTGGTCGCCGTGGGTTTTGTGGACATTTTCGATATACTCGGTTAACGACGCAGGATGACCGTTAAAATGAGTTGTGCCTACAGCGACCGTGGCTTTCTGAAAACCGGTTTCGTCAAGAAATGTGTTGATATCATCGTTGCTGGTAAAGATATTATTGTAGAATCTGTCATCACCGCCAAAGATGAATGAGAATCCGGCGACCTTTGTGCTGTGCGGCACGTGATACTGGGTGGAACGGTCAAGTACATCGCTCTGGACCATGACACCGCAGATAAGATTATTGATAAACGCGCCGCCCTGTGACCAGTTATCAAGTGCATAAGCAGAGGCAAGGATGTTATGGTCAACCAGGTAGGGGCCGTGGCTCACTTCAACAAAAAGGTCCCGGGTGTTGTTGTAGAATATGTTCTTGCTGATTCTTGTCCCCTGTGTTTCCCAATCTGACCATAATCCCAGCACACAGTCATGTATTCGGTTGTGATGGATATGGACGTCGATTGCCGCATGCAGCTTGATGCCGGCGATCTCATAACCGAAAAATTCACGCTTCAGGGCAATGTTATAGATATGGTTATGATGGATATTGCTGAATACGCATCCCAGATGACCGACAATGGCATTTTGACCGCAGTCGTAAATGGTATTGTTGCGAATGGTATGCGAGCCGATTTTCTCCTTGCTCCAGCCGATGCGTTCGGCGCTGAACACCGCTTCAAGCTGGTACTGATATCCCGGCTTGTCCTTGCGGATCGTACGGTAGTTGTGACCCGTTGAGCCTTCCTTTCCGATGCTTATGGCGCTGCATTTTGCATCATGTATGGTGTTCCCCTCGATGATCCATCCTTTGCTCCAGTTTGCACCCAACAGTCCGGGCTGGTCTGCGGTGGGAGGCGCCCACGGCGTCGCCGCCTGCGACATCTCGAATCCCCTAACCGTAATATAATCGACGCCTGTCACAGTGGGATAGAAACAGGACCTGCGGACGTTGATTTCAACAAGTTCGTCATTGGGATCTGCGCCCTGAAAGTTGGCGTAAAGCGTCGTGTTTTCGGTATCGTTTTCGGTATACCACACATATCGGGTCTGTTCTTCGCTTGGAACAGGAACACGCCGTTGTGTCCAGTAATCCAGTTCGTCCGTTCTGACTGCAGGGTCGAGGAGTTCGTCAAAGGACTGGACTTCGTAAAACGACATGCCGTTTAAATAGATCTCTCCCAGATGCTTCTTCTTGTCGATTGTCACAAGCCAGTCGCCGAACACTTCTTCCGTATAGGGATTGAAATCACCGAAGAATGCGTTTGGCAATACCACTTTCCAGACGTTCCCCTGCATGTGCTGCCAGTTGCGGATCCGTTCAGACCCCTTGATGACAACCTTTTCTCCTGCCGCAGCCTGGTACACGATTCGGCGTTTGTCGCTTAGTCCCTTGTTTCTGGGATCGACCCATTCGCGGTACACGCCTTCATGAACCGTGACCACATCGCCTGCTGCTGCTACGGATGCTGCCCTGTTAATTGTTTCAAACGGTCTGTGTATGGTTCCCGGATTTCGATCAGATCCGTTTTTGGCTACATGATATTCCATAGTCTCACCGTCTCCCTTGTGTATCGCTGAATTACTGTATCATGTATGGGTTCAGTTGTCCATGAAAAAGCAGATGAATTGCAGGCTTCGGGCGATATTGTGTTCGTGCGGCAGGCATGTACCAGTCTATGATAGAGGCACAGGAGTCAGAGCCCGTTTTCCGTGGAGGGTTGGACGGATCAAGTGAAACCGGAATATGCTGTCCGGTTTCACTTGAATGTTTCTTTAGCGGATTCAATAATCATACACATGTCCCTGGATGTCTCCATTCCCGCGACATTGGCAAATCGGCGGCCGAGGTCTCCTGCGCGCGGCCTCAATGGAAACGGAACTGTTTGAAGCCGATCATTTTTTCGTGTGTTTGTGTTCCGCCTGGGAAGTACGCGCACCCTGGGATTCCATGTCGTACAGAGTATTCTTCTGATTACTTGGCGGTGCATCGTCCAGTATGTCGCTCATCGCGCCACCGATAAGCTTGTTCTTGAGCTCCTCGATGGCGTTCGGATGGATCGCAGAAATGGGCTCATGACGCCCCTCGACCCCCGTGATGACCGACAGTTTCTTCGCCGGAAAGTAGCGGAGTGTCTCGGCAAACGGCGTTATCAGGCTTTTGAAGTTTTCTATGATATATGTCTTGCTGCCGGTTCCCGGATACTTCCTGATAATGTTTATGGTTTCCTTGAGCTCGTCAATTTCACCCTGCGCGCGTCCGAGGATGTGGTTCTTCTCCTGTTCGGCTTTCAGTATCATCTGTTCCTTCCGGGCCAGGGCTGGAGTGATGATCTCACCTTCGAATTTGTTCTCAAGCATCTCGATCTTCTGCCGTTCGGCCTCGATCTCTGCCTGCAGACCCGCAACCCGAGCCTTGGTGTCCTGGATCGCCTTTTCGACGCCGACCTTCTCGCGCTGCTTCTCTTCCATTATCAGGACACGGGTCTCGGCCATGAGCTGTTCATGGTTGTTTTCGAGGTTTCTGACCTCGACCTCGGCCTTGCGTGCCTCCTCCTGTTCAACAGCGTTCGCGCGGGACTCGGCCTTTGCCGTACGAGCCTTCGTCTCTGCATTGACGGTCTGCACGCGTTTCAGGAGGGCGATGTACAGGTCCGGTTCCTCGACGCCCTGCAGACGGTGGTCGTCAACGTCGGCGATGTTCATTGTGGTTATCTCGAGGCCGATGTTCTCCAGGTCGCTCTTACAGACGTTGATCATCTTGGCAACGAGGGTGTCCTTGTCCTGCATTACCTGAACGGGGGTCATCGTAGCGATCGAGTCGCGGAGGTGTCCCTCGATGATGTCGCTTGCAAGACGCGTCAGCTGTTCCTCGTCCTTTACCATGTGCAGTATGCGCGTCGCGGCGCGGCTCCGTCCGGACTTGTTCGACGCGATCGCAAAGCTTACGGTTGCCTTGACGTTGAGCGGAACGACACCGTCGGCGATGGCCGAGTCGACCACGACTTCGATCGTGTATGGCGTAAGGTCCATCTTGGCGAAACGGTGCAGCAGTGGGATAACGAATATCCGTCCGCCGCTGATCATCTGGAAACCCTTCTTTCCCGACACGCCCGATATGATGCCCAGCTCGTTTCCTCCTACAATTTTCATGTTGGAGACGGCCTGTATCAGGAGTGTCACGATTATAAAGCCAAGCAGTACCGAAACAAAAATTATCATATTATGCCTCCGACTCGCGCGCAGTAAGGAAATCGCGTATGGATATACCGGTCGCCTTTTCAAACTCGGTGAGGAAGTTCACGAAGGATTCCGGTCCTCTGTTTACCGCTCCCGAAAAGCCCTTCTTGTCGTCCATGAGAATGTATGAGTCCACCGTCATTTCCGATGCGTGTCTCTTGAACGCATCAAACAGGTGCGGCATCTGCTGCTGTATAAAGAGAACAGCGTAGCCTATGTTGCCTGCCTGTGATATGATGTCCACCTTCTGCTCAAGTATCTGGTTGCGGGCGTTTTCTACTATCTTTACCGCTTCGCGTTCTCCCTCACTGACAAGCTGGGCGGCCTTCATATCCGCGTTTTCCTTGATAAGGATGTCCGTTCTGTTCTTCAGCTTTCGAAGCTCGATATTCAGCTCCTCAATCTCGCGAAGCCCCCTGTTGCGGGCGCCCTCAATCTTGCTGTCTGCCTCAAGTGAAGCCTGGTTGATCGTCGCCTCACTCTCGCGGGTATATATCTCCAGCTTCTCGCGGGCGTGTATGATCTGCTCGTTGGCCTTTGCCTTTGCGATCTCTATCCTGCGCTTCGCGTTTGACTCGGCTTGTTCTGCCTTGGCGCGGAGGCGTGCCTCCTCTATCTCGACGTCCTGCCGTTTCTCGGCGAGCGTCTTTTGCGCGAGGTTGCCGATATAGTTGGAAGTGTCCCATATCTTCTGCAGCGAGACCGAGACGACCTTCATGCCGAAACTGGCGATGTCGCTGTTGATGTCCTCCAGCAATGCGTTACGGAACTGCGCCCGTTCGCCTGTTTTTGATATTGATCCCGAATCCTCGAGATCGGTCTGCGTCTCCTGCATACCGATCGCCTCAAGCGGGGTCGCCTTGTTGAGTGCACCGCGGAAGTTGCCTATCAGTGTCTGCCTGACCTGCTCCTGCAGCTGGTCGACGTCCTTGCCCATAAGCCGCTCAACGGCCGAATAGAGCATCGCAGGATTGTCGTCGTCGATACAGACACAGGCTGTCGCGTCGGCGCCAACGGTGATGCCGTTTGCCGAGTTGACACCCTCCACGCGGACGTTGATCGGCAGGACGCGCAGGTCAAGTTCCTGAGCACTCTGAAAGTACGGAATGACTGAACTTCTGCCTCGTTCAACGCTGAAACCGAAGGTCTTGCCGCCTTCTTTCCTCTTCCGCCCGGTGATGACCAGAAGCTTGTCCGGCGACGCTACCTTGATGAACGCCTTCAGGATACCAAGCAGTATAAAGAAGAAGAATACGGCCAGGACACCTTCGAATATGCCTCCTGTGCTTTGATACAAGAGTTCATTCTCCATAGTTTCCCCCATGTATGTGATTTTATTTGACTCCGGAGTGAGACCGTCCTTTTTGAAGGGCCGGTATACACAAAAATCATATGTACAGCATGCCGGTTTAACTGCAGATATCCTGACGTCAAAGCGTTCAGTGGATCGATCCTGTGTACGGCAGTCGCTGCCGCAGCGCAGGTTACATTTTGTCTACATAGACAAAGTCATCGTCTACTCGAACAACACGTATCCGATCTCCCTTTTCAATAGTCACATCCGGTTTATGCACGTTCGCGTAGCGTACGACCTCAAGCCTGCCGAATGAGATCCGTACCTTTCCAGGCGAACCGTCGCTTAGCGGGAGAAGGGCGCTTCCCTGCAGGTTTACGAGTTCCTGGTCGGAAAACGATGAGTCGAGGCTTTTCTGCTGGAGATTCTTGAAAAACTGAAAGATGAGGACGGTAACAACGCCGACCGGTATGCTCCATATGATACTCGAAAGCGGTGATTCGCCTGTGAGTATGGCGAAGGTCCCGACTGTACCGAACCCGGCGCAGAAAAAGACGAGCGTCCGTAACTTGCCCATTATGTAGAGGATGGTATTGCCGCGGTGCCTGTTGTAGTCCAGAACATATGATCCGCTTGGAGAGTGTTCATACATATCGTCATCTGCGGTAAACTCTTCACCGCCGTCATCATCGATCGAGCCGTCGTCGGCGGTGTCTGCTGTGCTGTCTGCCATTGTTTCTCCATCAGCTATATCGTTTTCTCCGTCTGCTGTGCCGTCGGTTACGGCCCCAAACGCGCTGGTAAAGAAGAGAACGAGCGTTACGCCCGCGCCGAATATTCCTGATGCGAGATACAGGTACAGCAGACGCTCCATGAACTACTCCTTGCGAACAGGATTGTACGGCACGGCGGTTTCAGGCTATGGCGTATCAGTTAGTATACGGGCCGCTCCGGAAGAGTCAAACAGAATCTTTGTATAACGCATAAAAGTATAATTTTATGTTGTAGTGATAATTATACGCTATACTCTGGCTTATACTATTAAGCAGCTGTATATGCGGGGCGGTTGTATGATGAAAGTGCTGTTGCGTGTCTATTTCTGGATAATCGGGCTGTATGCCCGCTGCATAAAGCTCCCGGAAAGTGTTCTCATTCATCGGGCAGGTGCGGTCGACGACCTTGTTCTGCTGGTAAAGGAACGGAATATACGTTCGGTTCTGCTTGTCACGGACATCGTTTTGATGAAGCTCCGGGTACCGGAACGCCTTCTGAACGGCCTTCGGGATCATGGAATTGACTGTGCCGTTTTCGACGGTGTCGTGCCCAATCCAACTACCGACAATGTTTATGCGGCACGGAGGATCTACGTTGAGAACGGATGCGAAGCCGTTATCGCATGCGGTGGAGGCTCGGTTATCGACTGTGCCAAGATGACCGCCGTCATGGTCAAGACCAGCCGGACAATTATTTCTTTCAACCGGCTGATACCCGCCATACGTCATCGTGCTTTGTTATACGCTGTGCCAACGACTGCGGGCAGCGGCTCTGAGGTGACGATGACCGCCGTTATAACGGATTCTGACAGGGATGTCAAGCTGCCGATTAACGACAAGATGCTGGTACCCGACGCCGCAGTTCTTGATCCGCTCCTTATGACAGGACTACCCGCGGGTATTACCGCCGAGACCGGTATGGACGCCCTGACGCATGCCGTGGAGTCCTACATCGGGAGATGGAACTATTCCGAAGCCATGGAGTACTCCAAAAAAGCGGTCAGGCTGATATGTACGAATATTGCGCTTGCCTGCACCGACGGATCACACCTGGAGGCACGGAGCGCCATGGCGCTTGCGGCATACTATGCCGGATTGTCGTTCCGGAAGGCAAGCCTGGGGTATACACATGCGGTCGCCCACAGGATGAGCGAACTGTACGGTATTCCGCATGGCAGGGCGAACGCTATCATACTGCCGCATGTCCTTGAGTACTCGTTATCCTCGTGCCGGAGGCGTCTTGCCGAACTTGCGCGAGCCGCGGGTATCGCTGGCTCTGATGTACGCGCCGATGAATCTGCGAGACGGTTTATATCCCATATACGGGCGTTGAACAGATCTCTGGATATTCCGTCATATATTGATGCTCTGGAAGAGAAGGACATCCCTGAAATTGCACGGCGTGCGCTGCATGAGGCGCGGAAGTATTATCCGGTGCCCAGGATCATGAACATGAAACAGATGCGCGTCTTTGTCAGAAGCCTGAAACCGGAATATACCGGGAACCGGAACGAACCGACAGGATTGGGTACGGATGCTTCAGTCTGACATGCTGTTTATGCGCAGAGGGTCGGTTGGGAGATGTGACTCATTTGTCGATGATGCCAGCGATCAGCTGAAGCACCGGTACTGATTGTCAGTAAGCCTGATATACGTAATCCATGAGCTGCTTGTTTTCAAGCAGTGCATTGTCCAGAAGTATCTGAACGACATCCCTGATGGACGCAAGTCCCCGGAAAGTATCACCGTCGAAAATCAGTATGTGCCGTATGGAATTAGCGGTCATCTTGTCCATAACGTTTGCCACATGGTCGTCCTTCTGTACCCCGATGAGCCTCGATTCGGGCGTCATTGCTTCGCTGACCGGTATTTCCCGGATCCCTTCCATGTGTTCATGCATGCACCGCAGTATGTCCCGTTCTGAAATGATTCCGCGGAGCTTCTTGTCGTCGTCCAGAACAACCACAGCGCCCACATTCTTCTCGATCATCACGCCGATACAGTCATCCAGACACATCTTCTCAGAAACATGGAAGAGCCCCCCGCTTTGCCGTTTTAACAGAGCCTCAGCTGTCATCATCATACTACTCCTTATATCATCAGAGGATTTATGCGCCCAACGATAATGTGTAGAATAGTCACTATTGCATAAAAAGTCAAGGGATATTGTTGTATTATGCTCGCTTAAAAAACCGGCAGTTACGGTTGAAATGTACCGCTTTTCTCAATACTGTTATGGCAAGTCTCAGTGAGGGCCTGTCATGCATTCAGGCAGCAGAACATACTATAGGGGAGGTTTGATGAAGCATGAATGGTGGAAAGAAGGTGTTATCTATCAGATATATCCACGCAGCTTTAACGACTCCAACGGCGACGGAATAGGCGATCTGCAGGGAATCATAGACAAGGCCGATTACCTTGCCCGTCTTGGAGTTGACGCTGTATGGCTTTCACCGGTTTTTGCATCGCCGAACGACGACAACGGGTACGATATCAGCGATTATTATTCCATTATGGACGATTTCGGTACGCTCAGCGACATGGAGCGTCTGATCCAGACGATGCACAGCCTTAACATCTACGTTATTTTGGACCTTGTCGTCAATCACACATCGGATGAACATGAATGGTTCATACAGTCACGCTCATCGAAGGAGTCACCTTACCGTGATTACTATATCTGGCGTCCGGGGAAGGATGGTAAAAAACCCAATAACTGGGGGTCGATCTTCTCGGGATCCGCGTGGGAGTATGACGATACGACCGGCGAATACTACCTTCATCTTTTTTCCAAAAAACAGCCGGATCTCAACTGGAAAAACGCACGAATGAGAAGCGAAATCATCGACATGATAAACTGGTGGATCGATCGCGGTGTCGACGGGTTCCGGGTTGACGCGGTCAACCTGATAGGCAAGCCGGAGGGTCTTCCTGACGCCGATGGGGAGATAAACGGCACTCCCTGCGCATATCCCGGAAAGATGGTCTATAATCATCCGGATGTGCACATGTGGGCACGGGAGATACACGACGCAACATGGGGGCGGAACGGCCTTCTTGCAATAGGAGAATGTTCCAATACGGGACTCGAAGAGATAATCCGGTACTCGGCACCGTCCAGAAGGGAATTTTCCATGGTCATACCGTTCGGCCATATTGCACTTGAGGAGGAGGGCGGTAACGGTATGTTTCAAAGACATTCGTTTGACCTTGTACGGTTCAAGAGTATCCTCTCAAAATGGCAGACCGGGCTTCATGGCCGGGGCCACATGGCGTTGTATCTGTCCAACCATGACTGGCCGCGTGCACTGTCGCGTATCGGTAATGACGGAGTGTACCGTGTTCCAAGTGCCAAGCTCCTCTTTATGCTTCTTGCTTCTCTTGAAGGGACGCCGTTTATCTACCAGGGAGAGGAGATCGGAATGACCGACTGCAAATATGATGATATCGACAAGTACCGGGATGTGGCGACATTGAACCTGTACAATACGCGGATTCAGAGCGGAAGCACAAAGCGCGAGGTCATGGATGTTATACGTCATACCAGCCGTGACAATGCACGAACGCCGATGCAGTGGAGCGCTGATGTGAATGCCGGCTTTTCCGAAGTTAATCCGTGGATGGATGTTAATCCCAACTATACGGATATTAACTCAGAGACGGACCAGAAAAGACCGGACTCAATCTTCCGGTTTTACCAGTCGATGATCGCGTACCGAAAGACGCATACCGACCTTGTCCACGGCTCCTATACGCTTCTCGAAGCGGACCATCCCGCGCTCTTCGCGTTTCGGAGAAACGGTATCGGAGAGTTTCTGGTTGTACTGAATTTTTCTGATGACACGGTACAGCTGCCGAAAAGCTGTATATGTACCGGTCCGGTTGATCTCTCTACTTATATGGACGAGGGCGATCCGCACACACTGCGTCCATGGGAGGGACGAATCTGTATGCGGTGATGCGGTATGCAGGAAAATGGATAACGGAATCCAGCCGCAAGGAAACACAAACGCAGACGAAGGAGTAGATATGAAGGGATGCATCTTTGATCTGGACGGTGTGCTCGTTGACACTGCCGGGTACCACTACCGGGCGTGGAAACGTCTTGCCAACATGTTGGGATTTGAGTTTACCGAGAAGCAGAACGAACGGCTGAAGGGGGTAAGCCGTATGGACTCGCTTGATATACTGCTTGAGATCGGCAATCTGAAACTTGACAGGAAAAAAAAGGAGGAGTACGCGGAGCTGAAAAACGTGTGGTATGTTGAGTATATACGCACGATGGGGCCCGGGGATACGCTGCCCGGGGTAGAGGCTTTTCTTGAAGAGCTGAGATCGAGGGGATACCGGACCGCGGTGGGTTCATCCAGCAAGAATGCTCCGCTTATCCTGAAAAACACGCATCTCTCACGGTATCTCGATGCCACAGTTGACGGAAACGATATATCAAAGGCGAAACCCGATCCCGAAATATTCCTCCTCGGCGCAAAACGGCTGGGACTTGCGCCCGGTGAATGCGCGGTCTTCGAGGACGCGGAAGCGGGCATAGAGGCCGCAAACAGGGCCGGCATGTTCAGCATCGGTGTTGGGTCACCGGATGTTTTGACGAAGGCGGATACTGTTATTGCCGGCCTCCACGAGTATACGGTTGACCGTTTAGAGCAGGATACAGCCGCACGCAGATCTTGAGCGGTACACGCGACCGTAACTGGACGGCGCCGCATGACATGGTGCCGAACCATATCATGCGGCGCAATCCAACGGGATGGAGAATGCGGGTTCTACTCGAAGAGCATCGTCTTGACCTGAACGCCGGAGAGTTCCGACAATTTACCGTTCAGCTCCTCCCAGTTGTCGGCATCGTCAGTCAGTTCAATGATAATCAGTCCCGACTCGTTGCAGCTGCCGTCTGCTACATGCATGCCGAGGCGTGTTTTAATGAGGCAGCCGTACTCGGTCAACAGCTGCTGTACACGGACGGCGGCCTGCATCCTGTCTGTAAGCTTGATGCCCATGATTCGTGTGTGCATAGTTCCTCCTATAATTCGAGTATTTTCTTCATCTTCTGCGGTTCGATACGGTATGGTGAACCGTACCCCTGAAAGAAATGGTATTTTTCTATGAGAAAAAGCGACAGATCGCTGTAGTCCATTTCCTCGCTGTTCTCAAGATTTACGACGTGCGTGTTGCGTTTCTTGAAGAGCCCGTCCTCAAAAGGGGACGGTATGCGGCCTCTGGCCTCGGATATCGTTACCCGCCACTTCTTCTCGACGGTGATTGGTTCCCCGAGCCCCTTTTCTCCCTCAAAGGTCAGGTGCTTCATCCTTGCTGCCGCGGCATCGATGTCCAGACCGATCGCCGAACAGAGCTCTTCGTCATGCGCGATTATATCGGGCAGTGGACGCGGGTCCTCCCCGAAAAAGCCGGTCTTGATGATCCTTCCGGCCTGCATGTTTTCCATTGCTTTTCTCATTTGCGGTGTGAGCTTCATGGTTCGCTCCTTGAAAGTACGTGTTACCCGGTTACGGCCTGTATTGCGCGACCAAATGCGCCTGTTCTACGCGAACTTGTCGTAGAAGATGCTGTCCTCGCCAATACCGTTGTCTGTCATCACCTTGACACAGGCGTCTATCATGCCGGGACTCCCACAGAGATATCCTTCCCTGGGATTGTCTCCGATCCTTGTCTTGAAGTAGGAGTCAAGAACATCCGTAATGAGTCCGGTGTCTCCGTCCCAGTTGTCGTCCTCCTCCGGCTCGGACAGGGCCGGAACGAAGTGAAAGGTAGGCCACTCCTTTTCGATCTTGCGCATCTGTTCAACATAGAAGAGGTCGCGCAATGCGCGTGCACCGAAGAAGTACCATACCGTACGGTCCGTTTTTCCCTTCTCTCGCATGTCGTTGATGATCGACTTGATCGGTGCCATCCCCGATCCTCCCGCGACGCAGATCATGTCCGCTTGGGTGTCCTGGACGACAAAGTCTCCGAACGGCCCGATAAGCTTCATGTGGTCGCCTTCTTTCATCTTTTCAAAGACATAGGTGGTAACGATACCGCCGGGAACCAGACGTATCAGGAGCTC
>CAZAHA010000053.1:0-12663 GCA_964484915.1 uncultured Leptospirales bacterium
AAAGTGGCGGTACTGAACGAACACGGGGACCTTCTGCATAACACGGCGGTCTATCCGCTCGAACCCAGGAACGACACCGCAGGCGCGGTGCGGACCATAACAGAGCTTTGTGAAAAATTCAGGGTCGAGGCCATCTCGATCGGCAACGGTACCGGCGGGCGCGAGGCGCTTGACTTCTGCAAAAAGATCCCGCTCAAAAACGTCATCGTGACCATGGTAAATGAGAGCGGCGCCTCTGTTTACTCCGCATCAGAGACAGCCCGAAAGGAGTTCCCCGGCCACGATATAACAGTGCGAGGGGCCGTCTCTATCGGACGGAGATTAATGGACCCCCTTTCGGAACTTGTAAAGATCGACCCAAAGTCTATCGGAGTGGGGCAGTACCAGCACGACGTCGACCAGAAGTTGCTGAAAAAGTCGTTAGACGAAGTTGTAGCGAGCTGCGTCAACAGTGTTGGCGTCGATGTGAACACCGCCGGTGAAGAACTCCTGAAATATGTTTCGGGTCTCTCTCCGAAGCTCGCTTCAAACATTGTCGCATACCGTTCTAAACACGGCGGCATCCGCTCACGGGCCGAACTTCTTAAGGTAAGTGGCATGGGGGCAAAGACCTATGAACAGGCGGCGGGTTTTCTGCGGGTGGCCGGCGGCGACAATCCTCTTGATGCGAGTGCCGTCCATCCTGAAAGCTACGCCATCGTTACGAGGATGGCCAAAGACAGCGGAGCAACAGTGAACGACCTTCTCGCGTACAGGGAAAAGCGAGAAGCCATAAAAAAGAAAATCTCAGACTATGTGACAGAAACGGTGGGGCTGCCTACCTTAAACGACATCTGTGCCGAACTTGAAAAGCCCGGCCGTGACCCCCGCAGCGAATTTGAGCTCTTCACTTTTACCGAGGGCGTTAACGTAATCGCTGACTTGAAGGTAGGGATGGTGTTGCCGGGGCTGGTTACGAACGTGACAAAGTTCGGTGCCTTTGTTGACATCGGCGTCCATCAGGACGGACTGGTGCACATAAGCGAACTCTCGAACAGCTTCGTTAAAGACCCGGCCGATGTCGTGAAGATAAACCAGAAGGTTACGGTTACGGTGCTGGAGGTAGATACCGCGCGTAAGCGGATTTCACTGTCGATGAGGGGGAGGTGATTCCGTTTTAAGATGAAGCGTCAAATACCACCCGTTATGCACAGTCCAGTGCCTGTTTTTATCCGTGATTGAGAGTGCGAAGGCCGATAAGCTTAAGCCGTTCAACTATGCGCGAAAAAATTACTTCGTATTCCGGTGAAACCTGCCATCTATTCCGGAGTAAACTTCACCACTTTAAAAAACCTTCGATCTGTTATAATCATGAATTCTGTCGTGGCAGGTTTCGTCCAGAATTATTTCGAATAAATAGAGCCTCTAAAGTCAACATCGTGAACTTTAATTTTCTGGCTACTTTCATCGATGATAATAACAAGACGAATATCACCTTTACTGATACGATGATACCCTTTCCATTCGTTTTTTAACGCAATGATATTGATAGAGACAGTTTCACCATTGTATCCCCGAATGAGTTTTTAAGCTCACCGATGACAATAGGTTTGTTCTGAGGATTTTTTGAGAAAAATTTCTCAGCTTTTTTCGAGTAGTCTACTATCCATTTCATAGGTCGATAGTTTCAGAAAAAGCAGTGTCATTATTTTCATCTGGAGCTTTGCCGAACATTTCTTCAACTTCTTCCATCCGTATTTCTGACCCTTTAACGGTGTTGTGGAGCAAATAACTCAAATTGCTTGTTATGTGTACCCACATTGCCAATATCGTCAACCGCACGAATAGTGATCGTCAGTAAATCTCCCGTGCTGTTTTCATCAGCGTACTGAGTTGTTGCCGTATTCTGATACGAAATACTCCAGGCGCCCAGTGTATCGGAAGAGTCCGATGTTTCATAGGGGAGTGCATCATATGATGTTTCTGTTGTGACGGGATTCTGTGGATCTGACCTGTTCACATACGTCGTTTTGTACTCAATAGTCGACAGATCATTCACGGTTACCGTGCCATTAATGTTCAGCATATCAACAGTAACAGGAGCCGGATAATAAGTTGATATAATAACAAGCGGCGGAGTCGTATCGCACGTGACATACAGTTCTAATTCTCTGACTTCATCCTCCAGATAATATCCGATAACCGTAATCCTGTTTTCACCCTCTTCCAGTGCAACGGTCACATTAAATCCAGTTTCATCACTTGACGAGCCTATCGTTTCCTGAATATCTCCGTCCACAAGAACTTCCACATAAAACGGATCGGATGATGAATCCTTCTCTGCGTCCTTGTCCCTGTCGCCGGTAAATGTAAATTTTCCTCTGACACTGATGCTTCTGCTGTTTACCTTTTGTCCATCCTCGGGCGTACTAATTTCTATCCTTCCGTCGCTGAATAAATCTTCAAGAGAACAGGAAACGAAAAGAAACATAATGCATGTTACAGCACAGAGATACATCGATTTAGTCATACACACCACCTTTCCTTCATTTTAATGATATAATGAACCCGAACCTGAGTTTACGGTTACAATTAATCAAAAGCGTATTAGATTGGAAATAATAATTGGAAATCTCTGATAATGAAAGTTTCAATTATCAAACTGAATACTGTCATATGCTGATTTATTATACGAACACGCCGTTTATTTCGAAAGAAATATATTATAATTAATCAATACAAAGCGATACTGAAAATCTGGAACCACACACTATGACTACATAATCGTCGGTGCAGACCGCTGACACGAACTGTTCAGGAAACACTTGCAACATATTCAAATGTTAAACGCAGAACTGAACAATACACACTTGTGAGAACGGCGATGTGCGAGTACGCGATAAAAACAGTACGCAATCATCTGAATCGCCAAGAGAAGAAATGTACAGTTGTTTTCTGTGCAACATGAGAATCAAGGATTCACCAGGGTATTTTTACCGGCATGATGTACAACGTTCCCACAAGCTGTTAAACAGGTCATCAAGCAACGGTTTACAATTACCGGAAATCACCGGATGTGCCCTATTGGCGGGTGCAGTATTTCGGCGGCGTACCATGGACAATTGTATGCGGTGGATGGACCGTTGGACTTTACAAATAGTAAAGTATGTTAAATATCTATAAAAAATACCCGGCTTCGTCACATTATTCCATTGACAACATCATTTTCGATTCGATACTTGGCATAAATCAAAGGAAGAGGGAGCATATGAAAGTATATAGAGAATCGGATATCAATCCATCGCTTCTCAACGGCAAGAAGGTCGCCGTCGTTGGATACGGAAGCCAGGGCTACGGCCATTCCAATAACCTGAAGGATTCCGGAGTCGACGTCTGCGTTGCGCTCAGGAAAGGGAGCTCGTCGTGGAAGAAGGTTGAAGCTGCGGGTATCACCGCCAAGGAGATAGGCGAAGCCGTGGCCTGGGCGGACATGATCATGGTGCTGGTACCGGACGAAATACAGGGCGACGTATACGATTCATATATTAAACCGAACCTCAGTTCCGGCAAGATGCTCATGTTTGCGCACGGATTCAATATTCATTATAACCAGATTGTTCCCCCGACGGACATCGACGTGGTCATGGTCGCGCCCAAGGGGCCGGGACACCTCGTCCGTGCCGAGTATCAGAAGGGAGCGGGCGTTCCATGCCTCGTTGCAATAGAACAAAATGCAAGCGGCAGCGCGCTTGAGCTTGCGCTTGCGTATGCCCACGCCATCGGCGGCGCGCGCGCGGGCGTTATTGAAACCACCTTCAAGGACGAGACCGAAACGGATCTTTTCGGCGAGCAGGCCGTTCTGTGCGGCGGCGTAACAAGCCTCATGCGTGCCGGGTTTGAGACTCTTGTGGAAGCGGGGTATCCCGAAGAGATGGCATACTTTGAATGTATTCATGAGATGAAGCTGATCGTCGACCTCATCTACGAGGGCGGTTTTACCAACATGCGCTACTCGATCTCCAACACCGCAGAATATGGAGACTACATTACCGGACCGTATGTCATTGACGAGACTGTCAAGACACGGATGAAGGAAGTGCTGCGGAGAATCCAGGAGGGCGAATTTGCACGCGACTGGATGCTGGAAAACAAGGTCAAACAGGCGTCGTTCACGGCCAAGCGCCGCATCTGGCTTGACCATCCGATCGAATCGATCGGCAGGAAGCTGCGGGCGCTGATGCCGTGGATCGAGAAGGGCAAGATCGTGGACAAGGACAAAAACTGACACATAGCACGAAGCAGAGAGCGGAGCGATCCGCTCTTTTTTTATCCCCTTACTGCATCGACAGGATCTCTTCTATGTCCTGTACGGTATAGGTGCTCTTGATGTGGTGGCGTCTGAGGCAGAATGAATAGTGGGAGCTGATATTCGCCCCGTAGTCGGTGGAGAAACTCCTCATGTAGCCCGCCCGTTTGGCCAGGTCGTTAAGCGTGTCGTCGTACCGTCCATACGGATATGCGATATACTCGATGGTCTTTCCCAAACGCGTCTCAAGGAGTTTCTTCGAAAGAACAAGCTCCCTGTGGAGACGGTTCTGGGCGGTGCGGCTGCCGTCGTGCAAAAGGTCGACCAGATCGGGATGAGACTGGGTATGGTTCTGTATGTCGATCCCGTTAGCTTCAAGTTCCCGCAGTTTGTCCCAGGTCATCTTGCCAATCGACCGTTCGTAGATGAAGTCAGAGTACACGAACAGTGTAAATGGGTATCCGTATTCCTTCGCCAGGGGAAGCAGTTTCGTGTATGCCGAAATGTACCCGTCGTCAACCGTTATCACGCACTGTTTCGCATGGGGCACGATGCCCCCCTCCTGCATCCGGATAAGCGTCTCAAGCGGTATGACGGTTACCCCCGCTTGTTTCAGATACTCGAAATGGCTTCTGAGCCGGTTCAGGCTGATCGAAAAGGGGCCGGAGCCGTCGATGTTGTGATAGAGGAGTATTGGTATCCGTGATTCCGCTTCGGCGGCATGCATGTTTTTGCTTTTTAATGCCGCAGATTCGGAGATGGAAACCGGGTAACGGATATCGCATACTGCGACAGCGGCGGCCGTCACCATGCAGATGCATGCGACGATCGCGGCGAGTTTAAGTATGAATCCTGGTTTTTTTAGTGGGTTTTGAGCCATTCCTGTATCTTCTGTTCGATCCCGTCCCTGACAAGCCGTGCCTGTGTGAGACGTTCTTCGGAGATTCCCTCAAACAGGTACAACGCCTCAAACGTCACGTTATAATGCGCCGTGATGCCGGGAGAGACCGGACACTTCTCGTTTGTTTTATTGTCGCACATTGAGATTACGTATTTATATATCCGTCCTCGGCGTACCAGTCAAGCACAGAATCGGAAGTTTTATCCGTAAGGTCGATCCCAACCTCCTTCAGAACGGTTATGGCTTCCGGAAGGATCGGGACCGGATCGAAACCGGCGCTTTCTGCCTGAAACCTGTCTCCTCCGTGCTTTCTCATGAAAGCCTCGGCCATCGGTCCCCGTGCTGCGTTTTTATCGCAGATAAAGAGTACGCGTGTATTCCGCGTATTGCCACAGGTGTGCTCCATCTCCAGATATGTACAGCACTATTCCGTTTCGATGCTGTACGGTATGATATGGTGAAACGGATGAATAAATTATATGACTTTCTTTTGAATAATTTAACAGTTTCCCTTCCGTTTTTAAAACATGTTCCCATATCACTCTTGACAGATGCTTCGCACTCCGTACCAGTAAACGATACCATATCAAGGCGGTGCTTTATGAGACGTTCGTACATATTTCTCACGGTACTTTCCGGAATCGGATTGGCATTGACGGTGGTTTTAATGATTGACCACTTCATTCCCCAGACTGCGGTAACCCTCTTCGCGTGCGGTGGCGGCAGCGCGTCATCCTGCTCCGAGCTTTCACTCTCGCCGTGGTCGGAGTTTATGGGTATACCGATAGCTTCTTTCGGTTTCTTTTTTTATATATGGATATTCCTCTCGCTGCACCTCTTCCGCGAAGCCGGTGAACGGTACTGGAATACATTCGTCTATCTGCTCGTTCCCGTGGCCGCCCTCGGATTGCTGTTTGATCTTGTACTCGGAGGGATTCTTGTGTATCTGCAGATCTTCTGTATTCTGTGTGTGTCGACATATGCGGTAAACATCCTGATTTTCGTCGTCACGTTTTTTGAGTACAGGCGCATATCTTCCGAAACCGGTATCGGCCTTCTTGCCGGGGTCCGGTCGCTACCAAAGCTGATATCAGGAAAGGACGATCGGGTCTTTTCCACGGGGACGGTGGTGTATTACTCGGTCATACTCTTTCTGTTTGTCGTATCGTTCTCGCTGTTTCTGGGGGAAAAGTACGGTGATAACCGCCAGTTTGTCGAACGTCAGGTTGACTATCTGGAAGAGTACAGGAACAGGCCGCAGAAGACGGTTGATCTGCCTGAAACGCCGTTTACGGCAGGCGAGGCCGATGCCGGGCTTGTCATACAGGTCTTTACCGATCCTCTGTGCGGCGCATGCAGGGTCTTTCACGGGATGGAGAAAAAACTCCTCAACCAGTATCAAGGCAAGGTACAGTTTCATTCGTACTACTTTCCCGCACTTAACTGCGACCCGGTTACTCCGTCGATATCCTGCAGGTCAACCCTTGTGATGTTTGCCGCCGAGCGTGCGGATGTGTACGACGGGGTACTCGTGAACCATTTCGACCGCTACGATACCATGAAACGGCTCTACCGGGAGGATGCGTCATACGGCGAGATCATCGCCGAGCTTGTGGCCAATGAAGCCGATCAGGAGGCCGTTCTGGCACATATCGGCGAGGAATCAACCTTTGACATGATGCGGTCGCATATCGATCTTGCCAAAAGCCTGCACCTCTCCGCTACCCCGACGCTGATCATAAACGGCAGGATACTTGAAGGATTTCCCAAGATAGAGTACATGAAGAAAATCATCGAGTGGGAGCTTTCGCAAATGGAAAAGTGAACCGGCCCGGTTCTGAATCAAGCGGCCGCGGCATAAAACTTGCGGGCTGCGTACAGGTAAAGAGGGACCAGTGCGGTCCCTCTCTGCTGTTTTACGATATCGTGAATTTCCTGGGTATCTTGTAGTTGGAGATATTGTCCTTGCACCAGAGCTTCATCTTTCCCTCTGACAGCGTTCCGGACTTGGACGTTATCTTCGCCTCGGTATAGTGCCGGACGATGTCGCCTGGCTGTTGTTCCTCGTGTATGATGATTTCAATATCCTGTACGTCCGGATGGTTTTGCAGGATGCGCTCAACCTCTTTCGGATAGACGTTGAATGCCGAGTTGAGGACCATGTTTTTCTTGAGGCCGGTCAGAAAGACGTACCCGTCAGGGTCCATGTACCCGTAATCTCCGGTGTGCATCCAGCCATCCGTAATCATCTCGGCGGTTCTGTCGTCCCGGTTGTAGTACCCTGGTGTAACGTTCACACCCTTGACCCAAATCTCTCCGGTTTCGCCCTGTGCAACGTCATTTCCGTTGTCGTCCACAAAACGGACCTCGTTCCACGGCATCACCTTTCCCACCGAACCGAAACGGTTTTCCGTATCCATGTGGTTCCAGGTGACAATCGGTGAGGCCTCGGTAAGGCCGTAGCCCTCCCGCACGTCGAGGTTGTACTTGTCCTTGATTTCCTGCTGTGTCTGTTCGGAGATCCCTTCACCTCCGCTGATGCAGCATCGCAGTTTCGGAAAGTGTTCTCCCGGAGGCAGCATCGCGTTCATCATCATGAACATCTTGGGGACTCCCGGCATGACCGTTGCCCCGCGCATGGCGATCTCCTTCGCGATCTCGGTTGGCGAGAATTTACGCACCAGATGAAACGGCGTCCTGCTCTGCAGCGGAGTGATCATCGCCGAGGTCAGTCCGAAGGCGTGAAAGAGCGGCAGCACACACATAAAACTGTCCTCCGGGTTGATGAATTCGGCAAGCGCCTTCGTTGAGTTGCGAATTCCCCGGTGGGGGAGCATCACGCCGAGCGGATAGCCGTCCATCGCGGATGTGTAGATGATTGCGGCGGCCGACCCGTCCGTTATTGTCTCGCAGTCAGAAAGCGGCTGCTCCTTCTGCAATACACCGAAGAGGTTCCGTTCCGGATGGTTTTCGTCAACCAGCCATATTCGTGAGACGTCCGTAACGAAGGTTCCGTCTATCATGAAATGATCGGTAAGGAGTGCGGAGGTGATAATGAGCGACGGATCGGTTTCCCGGACGATGTAATCAATCTCATACCGCCGTGCAACAGGCCCGATGAGTACGGCTATGGCGCCTAACTGTGCGCATGCCATGAATGTATACACAAACTCCGGTGTGTTGAAAAGATCCATGACGACCCTGTCTCCCCGTTTTACACCGCGTCCCTTCAGATATGATGCGCATCGCTGGACGCGGTCAAGGCCTTCCGCATAGGTTACGGTCTGGTCCTCGTAATTGAAGTAAACAGATGTGCCCTGTTCGTCTGATGCCGCCTGTAAGAGGGCGTGGATATTCTGGTTTTTCGAATCCGGCATTATTATGTCCTGTGTAAAAATAAGTGATGGTGCAAGAGTACTCTAAACGGAGCCTATTTCCAAAAGGGATACCGTCAAGTTTTTTATTGCGGAGAGCGCGGCCGGCCGAGGCCGGCCAAAGTGCTTTAGCGGAGTATCCGCCGGCTTGATCCGGGAGTCCGTGAGACGCCAAGATCGATAAAAGTTATGGTGTACGACAGGGATGATGTATCCTTGCCGGTTATCCCGCTGATTTCCACGGTCCATTCGTCCCCGGCTGCGGGAAGCGTGTCCGGAGTCCATATCAGCGCCGCTGGCGGAAAATCGGACTGGCTATGCGCTTCCTTATGTGTAATCTCAAGCGGGATCGTGTCTCCGTCCTGGTCTGTCATGGATACCGTACATCCGGTAAAGCTTGCGCCGTACCAGTACAGTGAAAAGTCGACCAGTCTGCTGTTACTGCCCACGGTAAACTCAAGAGGATACGCTCCCGCGGGCGGATAGGGTACCGGAAGGTCGTATTCCGTATCGATATCATAGTCAAACACCCACTGAATCAAAACGTCGGCATTTCCATATGTCGGTGCGTTCGTATTGTACAGGTACCCGTATCCCGCGCCCTTCTGCCCAGGCAGCAGAAACCAGCGGCGGTGTCCGGTTGACGGTACACCGATGTCCATAATCAGATTGTCGAGGAGCTGGGTATAATCGAAAGAGGAGGAACTCCATGCGATTGCCAGGTTGCTCTTGGAAGCTGCCTCCTGAGCGGTCTCATTTGCATAGGTGAATCCGTCATCGAGAGGGTAATGCGAGATATCGTCCTCGACTATCATGCTGAGCGCGGCTTCCTGACACTTTTCGTTTATCCCGGAATCGGGGTCACCCACCGGAGGCAGCTGATAAAACGAGCGGAAGAAGTTCGTCCGCCGCCTGAAATCGTCCAGTCCTGCCTGTGTCATCGTACCGGGTTCTCTTGCTTCGATATTAAAACCGGTTACGGCTTCGTCGTATGACGAACTGTTCCCGTAGTTTTGCTCATAGTGTTCGCGGAGTTGCGCTTCGGTCATGCCGGTCAGGAGTGAAAAGTCTTCAATCGGGTAGTACCCGTCTCCATCTTCCGTGTCATATTCCGGAACGTCTTCATCATCGATCGACCCGTCGCCGTTTTCCGCAACAGGTGAATCATCCGTCGTGTCGTCGGACTCGATGATCTCGCATGCATATAGAAAGGGAATGAGTACGAATAAAAGAAGTACGGCTGTTTTTTTCATGTAATTCTCCTGTGTTCTCCGGGACCGTCTGGCCGCCGGGGTAGATTCATATCAATGAATCTACATCACACCGGTAAATAATCCCTAAAAAATTAAAAATTTGTTATGCGTTTTTTCCCCGGCAGTGGTATGCTTGTTGCGCTAACTGGAGGAGGCGCCTGTGCGTATAGACAGAATGCTTGCGATAACCGTAATGCTCCTGAACCGTGACAGGATTTCGGCACGCGAACTTGCCGAGAAGTTTGAGGTTTCCGTACGGACAGTTTACCGCGACATTGACGCGATAAACATGGCCGGCATTCCGGTCATCTCCTATGCGGGGAACAACGGCGGTTTCGGCATCATGCCGAACTACCGGCTTGAGCGGCAGCTTTTAACGTTTGACAGCATGGTATCCATCCTTTCGGCACTCCGCGGTGTTAACGACACGCTCGGTGATGACTCCTTAGACGGAGCGATAGAGAAGATCACAAATCTGGTGCCGCGTGAACGGGTCGCGGACTTGAAGAGCAGAACAGACCGTATCGTGATGGACATCATGCCGTGGGGATATACCAGCCGGCAGCGTGAGAATATCCAGTGCCTTCACGCTGCCGTTGCCGGAAACAGCCTGATCGAGTTTGAGTACTGGAGCTACAGGGGCGACGGGACGATACGAACGGTGGAGCCGATGACCCTTGTGTTTAAGGGGTATGCATGGTACCTTTTCGGATACTGTCTCATGCGGAATGACTACCGCCTCTTTAAGCTGTCCCGCATGCGGAATATCAGGGTGACCGATCGGACTTTTGTGCGCCGTGAAAGGTCCTTCAGGGATTATGAAAAGGTGGTTGAATCATCCCCGCGAAAAGAGGTGGAGCTTGTGCTGCGCTTTGCCGCGTCGGCAAAGAGCAGGGTAGAGGACATGTTTCATGACGATGATATTACGGTGGAGGAGGACGGCAGGCTGACGGCTGCCGTAACCTTTCCGAAGGATGAGTGGATCGTCTCGTTCGTACTGAGTTTCGGCGCGACGGTGGAGGTCATCTCGCCGGCAAATATCCGTGAAAAGGTGAAACAGGCAGCCGGAGAGATTGCGGCTCTGTACAGGGATTAGGACCGCCGGTTATGTCGGTATGTGTATGGCGCAGCATACTCTCTTCTGCAGTAACGGCATGTTTCATGCCATAAATTCAGGAAGAAACACGGCATAACCTGTTGACAGACAAGCACGTCCGGTGTCTAATCGGCACTGTATCCGGAAATCTGCGCAGGCAGCGGCCGGATCAACGTATGAAAAGAAACGGAGATCTGTATGAATAAAGCAACATCCCTGGGACTTTGTATCGGCGCTTCGACTGTCAAGGCTGTCAGTCTCAGTATTGAGGGTAATTCCTTTACCGTAGAATCCAGCATGGTCGTGCCCCATGAATGTGCAGTAAAGGATACCGTCAGCAGAATACTGAAGGAGTATGACCCGCACGCTCATGATTTCGTGTGCGTTACCGGCAGGAAGTTCAAGGAGATAATCAGCCTTCCTTCCATAACTGAACCCCGCGCGGTCGAAAGTGCCATGAAGCTCCTGTATCCGGAAGACAAGAGCGGCTCGGATATAGTCATCAGCCTCGGCAGCGAGAACTTCATACTGTATGAACTAAACCGTGAAAACGCTATTGTCGGTGTAAAGACCGGGAACAAGTGCGCGTCAGGGACCGGAGAGTTTTTCATGCAGCAGATCAAGCGGATGGATCTCCTGGTTGACGAGGCAATCGCGATTGCCGACTCGTCTGATGCGTATGCGGTATCCGGCAGATGCAGTGTCTTCTGCAAAAGCGATTGTACACACGCCCTCAACAAGGGGGTGCCGCGGGGACAGGTCACCGCGGGTCTTGCAGACATGATTGCCGACAAGAATGTTGAGCTTATCGGACCCCTGAAACCCGACCGGATACTCCTCGTCGGCGGGGTCACGCAGAACGGCTCCATCATCAACCGCCTCAAGCAGAAGAAAGCGGGAGTGGAGGTTGCCCAATATGCCGTTGTCTTTGAAGCGCTCGGCGCGGCGTTCTACGCGTTTACCGAAGGTCTCAGGGCCGAAGGAGATCTCGTAGTGTCGTCACCGTCGTCAGCATATACGACCCTTCCGCCGCTTGGGAATGCCGAAAAACTCGTGACCTTCAACGACCACGCACACAGCGAAGCCGTTTCCGGCGACGAAACGATCCTTGGTCTGGACGTGGGCTCCACAACCACAAAGGCCGTTCTTATCCGGACACATGACAACGCGGTACTCGCATCCGTTTATCTCCGGACAAACGGAAACCCGATTGCCGCATCCCGTGAATGCTACCGTTCAATACTCGATCAGCTGCACGGAACGGATATTTCGATTGTGTCGATCGCGGTCACCGGCTCCGGACGGTATATATCGGGACTGCACGCCCAGACAGACGCAATCATAAACGAGATAATTGCCCATGCAGCGGGAGCCGCGTATTTTGATCCGACTGTTGATACTATCTTTGAAATAGGCGGTCAGGACGCGAAATACACCTATCTGGTCAACGGCGTACCGTGCGATTACGCGATGAACGAGGCATGCTCTGCGGGAACGGGGTCCTTTCTGGAAGAAGCGGCCAGGGAATCGCTGGGCATAGATGTGCTCGACATAGAAAAAATCGCGCTGCAGGGTGACAATCCGCCCAATTTCAACGATCAGTGCGCCGCGTTTATCGGCTCCGATATCCGCAATGCCTCACATGAGATCAGCAGGGAGAACATCGTCGCCGGTCTCGTTTATTCCATCTGCATGAACTACTCCAACCGGGTCAAGGGGGCACGAAAGGTCGGTGATCGTGTCTTCATGCAGGG
>CAZAHA010000053.1:12673-13716 GCA_964484915.1 uncultured Leptospirales bacterium
GGCGTCTGTTACAACAAGGCCGTGCCTCTGGCAATGGCCTCGCTGCTTGGAAAGGAGATTATCGTGCCGCCGGACCCCGGCCTCATGGGCGCGTTCGGCGTGGCGCTGGAGGCGAAGCACCGGATTGAAATCGGTCTGCTGCAGAAGGGATCGTTCAATATAGAGGATATCTGCCGGCGTGAGATCGAGTACGGCAAATCGTTTATATGTCCGGGAACGCAGGAGCATTGTGACAGGAAGTGCTCGATAAACGTCATCAGCATCGAAGGGAAGAAGTATCCGTTCGGCGGCGTCTGCAACAAGTACTATAACGCAAACCACCATGTCACGATCGATCCGCTTCCGCTTGACTACGTGGATCGGCGGCAGCAGCTGGTATACGGCCGCTACAATCAGGCTGCAGAGCAGAAACGCCCTGCCGTCGGCATCCTGAAATCATTTCTGACAAACACACTCTATCCGTTTTTTTATACATATTTTACCGAGGCAGGATGTTCGGTGCTTTTAACGGAGGCGATTGACCGTTCTGGTTTTGAGCGAATTCACTCGTCGTTCTGTTATCCGTCGCTTTTGGCGCACGGTATGATGCAGAACATGATCAAGAGAGAGCCGGACTTTTTCTTCCTTCCGGAAATAAAGGAAGTCCACGTAGAGAAAAGCTACAGCTCCAATATCGGCCACCAGTCAACCTGCATCACCCTCCAGGGAGAGCCGTACTATATGGCTGCGGCATTTCCCGAGATCCGCGGCAGGACGCTGAATCCGGTACTCTCCTGGTACCGCGGCTGGGACTCGATGAAGGATGAGATGGCAAGCGCGGTTGAAGCAGCAGGCATAAGCCGCGAGGACTCCGACCGCGCATACGATGCCGCAGTAAAAAGCCTGAAATCGTTTTTTGAAAGGCGCAACAGTCTGGGGGAGGAGGTTCTCCGCAAGGTAGAAGAGAACCCGGACTCGATCGCCGTCGTGCTCTTTGGACGTTCATACAATACGTTCGCGAGCGAGGCAAACATGGGAATACCGCAGAAGATAACGACGCGCGG
>CAZAHA010000054.1:0-13540 GCA_964484915.1 uncultured Leptospirales bacterium
GTTGGTAATGACCGTCGAGATCGTGTTTTTCGTAAAATCGCTTGTGTCTTCGTACAGACGGATGATTACATCGTCACCGTGAGGATTGTTGAACGTGTCGAGTTTGCTCTTTATGTGGTCGGCAAGACGGATCTCGTCGACTCTGTTCTTTTTCCACGCGGTCATGATGATTGCGTCCCTGCCGTTGATCCGTTCGAAGATGTCCGGCTCCTCGAAGGTGTCGGTCACAGTCGCAAGGTCGGATATCTTTATTCCGTACCCCTGGTCGTTTGCGCGTACATAGGTGTTCCGAATCTGGTCCATGTTTTCATACTGCCCCTTTGTGCGCAGTATGAGCTCCTCGCCGTTGATACGGAGCGGTCCGCCCGGAATGTCGACGTTCCGGTTGGCGAGAGTCATCGTAATGTTGTTGATTGCCATACGGTTTTCAACAAGCGCTTCCGGGTTGATCTCCACGAGAAACTCCTTGTCGAGGAAACCGAGTTCTTCTACATCGGCCACACCATCAAAGGAATAGAGGAACTCTTCAAAGAGTTCCGCAGTCTGGCGAACCTTGCGGTAGGGCACGTCATCGTGTTTGCCGTAGATCGCAAAGTACTGAACCTGCGTCTTGTCGATCTTGATCTCCTCAACTTTCGGCGTTTCAACATTTTCGGGAAGATCGTCTACAAGGTCGACCGCATCCTTCAAGTCCTCGACGGTTTGGTTCTTGTCACCTGACGGTTCAAGATATACCGCAACGACAGATACGTTTTCTATGTTATAACTGCGGACCTTGTCTATCCCGTCAACCTCGCGTATCTTCTCCTCAATCGGAATAGTCACCAGGTTTTCTATCTCGTCCGGAGCGCCGCCGGGATAGATCGTTGTAATGATCACCATGTCAAAATTAACCTCCGGATATGCCTGACGGTTAATCGACGTGGCCGATGAAAAACCAAGAAAAACAATAAGGATGACGAGAAGCAGTATAAGCATCTTCTGCTCCGAAAGCCAGTGAATGAGTTTAAGCATGGTTACCTCGTTTCATGTAATGGTGTTTATTGTTGTTTCCGGTGTTTCCGCGAACGTTCGGTCTGTATCTCTTGCTGCAAATCGGCTCGTGTCTGACGGCAGTTACCGGAAACACTCCTGTAATTAATTTGCATTTTGTTCTTAAATGATTCCTGCACCAGGTCAACGATAAGGGCTGTTTCACCCGGGTCTTTCTCCATGCGATGCACTTCGTCCAGGCCGTGTATGAGGATCATGAAGTAACGGGTTATTGATTCAGCGTCAGGGTTCAGGATAATGCCATGGTCATACAGCTCGCTGAAAATTTTCGTTATCATGCTGCGGTACTTATTCATGGATTCCAGCAGCTCAGCATGAATCTCCTCGTTTGACAGCGACATGTATTTTACAAGATAGAGCATCTTGTGTATCTCGGGCGGAAATTTCTCCGTATCACCGATAATATCGATAATTTTATCAAGTCTCTTGTTAAGGTTGGCCTCAAGATAGAAATCCTCGAGCCTCTGCAGGGTAAAATCATGCATAAACTTGGTGATCAGTTCAAAGACGAGGCGCTCTTTTGTTTTGAAATAGTGCATTATCAGGCTCGGCTGTGTGTTCATATGTGCAGCGATCTTTGCAATGGACGCGTTTTCATACCCTTCTTCCAGAATGACCTGGTAGTAGTGTTTCAGTATTTCATCCCTGCGTTCGAGAGCCTTGCTCTTTCTCCCCATACATGAAACCTTTATTAGATTGAACATTCATTCAATAAACACATGTGCAGGATATGTTTGTGTATGCAACGATTTTTTTTTGCGGTTCCCTTTTGGAAAACGCGGAAAGGTCACGGAAAGTATGTAGCGAAATAAAAAGCATGGAGAGAACCCATGCTTGTACTAAGGAAAGAGGCTGTCTGTTTAAAATAAAAACGGATACACGGTCGTGACTGACTATTCGGACTCTTCCGAGTCGCTTTTTCCCAGAAGCGCGGCCTTTTCCTGTTTCCAAAAGACATACCCAAGAAGGAATGCTCCGGTTACGATGCACATGTCCGCAACGTTAAACGCCGGCCACATGAACACCTTCTCCACTCCGATATATATGAAGTCGACGACACCGGGTTTGTCCATGAGGCGGTCCAGGATATTGCCGATCGCTCCGGAAAAAATCAGGCCCATTGCCAGTGAGAAGATAAATGTCTTTTGCTTCTCGTAAAAGTAGAACGCCAGCAGGAGTATGAAGACAATGATGGACATAATAAGGAAGAAGGTCTTGTGACCCTGCATGATGCCGAACACTCCCCCCTGGTTATAGATCTTTGTCAGCTGGACAAATGTTCCCAATACATAGATCCGCTGTCCTTCGGAGATAGAGGCGTCGACGATGGATTTTGTGATGATGTCTGCCGTGAGCATCAGAACAAAGGTGACCGCTGCCAGTAAATGTTTTTTCATGAATTAAACTCCAGTTGATATGTTCATATTCTGTATGACTTCTGCGCACCGTTCGCATAACTGCGGATGTTGCGGATCGTTACCCAGTGCCGCGTAGTAATTCCAGCACCGTTCGCATTTTTCTCCGGAGAAACGGGTAACACTGAGTGAGCATGATTCATATTCGGTCAGTGACTCGTCTAAAGCGTCGGCGACATCTACGGCCGCTACCTGAAAGAACATGCCAAGGTCCTTTCCGAGCTTCTTCATGAGATCCCGGCTGTCCTGATCGTCAGAATATACCGTGAGAGACGCCTCCTGAGAGCGGCTGATTGTCTTGTCTGCACGGCTCTTTTCGAGCGCCTTCAGTGTATCCTTCTTTATCTCAACAATTTTGCCAAAGCTTTCGGCGATCTGTGTGTTGTTAAATTCGGCCGGCAGTGTCACATATTCCTGTTCGTGTACCGATCCAGTATTGCCGGCATACTGCCAGATTTCCTCGGCTGTGAAGGCAAGGACCGGAGCGATAAGCTTTTCCATCGTCTTCAAAAGATGATACAGGACCGTCTGTGTCGCGCGGCGTCTAGTGCTTTCACGTGATTCTATATACAGGATATCCTTGGATATGTCGAAGTAAACAGAAGACAGCTCCACCGCGCAGAAGTTCAGTATGCGCCGGTATACAAGATGAAACTCGTATTTTTCATACGACTCTATCGTCCTCGTGTTAAGTTCGTGCAGTTTAAAGAGGACCCATTTGTCCACATCCGAAAGATCCCTGTACGCAACTTCATTCTCTTTGCTGAAGTCGGCAAGATTACCGATGATAAACTTGAATGTGTTCCGTATCTTTCGGTATGAGTCTGCGATCTGCTTGATCATGTCATTGCCGATCTTCAGGTCGGAGCGGTAATCCTCTGACGATACCCACAGACGCAGGATGTCAGCACCGTACTGCTTGATTATCTCTTCAGGTTCGATACCGTTGCCAAGTGACTTGCTCATCGCGCGTCCCTTCTCGTCCAGAAGGAAGCCGTGGGTGAGGACCGTCTCATACGGCGGTCTTCCCCTCAGGGCCATCGCGGGCCACAGTGACGATTGGAACCAGCCCCTGTGCTGGTCGCTTCCTTCAAGATACAAATCGGCGGGCCACCTCAGGTTGTCACGCGTTTCCAGTACCGCGAAGTGGGAGATGCCGGAGTCAAACCAGACGTCAAGAATGTCGTGCTCCTTGACAAAGGAATTCGAGCCGCACTCGCATTTGGTACCGTCCGGAATCAGTTCATCCAGCTCCTTCGTGTACCAGATATCGATCCCTTCCTCTGCCGCAAGGGCGGCAAAATAGCTGAGCGACTCGGCACTGGTCACGTTCCTGCCGCACTCCGTGCAGGAGAATGACGGTATGGGGACGCCCCATGTGCGCTGACGTGAAAGACACCAGTCGGGACGCTGTCCGACCATGGCTTTTATGCGGCTTTCGCCCCATTTTGGCACCCACTGTGTGGTGTCAACCGATGCAAGTGCCTTTCTGCGGAGATCATTGATATCGACACCCATGAACCACTGCTCAGTAGCCCTGAAAATGAGCGGTTTCTTGCATCGCCAGCAGTGCGGATACGAGTGTTCAATCGTTTTTGTTGAAATCAGCGAACCGTTTTCTTTCATGATATCGATGATCTTTGCGTTTGCGTCCCAGATACGGACACCTTTCATCTCGGAGTATTCGTCGGTATACCTGCCCTGGTGGTCCACCGGGCAGAAGATATCCATACCGTGCTCCACGCCGGCGTAGTAGTCCTCGGCGCCGTGTCCGGGCGCGGTGTGAACGATACCGGTTCCCGCCTCGAGTGTGACATGCGTGCCGAAGATCCCCCTGGACTCGCGGTCGATAAACGGATGGTATACCGTAAGCGACTGGATTTCGTTTCGGGTAAGTGGTGTTGTGCCGGCGGGGGTAAGGCCTGTTTCGTTCTGGAACTGCTCGGCGAGACCGTCTGCAAGTATGTAGTACTCGTCTCCAAATCTGTAGTAAGAGTAGGGAAGGTCCGGATGAAAGCAGACTGCCAGGTTAGCGGGCAGCGTCCAGGGAGTTGTCGTCCAGATAACAACGTAACTGTTCTGCGGATCGACTCCGTCTGCGGAAACGGTCGACGGGTCTATCCTGAACTTCACATAGATCGAATCCGACGTATGGTTGTGGTATTCGACTTCAGCCTCTGCGAGCGCGGTCTCGCAGCTTGGACACCAGTAAATTGGTTTTTTTCCTTTAAATATGTATCCTTTTTCAAACAGTTCACCGAATTTTGCAGCGATTGTCGCCTCATAGTCCCGGCTCATGGTAAGGTACGGATGTTCATAATCTGCGAAGACACCGAGCCGTTTGAACTCCTCACGCTGGATGTTCACAAACTCGGTGGCATACTCGCGGCACTTGTTTCTTATGTCTATCGTGTCCATCGACCGTGCCTTGCTGCCCAGTTTTTTGGTAACCTTGAGTTCTATCGGCAGCCCGTGACAGTCCCATCCGGGTACATACGGCGCACGGAAGCCCATCATGGTCTTGTGTTTAACGATCATGTCCTTGAGGATCTTGTTCAGCGCGTGCCCCATGTGTATGTGGCCGTTCGCATACGGCGGACCATCGTGGAGAATGTACAGCCTGTCGGCCGGTCGGGATTCTATAATTTTATTGTAAATATCTTCATCATTCCATTTCTTCAGAATGTCAGGCTCCCTCCTGGGAAGGTTCGCCCGCATGGGAAAATCGGTTTCGGGAAGATTCACTGTTTTGGAATAATCCATGGATGCCTCGCACTGTGTAAAAGTATTGCCTGGTGCCTTGATACAAGAAGTATGTCTGCTGCAACAGTACAGAAAACACCGGCAGCTGCCTTGCTGAAATACAATAAAGAAAAAATCTTAAATGTGCTTTCTCTTTGTCAATTCCTTTTTCAGTTGGAACAGAAGGACGGTTTATGCCGGTACGGATTAAGCGCAGCCGATTGGAGGGATGTCTTCAGGAGTCTATCTCTTCCACATTTTCTTCGATGTATGTATTGAATTCTTCTTCTGTCATGGAGTCCTTGTAAAGCGGCCAAAGCGCTTCCCGGAGTGAATCCATATCCTGAAATTTTGCGCCGTCTATTTTAAACTTTTTAGCCATGATATTCATTCATCCTGTAGCAATCTGATCGCATCATGCCCGTATCAGTTTGTTCCGCGATTCCCTTCTGCGGAAGTCCCACACAATGGCAATGCTTTGTCGAAGACAAAAATAGGAAAGAGCCGTATAAAAAGCAAGATAATATTAAAAACGGAGGACGACGAGAGATAAATATTTCTTAAAGACGATGAAAAACTTCAATCGACCTTAAGACAAATCAGTGTCTGATCGATAAAAGAGACATAATCCTTGGCAAACTCGTTTGATGCGCTCAATACGTCAAATATGATTTCGCCTGTCTTCTTGTCCGGGTCGATATTGCGCGCGATATTTTTTATGCCGAACGGTTCACCTGATGTGTTCCGAAGCCGTGTGATGCCCTCAGAAAAGATCATAAGAACATCCGACTGTTTGAGAGAAATGACGCTTTTCCGGATTGTTGCTGCCTTGATGTTGGAATTTGAGCGGATGAGTTTGATCTTGCTGTCACGGATGAGCAGCAGGCAGATTGTTCCCGTAGAGGTAAATTCGAACTTCTTGTCGGCAAAGAAGAGCCTGGCGTACAGAAGCGAGCTTGAGTCCGGTAACGCGATGTCTTTTTGAGCGTTCGCGAAGTACCGAATAACTTCTGACGAACTTCTGCACACACGGCCGAATGCAGTCAGTTTACCGGCAATATATGATGCGGTAATGGACCCCGGCAAGCTGCTCCGTCCAGAATCGGCGAGCATGATGGCGGCGTGGTCCTTTTCGTTCCTGCTGGTAAAGATATCGCCCGAAAACTCACCGCTTGGTTTCGAAATCATCGTTACACTGATGCCGTCGCGGTTATGGGTTACCGGCTGCAGATATGGGGCGAACAGTTCGCGGGCGGAGTTGATCTCATACTTCATCTTGTTCCGTTCGATAGACTCTTCGAAAACGATCGCGTTTTGTACCGCCATAACCGCCTGTTCGCCGAATAGCTGAAAGAGCTCCATGTCTTCTTCTGTGAATTCCGGTCTGTTGATCGGATTGATACCTTCGACAACTCCGATCAGCTTGCCCTTAAACAGGAGCGGGCTGCATATGATCGCCTTTGTCTTGAATCCGGTCATGCGGTCAAAGGTGGGATTGAAACGGTCGTCTGAATAGACATCGTTGACGATACATGAGGTACGGTTTGCCGCGCACCACCCCGCGATACCCATGGATGTGTGAAACCGGTACTGTTCGGTGAGTTTCTTGGAGGCTTCACCAACGGCGGCCTTAAAGACGAGTTCATCCGTTTTTTCGTCATAAAATAGCAGCGAGCTTGCTTCTGTATTGAGTATGTCCTTGATCGCCTCCATGATCGCGGTCAGGAGTTTGCCGATATCAAGGGTGGAGTTGATTATCTTGGTTATCTCTATCAGCTTGAGGAGGTTGTTGTAGTCCTTCTGGAGTGTTTTGTTTGGCTCATTCATCGCAGATACCGCTTGTTGCTGATAAAAAGATTGCTGAAAAAGACCTGCACGTAAAAAAAGGCGACCCTGAGCAGGCGGAATATTCTCCACGGTCTGCTTATAATACGCCAGAGCCAGTCAAGACCCCGTTCCATAAAGAATGCCGGTGCCTTGCGGTTTTCACCGGAGATTATGTCCAGGCTTCCGCCTACACCGATGATAACGGCGTTCTGCAGACTCATCTTCAGTTTTGCAATCCATTTGTCCTCTTTTGGAAATCCCATGCCGACCAGGATGATGTCGGCTTCCGATTTTCTGATAGCCTCGATGACAGACTGTTCCCTTTCCCTGTTGAAGTAGCCGCCGTGCCTGCCGACTATGCGTATCTGTGGAAATGACTTGAGAATGTTGGCGTATGCGCGTTCCGCTGTTTCGGGACGTGCGCCAACAAGAAATATAGTATACTCCTTCAGTTCTGAAAGCCTGACAAGCTCCATGAGAAAACTTAAGAAATGTATCTCTTCTTTAATCGGTTTTCGGCACATTCGGGTCAGTGTAACGACGCCCGCGCCGGATGCAAATTTCATCGATGCTTTGGTGTAGATTATGTTCAGGTCGATATTTGCGCGGTATCTGACAAGTTTGTAGGGATTTACGGCAATCACATGATGGACTCCGCCGTCTTCGATCATCTTCATGATCTTTACGATTGCCTGTTTGAACGATACATCGTCAAGGCCAAGACCGAGAACATTTGATATCCCGGCGTCGCGCAGGTCAACCTGGTTGTATTCAAGTATAAGGTCCCGGTTTTCTTTCCATGAATCGTAATAGGGATCGCTTGTGTTCATTCTGTTCCTCTGGATAGTCGGTGTGTATGGAGATCTGTTATAAGCCGTTGTGATGTGTCATCGCAATACCCTGGTGAAGGTTGCTAACGCAGTTTAATAATGGTACCGTCACAAGATGTAAGATGTCAACTATAAATTAACTCTTGATTTATTCGATGATACGCAATATAAAGGACGAGAGAGGCTCGCAGTATACATGTCGCCTTGTAATCACGTCACGATGCAGGCTTGTCGGTTTGCCTGATGTACGACGATTCGGAGAAAAGAACATGAATCATCTTGAGAAGATATGCGAGTATATCCGGGAGAGCCGGCGTACTGGAATAACAATTGAACGGAGCAGTCATCTTGATACGGCCCGTCAGTTTATCATGAAGCAGTGCCGACTGTTCCAGCCGGAGGTTATTGTCAAGGCCGGTCTGGGGGCCGGTTCACTCGTACTTGATCTCGCGGACGAAGCGGAGCTCGTGGTTGTCATTGAACCGGACTTTGAAGCGCTTGCAGATTTTATCCGCCAGCATGGAGGCGATCCGAAGTTTGACAGGATTCGCGTAATAAACGGGGACCTGCATGATCTTCCGCTGGACTGGTATTGCACGGACATGATCGTCTGTGTCGATTATCTCGACTTCCATAATGTTGCCGCCGTACTGGATGAGTTCAAGCGAATCGTCGACTTTGAAGGGTATCTGGTTCTGGCAACTCCTGTTCTCCATGATGATGATATCGATGGAGTGTACGATGAACTGTTCAGGAAGATACAGCCGCTGCATAATGACTATTATGTGCCGCTCGACCTGAGGACCGTACTGGGCCTGAAGAAGTTCAAGGAGCTGGACAGCACAGTTAGCGAAGTGCAGCTTGACCTTGATGATATTGTTGTACTCGGCAAGACAGTCTCAAGCCGCACCGGAACAGCAACGGACGATTCATATATGGAATATATAGAACAAAACAGCGAAGCCTTTGGAGAAATGTACAAGAGGGACGGTCAGCTCCTGTATGAACGGTACGAAGCATCGGCATACCGCAGCGAGAAGCCGGGCAAGAAGGAGTATGATGAGGAGGTTGCAGAATACACCAGGCGAATGGGACGGACCCATACGGCAAATTAAAAAACGAGTTCCCGTTGCGTCCTGTGTTTCCTATCTTTCAACAAATATCCGGTTTTGAAGATACCTATGATGAGATTCCTTTGTTGATGCACGATAGTATACACAGAGCGAAAAGTAATGGAGAAGCGTCAGTGCGGCTCAGCTGTACGAAGAATCGGCCGATGTTGAAGGCCCATCCCGTGAAATGCAAAAGGTACTGTATTTCTTTACGATACAGAAGGAGGAGCTTTACATCGTTTTGAGCAGCCGCCGCTCGAAGCGCTTGAATTCGCTCTTGATCATGTGCGACACTTCAACGATGTCGGCGTGTTTCTTGATTTTAAAGAGCTCCTTTACAAGCTTTCGGACGGATTTGTCGTCGTTGAGGTCGGTCATGACCTTCGGGTCCGCGTTGAATATCTTGTCGGCGTCGCTGAACTCGCTGCGGATGAGCTCCTCGACGGTGGTCTTTGTCTTTTTAAGGGGAAACCCGGTACGCAGGTGCACGTTCTTCAGCGCGAGCGCGACAAGAGTCAAAATGGTCCTGTTCCTGTCGGCTTCCATGTCCCGGTGCATTTTCTCAAATGCGTTGATAATGTTCTGGTTCTTTTCCTTTATACAGTCGATGATCTCCATCTGTACATCGGTGGGCATCTTCTTGTACTCGGGCTGGTGGTTTGGGTAAAACGCCTTGAGGTACCGTTTATTGAGGATTATCCGTGCCGCAAAGGTATCATTAATGGTTTCGGCTGATACCATTTCGCGTATCTGTTCCGGTGTAAGCTCCCGTATGGACGATATCGTCTTAAACGGGGCCGGTGTCTCAAGATTTTTTAACAGTGTCTGTATGGATTTGTCCTGGGCCTCATCCCTGAAAAAAAAACCAGTCAACAAGTGGTGAAACATTTCATCACCGTCGCCGGATATCTCGGGATTTTCATCCATAGTTATTGAAAACTCAAGCAGGTTATAGAATGTTTCCTTGCACGATTTTGGTGCCATCTGTACGCTCCCCTGTGATGTAAAGGATGTCCGGTACTACACGTCGTTATACAGAAACGCGGTCTCCTTCGGGCACCTTGCTGTAGACCTCGGCCGATAGCGAATCATGTATACCGGCCGTAAAGTAATGATATCCAATCCCCGCCGTCATCGCGCCGTTATCGGTGCACAGATCCTGTCGGGGTATAATGATCTGCTCGTCCGCTTTTTTTTCCTGATGGAAAAGCTCCCGGAGCCTGCTGTTGGATGCAACCCCGCCTGCGATGACGATCCTGCCTATACCGTACGAACGCGCTGCGCCAAATGTCCGTCTGACAAGAAGTTCAAGAGCGCTCTCCTGAAACGCATACGAAACCTCTTCCGGAAAAGCGGCTGGATGTTCCCTGAGATAGTTTATTACCGCGGTCTTCAGTCCGGAGTAGGAGAACGTCCACGAATCGTTTTTCGACGCAAGGAGCCGCGGAAACCGTATGTCACGTTTCGTCGCGTTTCGTGCAAGGTTATCGATAATGGGGCCGCCGGGATACCCAAGCTTCATATATTTGGCGATCTTGTCGTACGCCTCTCCGACGGCGTCATCGCCTGTTTTACCCAGAAGCTCCATCCGGCCGACACCCCGGATTATGTACAGGGCCGTGTTTCCGCCGGAGACCAGAAGACCGATAACCGGATATACGGCATCGTGTCCGTCCAGGTATCGCGCATACAGATGTGCTTCGAGGTGGTTTACCGCTATGAGCGGTATCTTCTGTATATACGAGATCGTCTTGGCGCTCTGTAGCCCAACCATGAGAGATCCCACCAGTCCCGGACGGTTGGTTGCCGCAACATAATCGAGATCATCGAAGGTGACGCCCGCCTCGTCGAGAGCACGGTCTATCAGCGAGTTGATTACTTCGAGGTGCGCACGCGATGCGATCTCTGGTACGACGCCGAAGTACTCGGCGTGAAGGTCGATCTGGCTCGATATGATATTGGAAAGAACGACGGTACCGTCCTGTATAACCGCGGCGGCCGTCTCGTCGCATGAGCTTTCCAGTCCCAGTCCGATTACGTGTCCTGTCATTGTTCCAACCGTTCCATTACATGCTGCTTTTCGTATCTTTCAGGTACTGTAGCGACTTCTTGAGCTGTATGTCAAATTCCAGATCATATAACGGTGACGGCTTCTCAAGCTCAACCTCGTTTTTGTAAAAATAGGATGCGACTCTCTTGGATATCGGCAGCTGTTTAGATTCCAGAAAGTCAACCAGTGAACGCACGTTGCTCTCGTTGTACTCAGGATGCGACTGAGCGAACGAGCTGATCAGACCGTCGTTGAGGACACGGCCAAGGTTCTTACGGTCCTCCGGCGGAATAAGCTCCTGGGCGATTGAATGGTCCGGAGCGATCCCCTTCTTGTGGATCATCTCTCCGGAAGGCGTGAAATATTTCTGTACGGTAAGAGCATAGCCCGTCTTTCCCTTCTCAATATCCATGATCTGCTGAACAAGGGCCTTTCCAAAGGTCTTTTCTCCCGCGATGTCTGCCCGGCCATTGTCCTTGAGGGCTCCGGCAAGAATCTCTGATGCGGACGCGCTTCCGTTATTGACCAGGACGAGAAGTTCTCCGCTGAACAGGCGGGACTCCTGTGACTTGTACTCCTCTTGCACGCCGCTTCCATCGCGTCCGCGAGTCGTCACGATTATTTTTCCGGGTTCGAGAAAGTAATCGGCAATATGGATACACGTTTCCATGTTACCGCCGGGATTGTTTCTCAGATCGAGAATGAGGGAACGCATGCCTTTGTTCTGAAGGTCGTTAACAGCATCGCGTACCTGAAGGTGTGTATCGTCATAAAAATTGGTAATCTTTATGTATCCTGTTGCAGGAAGTTCATGGAGTACGCCGTGCTTTACCGCACTGATCTTTATCGGCTTCCGGGTTACCGTAACTTCCAGGGGCTCGGTAAATCCTTCTCGCTCAATTGTCAGTTTAACCGTAGTGTCACGCTTCCCCTTTATCGTTTCAAGCACCTTTGTTAAGTTTTTGTCATCCAGTTCGATGTCGTCGATCCTGACGATGCGGTCCCCTGACATTATTCCTGCCTTATCGGCGGGACTGTCGCTGATCGGCGTGATAACGATGACCTCGTCGTCCTTCACGGTTATCTCTATTCCGATTCCCACAAACTGACCGGTAACCACTTCGTTGAATTCGGCGTATTCCTCTTCCCCGAGGAAGCGCGAATAGGGGTCGTCCAGTGAACGGATCATGCCGTCTATCGCACCATAGAAAAGTTCCTTGGCATTTGTCTGTTCTACATAGCGGAACTTTATTGTCTGGTAGACGGAGTGAAAATAGTCAAGATATGTAAATGACGGTTCTTCCGCAGAAAAAACGAGGGAAGTCCCCGTGCCGAGGAAGAAACCGAAGAGAAAAATCAGAAGAGTCAGATGTATCTTGCGTTCCCTGTTCATATAGTCTCCGGTTTAATAAAAAAGTTTGCTGTACTTTTCCGGCGATTTTCTTTGCAGTTCTTCCATCAATGCGACGTACTCAAGGCCGTTCTCCTCTGCAATGTCCATCATGATCTGTTTCCGTTGTCTGGAAGAGAGCTTTTCATAAAATCCTTCGTAAAACTCCCTGGAGTGGTACTCGTTCCAGATATACTGGAGTTCCCGTTCATTCAGTGTCAGAGCCTGAGTACAGCCGTACAGTACAGACATGATGATTAAGTGTAGTATAAGTACATATTGTTTCAGCGACATCATAAAATCTCTTCTCTAATTATTTTTTAAACTTCAGTGGTTTCGATTCCAAACGCGATCTTGTATGTGTCAACGGCGATCTGAAGTTCCTCATTTGTCGGAACCACCAGTATCGAGCTCGGCGAATAGTCGGCCGAAATGATGCCTTCTTCACCATTACCTACAGCATTGTTTTTCTCGTCGTCTATTACGATGCCGATGTTTTCAAGGCGGTGGCATATTTCGTGCCGGATGTCTGCGTTGTTCTCACCGATGCCGCCGGTAAAAACCATGGCGTCCACCTTCACCAGGTTTGCCATATACGCTCCGATGTACTTCTTTATCCGGTATGCGTAAACTTCAAGCGTTTCACGGGCCTTCACATTGCCATCGGCGCGCGCGTTCTTGATGTCCCGCATGTCGCTGGACAGTTCTGACAGGCCCAGCAGCCCGCTCTTCTTGTTCAGCAACGTATTTACCTCGTCGGCATCATATCCCCGTTCTATGAGAAAGGTTATTATGGCCGGATCGAGATCTCCGGAGCGTGTTCCCATGATGACTCCCTCAAGCGGTGTAAATCCCATCGATGTGTCGACCGAACGGCCTCTCTCTATGGCGGTAATGGATGCGCCGTTTCCGAGGTGGCATGTTATCAGGTTTGTGTTATCCTTGGACCGTTTCAGAAGGTCGAGAGCCCGGTTGGATACATAACGGTGGCTTGTACCGTGAAATCCGTACCGGCGGATCTTGTACTTTCTGTAGAGTTCGCGCGGGATGCCGTACAGGTACGCAGACGGCGGCATCGTCTGATGGAAAGCGGTATCAAAAACGGCAACATTCTTGACTCC
>CAZAHA010000055.1:0-13385 GCA_964484915.1 uncultured Leptospirales bacterium
CAAATAGAAAAAGCAAACAGGGATCAGAAATATAGTTCCTCACCCTCCCTGGCAGCATACACCTGCATATCGCTTTTCCTGCACTGCTTTCGCCCCTTTTTGACCATACGGTTAATAAACCTGTCTGTATGCTGCGGATCATGGTGGTATGCGTACAACCGTTTAACGCCATAGTAATCGCACAGCCTGATGACGTTTTCGAATGACGAATGCCCCCAGCCAACCTTCAGGCTGTACTCCTCGTCCGTATACTGCGAATCATGGATCACAACATCAGCATCACGCACCAGCATGCCGATATTCTCCCAATTATGCCTGGCCAGCCGCTTGTCCTCGAGTATCTCGTTGTCGGTCACATATGCAATAACGGTATCCTTGTACATAATCCGGAACCCCAGTGAAAGTCCCGGATGGAGAAGGTGTGTGGTCAGTATCTGAACGTTATCGATATAAAAACGGTTTTTCTTCAACTGGACAAAATCGACGTCCGCGGCAAGCTCATATAACTGCTTTGGATGAAACTCTCCCGACAGCTGTGTCATTATGAGCTTTTCAAGTGTGTTGACAGTATGGCCGCCGTAGAATGTGATCCTGTTTCCAGGAATATAAATATGGGGCAGAAAGGGAAAGCCCTGAATATGGTCCCAGTGCGTATGAGATATCAATATGTTAAAATGTATCGGTTCATTTCCATACTCACGCAGGTACTCAAGCCCCAGATTTCTGATGCCAGTTCCGGCATCCAAAACCATTATGGTCCTTCCGCACCGGAGCTCGACACATGAGGTATTGCCGCCGTGTTTGGAAAACTCACGGCCGGGTACAGGAATCGACCCGCGCACACCCCAAAATTTTAATTTTATATCATAATTTCTATTTTTCATGCCCTATAATTATCGGCATCTTCATATACCCGCTTGACATGAACATATTCCAGTTTTTAACAGCATTTTGCAATTTAGTACATTATCCGTCATCCTGCAGGCCTGATCCAGGAATCAAACGGTTTCATTACCGGCAGTAATCCCTTTCTCAATACGCCTGGCCAGATAGATAAACGGTGTATCGACAACCGAGACGATGAACTTCATTACATATGTTGTGAATATTATCTCAACCAAAAGTGACCTGTCCAGTCCCCAGAACGCGATCGTACAGAAAACAACCGAGTCAATCAGCTGTGAGAGTGCGGTCGAAACGTTGTTCCGTATCCAGAGGTACCTGCCGCTGGTTCTTTCCTTTAACAGATGGTAGAGCCATACGTCATGCATCTGGGAGAGAATATACGCGCAAAGTGACCCCAGCGCAATCTTCGGCAGCAAGGAAAAGATCGACACCAACGCGTTATGAACTTCAATCCCGTCTGCTGCAGGCTGAAACATAAGGGCAATCTGCATGACGACCGTCATGAAAACAAGAAAGACAAAACCGAGCACAACCCCGCGCCGCGCCTCCTTCTTTCCGTAGAATTCCGACAAAAGGTCCGTTGCCAGAAAGATTGATCCGTAGAGTATATTTCCAAGCGTCACGGTAAACCCAAACAGCTCTACAATCTTTGGAACCTGTATGTTGCACAGGATTATGTTCGCCACGATGACGGCAAACAGCCCCTCCTTTCTGAAATACTTGAATATCAGAATGGTACAACCGAGGTCCAAAAGCAGAAACACTATCCATAATAGTTCGTTTGACATACAAACCCCTTGCAATAATTATCTTCCGCTGACGGTGGACAGAGTAAATGATGAAATTCCGGACTTTTTAAGGGTATCCATAACACGAATAACCGTTTCGTAACTGCTCTCTTTGTCGCCGCGGATCAGAACGACCCCTTCCTCGAGCTCTTCCTTGCGTGCGGCGATGGCCTCTTCAAGCCCACCGTCCGGAATCCTCTCGTCATTAATAAACATTGCATTGTCACTGTTTATCGTAACCACAAACCGCGAGAGCTCCCGTTCACCGCTTTCACGAGCAAACGGCAGATTGACCGAGATCGACGATATCTTTCCCAGACTGGATGTAACCATAAAAAAGACAACAAGCAGAAAGACAAGGTCGATCAGCGCCGTAATGTCTATAACTGCCTTGGGTTTGTACCGCTGTTCAAACTCAAACCGCTTTTTCATGAGTCATCCCGTACGGCGTCGTGGACCGAATTCAGAATAATCTCGAGCTGCTTGATAAGAAACCCGGATTTGGTAACCATGTAATTGTAAAATATGACCGCGGGTATCGCAACCACAAGACCGGTCGCTGTAGTGACCAGAGCCTCCGCGATACCGTATGCCAGCATGTTCTGGGCCTCTACATCAATTGCAGACAGCGCGCTGAACGATTTCATCATGCCGGTGACCGTTCCCAGAAGGCCGAACATCGGAGAGACCGTTGCGATGGTAGAGACCGCGCCGGAATACCGTTCTATACGCGATATCGCATCATGTGCCGCATCCTCCACAAAGCTGTCTCGCATGCTGTCATCAACCGTCTCAACAAACCGCTCCACAACACGGGACAGCGTCGTTTTCCTGGACTGAAGCATTGTGCGTGCACTCTTGACGTTTCCCGACTGGATATGCGACAATGCCGGTTTGACCGTCTTCTGCAAAACCGATTCGTTCATATGGAAAAAAATCGACCGGTCAATGATGACCGCGACGAGGACGACCGAACACAGGCCTATCGGCAGCAGCATTACCCACGTAGGGATCATAATCAGAAACGAAAGCAATAATTCAGAATTCATACATACCTCAATATAGCTGTTTACAGCAGGACCCGCAGACCAAAATAAACCGTTGTTCCCGCCTCCGGGTATCCGTTCCGGATATAATATTTCGTGTTATACAGATTTTCTATTCGCAGATACGTGTAAAAGCTTTCAATCGTCTTGAACTGCACATCAAGATACCCTATGGTGCTTTCCCCAAGCTTCCTTTCGCTGTCGGGATTGATGTACACTTCACCAAGAAAATCATTTCTCCAGCTGACATTCAGGAACGATCCCGTATACTCGATTACCGTAACGACCTCATTTGTCGGCTGATATGTTATGTTTTCGGGTGCGTAAAAGTAGTTCAGCTCATATCCGGTACTTCCCCTGAGGGTCCTCGGAATGATATCGAGCGTTAGATCAAAGTTGTAGCTGTAGATATCAGTTTCAACCGTGTGCGCAGTCAGCAGGTTCTGACTGTTCTCGGACGGAAGATAATTGTAGTAATTGCTCGACTTTCGGTACGACACGATGCTCTGCAGGGAAAACATATCCTTCATAATAAAGTCAATCCTGCCCTCAAGAAAATGGACCTTGGACGGCGGAAGATCATATGTTGGATAGATGTAATTCTGCTCATAATAGTACTCTTCCGGCCGAAAAGGCTGAAGATCGTATCTGTAATTAATATACGCGGTATAGTACTGGTTCCCGTAAATTGTCATACCCGCTATTGGCATAACCGGCACCGGCATATTCTGAACATTCCAGGCAAAGAGGCCCTTGTCCCGGTTCCAGGCGAAGTTCAGTCCCACTTTGAATCCCAAAAGATCGGATATCTTGAAGTCGTCTACGATTTCGCCGTGAACGTACCGGTCATATGGAATCTCTTCGCTGGTATAGGAGTATTCCGTATACTGTGTCCAATAGCGTATCCTGTTTGACGACGACCAGATAAGCTCCCCGCCGGTCTCTCCGGTATACCGCGTCAGAGAATTTCGGACATTTTCCAGGTCGGCCTGCCGTTTCTCGAGCCGGTGCTTATAGTACGCACCACCGATGGAGATATATGCCTCAAACTGCGACGAAAACTTTTTTGTGTTCTTGGAGCTGAAGCGTACCTTGTCTTTTTCCTCGCGCGAGTAGTCGTTTTTGTCAAACATTCCCCGAGAATCAGTGTCTGCACTCGCATTAAAGATAGTGGTAAACGAATCATCAGGAGCAACCGTTCCGGTAAACTCCAGGCTGTTTTCGAAATAGCTGGAATTTTCGTATATGGTGTCCTTGTACCCGTAATCGTTTGACCGCTTGTAGTGAGAGTTCAGATAGTAGACGAAATTTTCCTGCTCCTGGGAGATATTCGCCGTCGAGAGCATATTGTTATACTGCAGACCGTATACTGCCTGGATATCCGCATTTATCCTGCTTGTCTCATCCTCAGCCGCCGTTTCGCCAGCTTTCAGTTGGTCTCCGGTTCCAAACAGATCGTCGGTATATGTCAGCTCATCATCGGTAGGCTCATCCTGGGAATAGAGAAATACGGGGAAAAGAAGAAGAATGCTCACGATTATACTTCGTACCATGTATACACCTTTACAAAACGGACCGTGATTCACACGGCCCGCTATTGGTCTGGAAACGGAATCCTTCGTCTCCGGCATACGCAAGGATTATTCCGAAGTGCTTTCCGATTCTGAAGCCGAATCACCGCCATCTTCCGTGGAGAGAAGCTCCTCTTTGGCTGAAGATTTCGAATATGTCGAGATCGCGGCAAGACTGAGCGCGCTCACCAAAAAGAGCGCAACAAGTACTCCGGTAATTTTCGTAACGACATCCGCGGTAGATGATCCAAACGTGGACTGGCTTGATCCGCCGAGAAGCCCGGCACCGGATGATTTATCTGACTGCATCAGAATCAGCAGTATCAGAAGAATACAGACTATGACAAACACTATCGTAATCAGTGTTATTACAATGCTCATGAAATGCTTCCTTTGTTCATTAAGATTTCGCGATGCTGAGGAAAGAATCCGCCTTCAGACATGCGCCGCCGACGAGTACGCCGTCGATATTGTTCTGCGATAAAAGACCTGCGGCATTGTCCGGCTTGACCGAACCGCCGTACAGCACCGGAACCGTTTCTGCTACAGACTCTGAGTACAGCTCCTTCAGTACTTCACGAACAGACGCATGGATAGACTCCGCTATCTCCGGTGTCGCAACCTTGCCTGTTCCGATAGCCCAGACCGGTTCGTACGCGATTACCATATTCTTCATCTGATCTGCGGAAACGCCCTTCAGATCGGCAACAAGCTGCTGTTTGCACACATCTTTGGACTTACCCGCCTCATATTCCTCCAGAAGCTCTCCGATGCACAGCATGGGCTTCAGTCCTGCAGAATAGGCGGCATGAACCTTGTCGTTTATCATCTCATCGGTCTCGCCGAATACATGACGCCGCTCGGAATGACCGATCAGGATATATGTAGCACCTGCGTCCTTGACCATCTTCGGAGAAATCTCCCCCGTGAACGCACCCTCTTCCTTGAAATACATGTTCTGCACACCAACCTCGATGCCGGAGTCACTGGTCATCGCAACAATTTCTTTCGTATGTATGGATGGCGGAAAAATAACCATCTCCCTGTCATTGATTGCCGAAAAGCCCTCTACCAGACCTTCCACCAGTTCGCGCGCTTCTGCAGTGGTTTTATACATCTTCCAGTTTCCGGAAATTATAACACGTCGTGACATGTAAACCTCTCTTGTACTTTATACATAATATCGGAAAGTAAATTTTCCGTTTGTGCCTTCAGCTATACCGGCCGGAAACTGCATGGCCGTCTTTATTCAATTATACACACTCGAAAAATGCACGTATTAATCAAGGTTTTTTTCATGTATATCCGGTACCTGTACTCAATACCTTTCCAATCAAATGAACACCGAAGGAGCATGTATGGTACAACTGCGCAAGGAGATTCAGACATTCGGTGCGGTATTTCCTGTTCCAAAATCGATAATCGGAACCGGGGCCTTCGTCAGTACGGTAATCACAAAAGCTGCCGTAGGTCCTGTGGTTATCGCAGCCGGCATCGCTTTGTGCAATGCGTTCAGCAGCGCCCAGTTCGTGGCAAACTTCCCGTACGCGAAGGAGCGTAAAATAAAACAGCTCACCCGTACCGGCATACTGATTACATCCGCCATCATATCCCTTCTTGCTTCAAGCTGAAGTGTCAGTCTCACCTGGTCATTCAGGGCGTTCATCATGCTCGTCAATTGTTCGATCACCAACCTTTGAAACATAATCGATTATAAAACATGGGCGGCTCCATAAACGCCCGTGCCGCATTCGTCCTTGCCGGTAATCGCCGACATTTCAGTTTTTTTTGAAAGTTGCCGCATGGCACGCTGATTTTTAAAAGAGCCCATGATGTGTTTTTGTAACAAATCCCGGATCGATCAACCGAAGTCATCGTCGCCCCGTATCATACGGTATTCCGCGGCAGGACGGTATCATGAAACATGTGTGTTTTCTTTACTGATGCCGGATATATCTATACTATATTTTCAGTAATGTACAGTAACAACCATGGATGAAGACACCAATGGAGGAAAAGTATGAAATTGTCAGACAGCAGGAATCTGGGAAGGGGAGTATATCTGATGATTGCCGTTTCTCTGTTAACGGTATTTGCTTTATCGTGCAGGGTTACGTCCGCCAATCCGCTTTTCAACGAAGATCCGTCCCCATTGAAGGGCAGTTCAAAGGTAGCAGACGCGCTTGAAACGCAAAACGCATTCAATGAAATATTCGATCTGTACCGTGACCGTGTCGTTTTTATCAGCACCGAGCAGACGGTCCAGGTACCCCAAAATCCGTTCTACAATGATCCCTTTTTCAGGGACTTCTTCGGAGAACAGATGCCCCGGGGCGGCGGTGAACGCACCAGAACGGGACTGGGAAGCGGATTTATTTTATCCAATGACGAGTATATATGCACCAATCACCATGTCGTCGCAAACGTGGACAAGGTCGAGGTAAAGATAGGCGAAGAAACATTCGACGCGAAGATCATCGGTTCAGATGCGCGGACCGACCTCGCACTGCTGAAGATAGAAAGTGATGCGAAGCTGAGTCCGGTATTTCTTGGAAACTCCGATGAAGTCAAGGTTGGGGACTGGGCCATCGCGATTGGAAATCCGTTCGGCCTTGACAAGACCTTTACAACGGGCGTTATCAGCGCGGTCGCACGAAAGGACCTGGACCTCATGGGCGGTTCACAGACCCATATTCAGACGGACGCGTCGATCAACCCCGGCAACTCTGGCGGTCCGCTGATCAACATCAACGGCGAAGTTATCGGCATTAACCGGATGATCTATTCCCGCAGCGGTGGCAACATGGGAATCGGATTTGCCATACCGGTAAACCGCGCAAAGGATATCCTCCTGCAGCTTAAGGAACACGGAACGATCAAGCGGGGATATATCGGGGTACAGATTGTTCCGCTGACGGAGGGATACGCAAACAGGGTCGGACTTGATGATGCAGAAGGGGCTCTTGTGGGCGGCATCATGGAGAACAGTCCAGCGGAAGAGGCCGGTGTCAAGGTCGGCGATATCATAATAGAAGCAAACGGAGCAGAAGTGAAAAACTTTGGTGATCTCGTGTCACAGATAGATAAAACGAAAATCGGAGAAAGGATGAAGCTTATCGTCTGGCGGGAAGAACGGAAGGTAAGCCTCTTCCTCACTATAAAGGAACGTCCGTAATCACATACTCCGCCCGGAAAAGCCTGGGCGGAGCGTTTTTCCAAACAGAAGCTAAACGACTATCAGTACCGCTCCGCTGATTGCCCGGACTGTCATCCGTACACCACCCATACGGCGGCATTTCGCGATCAGATGGTCGCGCTCACGTTTTGCTTCATCTATCCTGTTTCTGGTACGTGTAACAGCCGGCTTCATCGCCGGTTCTTCGGTTTTCATCCGCAGCTTTTGCCGTTCGAGTTTTTCCTCGAGCTCGGCAATGTACGCCCCGTAGGAGGTCCGAATTTTTTCAACTTCGGGATCGATCTGCAGATCAAGACCTTCCTTCATGTCAAAGAGCACATCATCCGTACGCTTTTTCAGCCGTTCCAAGGCAAGGGAATAGAGTTCGTCGGTGTACGGCACCACCCTCTGGGTGACACGCTCGATCACTGCAGGGTCACATGAATCGTTTACGGCGGGCTTCAGTATTGCCTGCTCCTCGATCTCCTCCCATTCAAAGTCGGAGAGTCCCGCGTTGAATGTCGAAAATACCGGTATGAACAGCCGGGTTGTCTCGGACGTATAAAACGTCACAAGAAACGTGAAGAGTATTCCTTCACACTGTACTTCACCCCGGACAGCCTTTATGGAAACCGCACCCGCAAATTCATCCCCAGTGCAATCTTCTATCGCGCTGTCGATAAGTGGATGACCGAACGCGAGAAACTCCACGTTGGACCTGGACAGAGCCGTTTCGGAATAGAATGTTCCGCTAGACCGCGATGGTCCGGATTCACCGGATACCACAACCTCGTATACATGGTCAACGTCCGTTGAAGCAAACGTTACCGTGTTACGAAAGGAGGCGTAATGCATCATGAACTGTTCAAGCTGCTCATTGGAATATTTGCGCTCAACCTGCGTGATACGGTAGTAATCGTCATAGTTGAAGTCCATCTTTGTCGTGAGCGTCAACGTGTTGAGTTTTTCAAAACTCTTCCTCGCCCGGCTTACGGCTCCGTCAACGATGATGGAGGACTCTGTATTGTTCATCCTGCCGGATCCGATCTTCATGAAAAGTGATCCAAGATTAAGTTCGTCCTCGATCTGGCCAAGCATGATGTCCGGCGAACCGATAGACTCCTCAAACAGATGGAGTTTGTGCTCAAGGACATCGAGGACCCGCTCAGCCACGGTATCCTTGGTCGAAAAATTATAGATCAGCACATCATGCTTCTGTCCGAAGCGGTGCAGCCTGCCGATTCGCTGCTCAATCTTCAGCGGAGACCAGGGAAGGTCATAATTAAAGAGGATGTTACAGAACTGCATGTTCCGTCCCTCTCCGCCCGCCTCCGTACAGATGAGCACCTCCACATCACCCTTGAAGCTTTCTATTGCGGCTTCCTTCTGGTTTTTATCCATCGAACCGTTAAAGATATCTACCTTATAATCGCGAAGAATCTCCTTAATGTAGTCCTGGGTGGTCCGAAACTGCGTAAATATCAGAAACTTCGTGTGTCCGTCCTTTTTGAGTCCCCGGATCATCTTTTTCAAGCGGTCTCCCTTCTTGTTTCGCCTGATAGACCCTGAAAGCGTAATCAGGCGGTCGAGTGTCCGGATCTCCTCCTTGAGTTCCTCGGCGGTTTTCATAACGGTATCCTGATCGATCTCCAGGGGATCTTCGATGTCATCACGGAGCTCATCAATCTCGATTGAATCGAGAAAATTGTTTTCCAACTGGATCAGACCGTTTGCCCTGTCAAGCCTGGCCTGCAGGGACGCCCGCCTGTTTTTCAGGGCACAGTGCAGCGCATAGGATGACGAGTCGAGCAGCTTCTGAAAAACAGTCATGATAAAACCGACCGCCCTGTTCTGTGTCTGCATTGCACGGTTGAACTCCTCGGCAACATACCGGCTGGTTTCCTCATAGAGTTCCCGTTCCTCGGGATAGAGCTCAAACCGTATTGTCCGAGCATGACGGCGTGTAAAACCTCCTATCTCGTTTTTTGTCCGCCGCAGAAGCACTGTGGCAAGTTTTTCGCGCAGCGCGGACAGGTCGGCGTCTGCACCACAGTAACTGTTTGCAAACGACTGATACGGACCAAGCAGGTTCTTGTCTACCAAGCGGACGATATAATAGAGTTCCTCGAGCTTCCCCCGAAAGGGCGTAGCGGTTAAAAGAAGCAGCGCCTTCGTCCGTTCCGAGAGCACTTCCGCTGCGGAGTAGAGTATCGTAGTACTGGTGGCATCTCGTCTCAGCCTGTGCGCCTCGTCGAAGATGATCATATCCCAGCTGCTTGCCTCAAGCTCCTCCCGGAAGCGGGGATTCTTGATAAAATCGAGCGAACAGATTACCTTGGAGAACGTGTTCCACGGATTCTCGCCTGGAGAGATTTCACTGCGACGGCGATCAAGATGTTTTCTGTCAAGTATGTCGAAGCTCTCGCCAAACTTTTCCTCCATTTCGTGCTGCCACTGGACCAAAAGCGATGCGGGAGCGGCAACAAGAATCCTGGAATATCCGTTCCGGTAAATAAGCTCCTTGATGATAAGCCCTGCCTCCACGGTCTTTCCCAGTCCGACTTCATCGGCCAGAATGTACCGGTGATTCAGCGTATTTACGACTATATAGGTGCTTTCAACCTGATGCGCCAGGATCTTTGTGCGTGAGTTGGAAAGAGACAGCAGCTTGTTGTTTGCGTACGCACATTTTAAGAGATATGCTTCATTAATTAGTTGAAAGCGGAGGTTACAGCACAGTTCTCCCTGCTTGACCGCGGAAAGGATCCGTTCCGAATCAGCAACAGACAGAAAGGGATCATCGGCTACCAGTGTACCAGAATATTCAAAGAGGTTCGCTGCATCAGGAAAAAATGAATTTTTCACAAACATACAACCTGTAAACGTGTTTTGGTTCGACCGGGGAAAATCAGTACCTGACCTGTCTGGAAGACGCGGATACCGCCTACGACGGACAATTCGAGCCTCAATACCGCGTCCTGTACCTTTCACACCGCGCAATATGGAGTAAATGGACACAATAGACAGGAGCCGTTTACTTTCAAGCCATTTCTCTCTGTTAAGCTCAGCCTGGCACTTCCTGGTACATATGCTATTTCGCTAAAACCGGTCATTATCCTGTTTGTGTTTACGTTTTTATCGTAAACAGATCCTATAGGTATGTACAAATAAATATTATAATTTTTATTGCTAATTATATGGAGTTCAGTATATTGGTTTCATGATACGAAAACTGATACTTATAAGCCGAGACCAGGTTCCAAAGATGGAGCGAACGTATATCTACTTCGACAATGAAGGGTACTTCTACGTGGGTGATTATTTCGAATATACACAGAATGAGCCCATGGAAGTAGAAATCGACACAAATACCGGTAAGGATTACTATTTCATCAAGCCGGTCGAAGCTGAAAAAAGACAACACCTCGACACCGTTACTCACGGTGAATAAACGCTGACGATGCGAGTACAGGATCATGGAAAACGCACATGTTCCTGTACCATAGAATCAGATATTACTCATACGGATAGTATTCGGCCGTATGTTCGAGAAGTTCCTGTGCATATTCCTTGACAACAGGATCGACGCTGTTGCTGCAGTACACGCTGTGCCTGATAACCGGCGCAACAAGGGTTTCCCCGACATTTCGGTATATCACCTCGAATACCATATCGTATCCGTGGACACGATTGTTGGAATACATAAAGGTGATCCGAATACGGGAGCGATTATCCACATCGGGGATTCTTACAGAATAGCCATTTTTAGTTTTTTGTACGTTTATTATCTCACTATTCTTTTCGATAAGACGCTTCAGCGGAAGCACCGCTTCCTGGTTTGGAGCAAGCTGATCCTGCTTCCCCATGATGATATCCCGCTTCATCTCTTCGAATTTTTCTGCGGAGACTGTTTCTGCGGGACTCGCATCTTCCTTGACCTTCCCAAGCTCGGGATAAAAGTAGAGTATCGAATCAACGGTTCCATCCGCATCCGTGTCCTGAATCCAGGTTATTTTTTTCTCACCTGAGGCAAAGCTGCCGATTATCACGTTTGTAACGGTCCTGATGGACTGCATAAAGGCATAATCTTCATTTGATTCTGGAATCGGCAGATGCATGACACTGCGCCTGGTTAACAGATCCTGAGGGATGTACACTCCCCGGTGGATCATTGTTTCAATCCTCTTGCCCCTGCTTGTTGCAGTAAGGTTAACAGACATTATTATAAAAAGAATCGATGTAATCAGTTTTGTTATCGTATAAGACTTGTTCCTTACCATGCTGTACCAGCCCTCCCCTGTTGTTTCTTTTCATATTTATAATGTATGTCTACAGGATTATCAAAATATTTGGCCCCGGAATACTCAATACGACATAAAAATGTATTTTTAAGCATGTAAAAGGGCGCAGGATACGATTATCAATCTGAATGGAACAGCTTCGGCGGCATACTGCATGTTGACGGCTCTTTTTTTACATATACATACGAAAACAGGCTGCCCGTTTCAACGAACAGCCTGTTCATAAAGCGGGGTAGACGAGGCTCGAACTCGCGACCCCATGCGTGACAGGCATGTACTCTAACCAACTGAGCTACTACCCCTCGCTTCATGGAGATAAGACAATACACAGGCCTTTTCTGTCAAGCAGTATTGGCATTTTTTGGAAAAAACACATCTACACCCCCTATGCAGTGCCGTCGCGTTTTTGTCAGTGTCCAGGATTCTATTTGTTGTTGACACCGATATGTATCCTTGTTTTACATTTTAAAATGCGTTTTATGTCTGGAGGGCAATTGGAGGCATCACTGCTGTTCGGGTATCCTGTTTACGAAGTAACACGGCCGTTTCTGTTTCATTTCCAATATTATCAGTATTTTGCAATGCCCCTGTTTGTCACCGCACTTGCGGTTTTTTCTCTTCTGTACGTGTTACTCTCATTCTTCTTTCGAAGACAGGTGTGGCGTCTGTCATCATCACTTCCGCCACACAAGAGTATGTTTATATACGTGAAAAATCTTGTTACTCTTTACCTTAGACAGCCAACTCCAGGAAAGGGATTTCTCTTCTCTCTGTTCCATTTTTTTGTACTGTGCTCGGCTGTTTTGATACTACTGACCGGATCGTTGTACCTCTGGAATGTACTCGTCTCTATACCGTTCCTTTCACGCAATATTTTGTATGGATACCGGTATCTTGTCTGGACAATGCTGACTGACACGGCTGGGTTATGTATTCTGGCCGCGCTCGCATCCGATATGTTCCTTCGGTATGTTGTGAGACCGCAGCATCTGACAACCGACCGGCGGCACACAGTTTTTCATGCCGCCTTGTTTCTTCTTGTAACAAGCGGTTTTCTGTCCAAATCGTTCCGTATAACCCTTGCCGGGCATCCGGAATTTGAGCAATGGTCTTATATCGGTTTTACGATTGCGCGCATTTTGTCTGTCGTTCCCGACAGTTTTATTGAACGCCTCTATCCGGCATCTGTTGCTGTTAACACCGCCATGATTTTCCTGCTGATAGCCAGAAGCGGGTCGGCTGACACGTACGGAAACATCTATCCGCTCGTAAACATAACGATGGGCGGAGACGACAGTATCAGGAAATCCAGAGCATTCCGTTTTACAACACACACTGACTTTACCGACACACAGACCTATTTCGGCGCGAACCGGCCGTCAGAACTTGAGTATACAGATCTCAGATCCTGCGATGCTTGTACTCAGTGCGGCACCTGCGATGATGTGTGCCCGGCAGTTCTCGCCGAAAGCGCCCTCTCGCCGCAGCAAGTCGTCAGTTCCATAAAAGGCATGCTCACAACGATTGAATCGGGCGGACCACAGAACAGTTTTGTTCCCCAAAATGTGTCAACCGAGGCACTATACGCATGCTATGAC
>CAZAHA010000056.1:0-13301 GCA_964484915.1 uncultured Leptospirales bacterium
GACGGACAGCACGAATACAGTGGAAGTTAGAGAACACAGTATCAGTTCATTTCGCGCTCCGCTGCTCGTGTAGTAATAGAAAGCGATAGTGGATATTGAAGATAGAAGAAGGAGAAATGACGGCATCGCTATCGCGCCGTTCTCCTCTTTATAGGTTTCCCATTTTTGTTCCCGCTCCTGCCGTGATTCCATATTGTATCTTTGTAGACCCCTCTCCCACACCGAAATTACCAAAGCCGATGTCGAGATCAAACAGCAGCATCCACGACGAGTTGAAACGGTATGCGCCTGATGCGCATAGCAGTGCGCCGGCGCCGTCGTAGGATGCGCTTGCTGGAATACTTTCAAAATAGAATCCGAGGCCGCCGCCGGCATATATGTTCGGCGCTGCTTCGTACATGTACCTGCCCCGGGCGGAGATTGATGTATGATGAACCTGGGTTACTTCCTGCTCGTTTACGTTTGCCCGGAATCCAAGCGATACCTGCGTTATAAACGGCGGAATATCCATGAAACAAAGCGCGCCCGGTTCAACATAGAACCCCTGATCGGTAAACTCCCGGTGGGTGCCGCCGTGCCATCCCCTGTAGTCGATTGTATGAAACCCGCTGGAAAGACAGGGGCCGATATAGGTATAGTACAGAACGGAATCATCACCCGCCGCGAAGGTCTGTCGTTCATCCGTCTGTATGCGAGACGGTTCTTCACGCTTCCCGTTCTCTTCAACATCCGGTTCCTCGGCTTCTTCCATTCGCTCTCGAATATCCAGTCCGTCATCTTCCTGGTCCCGGTCGCTGTCGGTTGGGGCTGGTGATTCGTCATCTTCCGATTCCGGAGTCGTCTCCTGCGACTTTGCCAAAGGGGGCTGGGTGTCCGTTGTGGTATCGACCGTTTCTTCCCGGGTCTCAAGCGGTGCGGATGCTCCGTCATCCTCCTGCGCGGCGGCATACCCTGACGGTATGACAAGCACACACAGCAGAATAATTCGCAGGGTATGTTTGAGCATGCTTACTGTATGTTCAGCGGGTTCTTCACGAGCTGGGCATTGGCTGGTACGCTATAGTCAAACATGCCGTTTGGAAGTCCGAGGTTTGTCTGTACACTGGACAGCTGAACGGAGAATCCGTTGCCGGTCGTACTGTTGAATGTGGCTGACTGCAGAAGAAAGGATGCGTCCGTCATGATTGTAATGTCGTCATAGTGGCCGTTTCCAGTCATCTTTATCAGTACGCCGCTTCCCGCCGGACGTGCCATCGCCGTATAGTTGGAGACGAGACCGGCAATTCCGCCGCTGCCGCCGCCGCCAAGGTCCTGAACGCCGCAAATCCCGCTTTCCGGACTGTATATCCAGAGTTTTCGGCCGTTCGAGACGATGGCCTTGCCGTTTCCAAACTGTATGTGGATCTTGCCGGGTGCCTTGTAGCTGAATGTGCCGGTCAGGATTTCACCGCTGCCGGTCGTCATGGATATCATGCCGCGCATCGACCCGATCGAGTACATGCGTGATCTGAATTTTGAAAGAGCTTCACCGCCTGTGATCGCATATGCAGGCAACGCGATACCGATCAGGAGTGCTGCGGTCACAAAAAGTGCTGTTTTTGTCCTTTTCATCGTCTGGTTCCTGTGTTAAAACGCCTGTCGCGGCTGAATTTATAAAAAAAAAAGAGTAATGTGTCTTGTTTTTTCTGTTTGAGTGTACATTTAAAACAAACGAGGTCATGATGTCAATATTTGCAGGAGTGTCATGAAAAAAAACGTGAGAATACCGTCATCCATGGCGTCCTGGGCCGTCGTTCTGATTCTGGTAGCGATTGCGGCCGTTCTGTCGTACCGGTTCAGCGACCGCATCTACCCGGTATTCGTCCGTACGTATTACCGGCTCGTTCATACGGACGGGTACAACATGCTCTATGCCCGGGCACAGGAGCTGTACAGCCGTAAGCAGTACGGAGCATTTGAACGGCTTGCGCGGGATTTGACCTACGCATGGCCGAAGAAGCGCTCAGTGCGGCTGCTTCTGGGGCGGTATTATGTCAACAACGGCAGGATACGTGAAGGCACATCCCTCATATCGGGATCCCTTGCCTTCGATTCGTCCGATCTTGAGTCTCTCGAGGAACTCCTTCCCGTTCTGCACCGGGCCGGACTACACGGCGACATCCGTTCGATAATGAGAGAATACGACCCCGGGATATTTTCTTCAAACGGAAGCATTCTTTTTTACTACGGCCACGCGCTTTTCATGACCGGACGGTACGAACAGGCGCTCGAGGTGCTCTCCCGTGTCCGGTCGTTCAGCGTCCGTCCGGAGTATCTGCAGACACTTGCGCTTACCTATGAAAAACTTGCACTGCAGGCCGATGACGAGAACATGATGACGTATCTGGACAACGCTGCCGTGTATATCGAGATGGCCTACCGTCAGAGCGGCCGTGATGATTCGGTTCGTGCCGACTATCTGCGTATCCTCGGCAAGACCGGGCAGCATGAAAAGGCAGTCCAGGCGATAACGAGATGATTTCAGCCGTGCTTGCATGTATTCTTGTGGCCGGTGGTTTTGGGGCCGCGTATGCGGAACCGGATGATGACTATCTCGCCATCCTGAAGGAATATTCACCGGATGGTTATTATCTCGCGAGCCGGACCGGATCGGCGCGCTATGTGTTTGGCGACACCATCGTTACGGCTGATCCGGTGTCCGCGTATATTAACAAAGGCTCGCGCCTGAGCGTTGCCCTCTCCCTTCCGGAGGCAATCCACGAGGCGACTCATCACTATACGGACATCATGGGCTGCAAACGTCTCCATGAATCGGGAAGTGAAGCCGGACCCGGGCGGGCCTACCTGTACTATACCGGAGGTAAAAGCTCGGTATTCGTCCGACTGACGCCGTCATATCCCTTTTCGCTGATGCGTCCCGCTGTTCCGGATCATCCTGCAACCATGCGCTTTTCATTACTGGCGCAAAGCAGTGAGGCGGGACACGGTGTCTACGAGCTGCTCGACGAGTGGAATGCCTACCTCCGCAGTGCGGATCTCTGTCTGGAACTGCTTCCGCTCTTCTGGAGACTGCAGGATTACGACGGAATCGTCTCCTTTTATACCATTTACGGCACCCTCTGGACCGGGATGGCGGAGTTCCGCTTTTATGTGCTTGAGTATCTTGTCCGCGCGTCAGAAGAGGAACAGGCTATATACCGGCAGATGTACACAAACGGACCGTTACTTCACGCACTTCGCAGGATAGACAGCCAGACGGCGCGCCATCTTGACCGATATTTCAGAATCAAAAGCACCCATGCAAGGAGGCTGCGCAGTGAGCGGATCAGTACAGTCGAACGGGACGGTCTTCTTGTCTTTACCTACCCTGACGGCAGTTCAATTTCGGTCGAGACGCAGCGGGATGAGTATGAGTTTCTCCTCGTATTGATGAATGCAAAACGGTATGTAAAAACTTCGCGAAGTTTCGGCATGCTCCCGTCCCTGCCGCAATACAACAGTACGGTGGACGGATCAGCACAGTGATACGAGATGCCGCAGTCAAGCGGGCGTAACGGTTCATCAGCAACCGGAAGCGGGGCGTCATACAGAAGCGTGCGTGGCAGAGCCGAATGAGATTTCCGGCGTGATGCCGTTTTTGCTGAAGATATACCGTCCGATGACATCGGGTGATGAGCCCGGTGCCGGTATTGAAAGGGGTTTTCCGTGTCGCTTCCGCATATCAGTAACGGCTGGATCGGGCCTGTACGCCGCACTGCGAAAAGCCGGACATCCTGTTGCCTGTTGTACCGCTTCAGCGCAATGTTCGTTGGAATAACAGAGAGCGCCTCTACACCCCGGGGTATGGAGGGCATCACTTCTGAGTAGATCTCCGTATACTGAATGAGCGTAAGGTTCTTGATCGTCTGTACACTCCCGTAAGGCGCCTGCGGAGATGACGCTCCAAAGATGACGAGTTCATTCAACGGCTGGCTCCTGTTACGCTGTGTGCATGAGAGGAGCACGGTTTCAGAAAGAGCCGTTGCCAAAAAAAGGATAACGCGCAGTAATTTTCCGAAAAAACGCATGACACGGTTCCTTGCGATGCGATAGGCTGAGCGAAGCATGCGCGTTTTGCGTGCGGCTGAAAAATATGTACGGCAGGACAAAGTATTGTATGTACGGCAACATCGATACAGAGTGTTCCGTAAAACGATGGGTACTCACTGTACCGTAGTGTTTACCTTTTTGGAATCACCTTCAGAAACATAACCGGGATGTTCACTGGGCACACTATGAAGATACTTTTTACATATGTTAAGAACACCGTAAACGCAGACATGTTTGGCAAAATGGTCATTCCGTCAGAAATCATATCGCTCGCCTCCTATCTCGAGAACGAATGCGACACGGTTATACTGAACAAGAGCGATTACTCCGCGAAGTGGATGGAAAAACGGCTTCATGAAATCAGGCCGGACATGATCTATATTCATATCTATACGCATAACCGAATCGAGTCGCTCAAGCTTCTGAAGGACGTTAAAAAAGTAACCAGTGTGCCGGTTATCATCGGAGGACCATTCGTTACCTTTTTAAGCGGCGAGATCGCCGAACGGTACCAGGAGGCCGACCACATTATCCGTGGAGAACCCGAGATATTGCTGGAACGGATCATCATCCATTACAAGAAGAAGCAGACGTCGTCAGACATGGAGCGTATTCTCCATATTGACAGGTTATCCAGGACAAATGTCATACCGCCGGCAAACGAGTTCGAAGGCCGGCTTATCAACGTCAATCCGAACGAACAGTTCAAATACCTTCTGTCGTCGCGGGGATCGCTGAGTGACGACCAGCTGATACCGTACGCGGGCTACTCCGGCGGCGAGCTGCGCCCCCGCTCAGTCAGAAAGACCGTCAGCGAGATCGTCAATTTACAGAAGCGGTACGGTACGATATACTATATTATCCGGGACGATGATTTCCTTGTAGACAGGGAACGGGCGATGGCGTTCTGCCGCGAGCTGTCACGGCGCAAGATATACATCATGTGGCAGTGCAACGCGCACGTGAAAAACGTGGACGAGCAGCTCCTGAACGAACTAAAACTCAACGGACTCGAGCGGATCAAGTTCAATATCTTTTCCGGCTCGCCGTCCATACTGAAGCAGTACGCGCCGGATATCACGCAGGATAATATCCGTTCGGCGGTCGCGGCGGCCAGACGCATCGGACTATACGTGAGCATCAGGCTTTTTACCGGTTTTCCGGAAGAGACGTATAACGATATCAGGAAAACGCACGCGCTGATACAGAAAACAAGACCAGGGTACTGCGAAGTCGTTCATCTTTCGTACTATCCCGGAACGGTCCTCTACAACGACGCGGTTATCCAGAACAGGATTCAGCCGTCGATCTGGTTCAGGAACACACAGCCGGCCGTATATGTACGTGACGATCCGGAGGTCGAAAGCTGGATAGACGAACTGAAGAATGTCGCGTCAACCCTTCGGTATACAACATGGTATACAAACCATGATTTCCGACAGCACCGCAGATACAATCATAAAAAATGCTGGGTAACAGACATCCTTGAAGGTGATTACTACTATGACGAGGAGCAGTATGACCAGGCTGACCGCTTTTATAGAAAGGTTATTACCGCGTACCCAAACAATCCGTGGGGTTACCTCCGGATGGGGAAGGTAAAGTTTACCGTGGGAAGCTTTGCCAGCGCGGAGCAGTACTATCAGACGGTTCAGGAACTGATCCCGGAATATTACGGGTCATATCTCAAAATGGCCCAGGCGCTGGTTGCACAGGACAAGATCAAGGAGGCGCGCAGGGTTATTGAGGAAGCATTTCGGAGAAACAGGTTTGATCCACGCATTCAAAACGTCAGGGATGTCGTTCGTCATTAGTACTGAACATATGTTATGTATTGCTTGACTTTTGCCGATACTATCCATACAGTGGTGCGGGTAAAGAGAGAAAAAAACGTGAAAAACTGTGATTACGGCAGTTTAAACCCTATGAAGAAATCTATATATGGCAAGGATAACACTATGGGCGCAGAAAAAGAACAGAAAGAACTGAACCAGAAAGAGCAGGCATTATCATCGGCGATAGCACAGATAGAAAAGCAGTTCGGCAAGGGCTCGATCATGAAGCTGGGCGACGATTCGGCAAAGGTCAGGGTTTCGGCCATCAGTACCGGCTCTCTGGAGCTCGACATCGCGCTTGGGATCGGGGGGATACCGCGCGGCAGGGTAACCGAGATCTACGGGCCGGAATCGTCGGGCAAGACGACGCTGACGCTGCATGCGGTTGCGGAGGCCCAGAAGGCCGGTGGAATCGCGGCCTTTGTCGATGCGGAGCACGCGCTTGATCCCGCGTATGCGGCAAAGCTGGGTGTACGGACAGACGACCTTCTTGTCTCCCAGCCGGATACCGGAGAGGAGGCGCTTGAAATAACCGAGAGTCTGGTGCGTTCCGGCGCGATCGACATCGTCGTTGTCGACTCGGTCGCTGCGCTTGTACCCCGTTCGGAAATCGAAGGAGACATGGGCGATTCGCACATGGGTCTCCAGGCAAGGCTCATGAGTCAGGCGCTCCGCAAGCTGACCGGTATCATCGCCAAGTCCAAGACATCGGTCATCTTCATCAACCAGATCAGGCACAAAATCGGCGTCATGTTCGGCTCGCCCGAGACAACGACAGGCGGAAACGCTCTCAAGTTTTACTCATCCGTGCGCCTGGACATCCGCCGTATCGAGACGCTGAAGAAGGGTGAGGATGCAATCGGCAACCGTGTACGGGTGAAGGTCGTGAAAAACAAGGTCGCGCCGCCGTTCAAGAAGGCAGAATTTGACGTCATGTATGACGCAGGAATATCACGGGCCGGAGGCATACTGGACCTGGGAGTGCAGTATGACATAATCAGCAAGGCGGGTACCTGGTATTCGTACGGTGAGGAGCGGATCGGTGAGGGGCGGGAAAACGTCAAGAATGTCCTGAATGAGAAGCCCGACACCGCATCCGAGCTGGGGTTAGAGACAGAGAAGGCGGCGGGGGTCATACAGGAGGAGGATACTGCCTCTGCTGACAAGGGACGGAAGCAAACAGAGGACAACACTTCGGAGAAGAAGAGTCCGGCAGCCACCACGGCGGGAAAGAGCGTCAGGAAGGAAACACAAACCGCCGCATCCGATGCATAGAAACGGACACACTGGAGGTGTCCGTCTGAAGTCTGCCGATGACATGGCACGTATTGCCGAGGCGGGACGCATCCTGAACACGATTTTTTCAGGGCTCAGCCGGCAGGACCTCGTGTCGCACACCACTCTCGAGGTTGATTCCTGGATACAGCATACGATCCGTGCCTGCCGCGCGCGTTCTGCATTTGAAACCGTAAACGGTTACGGACACGCCTCATGCATCTCCCTGAATGATGAGGCCGTACACGGTGTCCCGTCCAGGCGACGGCGGATACAAAACGGTGACGTCGTCTCGATAGACATCGGCGTGGTCAAGAACGGATATTTCGCGGACGCATGCCGTACCTTCGTTGCGGGTATTGCCGTGAAGGATGTGGCGCTCTTTGTACACCGTGCCAGGGAGATCCTCGACGCGGGCCTTTCCCGGATACGGCCGGGACTCCCGCTCTATGAACTGGGGCGGACGTTCGAGACAGAGGCGTCTGCACACGGATACTCGGTTTTAAAGCAGTTTACCGGCCACGGCGTTGGGTATTCGCTTCATGAAGCGCCCGTGATACTCCATTACCATGATCCCGCCCACGGCCTCCCGCTTCAGGAGGGAATGGTGATCGCCCTGGAACCGGTCGTTGCGCAGAAACCGTGTGATGTACAAAAGGACGCGGACGGCTGGACCGTGAAAACGGTTGACGGAACACTCACGGCGCAGTTTGAAGAGACAGTAGCGGTAACAAAAGACGGGCCAAGGATTCTTACCTGATACGATGAACAGGAAATGTACACTCACGGATATTCAGTCGCAGCCTGATAACAGAAAACTTCCGATAGACCAGGTCGGTGTCAAGGACTTCAGCTTTCCGGTAACGGTGCTGGACAAGGCAAACGGTTATCAGCACACGGTCGCAAAGGTAAACATGTATGTGTCGCTTCCGCATGACTTCCGCGGCACGCACATGAGCCGGTTTATCGAGATCCTCAACGAGTATTCCGAGATCAGCACAACCAGGATACCGGAGATTCTCGAGCAGATGAAGCTCCGGCTCAATGCCGAAACGGCGTATGTCGATTTTGAGTTTCCCTATTTTATCACGAAGACCGCGCCGGTAAGCGGCGCGCAGTCTGTCATGGAATACTACTGTTCCATTCACGGGGACTCATCGATGCCGCACTATACCATCAGCGTCAGGGTGCCGGTACTTTCGCTGTGTCCGTGTTCCAGGGAAATCAGCAGATACGGCGCCCATAACCAGCGTTCATACGTCATTATAACCATCCGTACACGCAGGAAGATCTATTTTGAGGATCTTATAGAGATCGCCGAGAAGAGCGCGTCGAGCGGACTCTATTCGCTCATGAAGCGTGAAGACGAGAAATACGTTACGGAACACTCCTACGAGAACCCGGTGTTTGTTGAGGACCTCGTGCGCCAGGTCGCTCTGTGTCTCAGGGAGATCCCTGGTGTCGAGGGTTTCTCGGTTGAATCCGATAACATGGAGTCGATACACAACCATTCGGCATACGCCAGGATTACGCATAATTTTGACGGATTCTGCGAACCGGCGCCGGCCGTTGACAGCCATCTCCCGTAAATTCAGCAGCCTGAAGATATCTGTAGTCAAGAATGTACCCGTTTTAACCGTTATACAGAGTATGGGATTCCGATATTCACATATTCTCGCATACGCGTTTTGTCTTGCCTCGATATTCGTCTGTCTCAATACAGCCCGCGCGAAGACGACTGTCGACAGCACGCAGAATCCAAAGTTTACCGGCGTTACCCTCTCTGACAGGGAGGCACGCCGCTTTGCCAAAGACTTTCAGGATATGGTCAACACAAACGGCCCCCATTTCGCGAACTCGTACTATCTGCAGAACGTACTCGGCTATACGGTCGGCACGCCGCACATCAGTAACATGGATTTCGGTCTGGTTGCCGGTTTTTCCGAAGCAAACGGGGATTATTTTGCCGGTACGGCAAAACCCGATTCATATCCGGCGTTGACTCCGGTCGTTAATTTCCGTTTCGGTATGGCGCTATCGTCACGAAGCGATATCGTGGCCAAATTTTCCGTACTTGACATGTATATGATCGACACGGAGCCGACTGTCTCCGACGTCACGGTAGACGACTACCGCCAGTTTGCGATTGGTGCAAAGTTCCGGTACATGGTTCTCGGTCCGCAGCGCCTGCTGCCGTTTCTGTTTAACTTTGAGGGGCTGACCTGCGGAGTCGGCGGAGACATCATGACCGGCTACATGGGTGTTGTGGGAGACTATAACATTTCTATGCCGCAGACCAGTATCGATCCCGGTTCCGGTACGGCCCAGCTTGTCGATACCTATCTTGAAGGAGAGTATAATGCGACCATGCGGATGCTGCAGCTGACAGTATGCGGGGAGGCAATTGGCTATTTTCGTGTCGTCAGGGCTCTGACTTTTTATACAGGCGGTAACCTCTCCCTCGGATGGAGCTGGTTTGGAATCGAGGCCGACTCGACCGGTGAGCTCATGGCGGCAGACGATACGTTGGACGCCGATATCGGAAACGGTTTTGACTACCGTTCGGACTATCTGATGGAGCTCGAATACGACTCGAGGACAATGTTTTATCCCTTTCCCCTCATGCCGGTCTACATCGTCGGTATCGAGTATAACGCGGCTCCGGTCAAGATAGGCCTTGAAAGCGCGGTGAACATGTACAACAGAAAGGATGTTGCCCTCCTCCTCTCGGTCCGTTACGAGATGTAAATAATACTTGCGCCTTCCCGTCTTGTACATAGTCTGACGTCCGTTTTCACAAGGCGGTCTATTATCATGACATTTACCATACATCACACAGACAGTTCAACACCGGCCAGACTCGGAACACTGACCCTCGCACACGGTACCGTCAGCACCCCCGTTTTCATGCCGGTTGCCACCCGTGGAGCGATCCGCGCGCTTCCGTGGAGTATGTTCCAGGAAACCGGATTTGAGATAGTGCTTGCCAACACCTATCATCTGTATATCCGTCCCGGTACCGGTGTCCTTGATAGGGCCGGGGGGCTCCATTCATTCATGAAGTGTGAACTGCCGGTTCTGACGGATTCCGGCGGATTTCAGGTTTTCTCACTCTCTGATCTGTGCAAGATACGCGAGGACGGCGTAACATTCAGGTCGCATCTTGACGGGTCGTCCCACCTGTTTACTCCCAAAAGCGTCCTCGACATTCAGCGGACCATCGGGTCCGATATCATGATGGTGCTCGACCAGTGTGTCGAGTATCCGGTTGACCATTCGCGTGCCAGAGACGCTGTCGAACGGACGGTGCGCTGGGCGCGGGAGGCGCGTGAGTACTATGAGGAACGCTTTGATCACGACCGCCAGGCCGTTTTCGGCATCATACAGGGAAGCACGTATGAAGACCTCCGCCGCGAGTGTGCCGAACGGCTTGCGGAGATGGATTTTCCGGGCTATGCGGTCGGCGGACTCTCGGTTGGAGAGCCGAAGAAACTCTACCACGAGATGTCAGAGCTGACCGCCTCGGTTATGCCCGCGGACAAACCGCGGTACATGATGGGTGTCGGGAGTCCCGTCGAGATCGTGGAGTCGGTCGCCCACGGCATCGACATGTTCGACTGCGTCATGCCCACCCGCATCGCGCGTAACGGGACGCTGTATACGACGGAAGGCAGGATAAACATCAAGAGCAGCCGGTTTGAGTATGACTTCTCTCCGCTTGACCCCGGCTGCGACTGCTCTGTCTGCCGCACCTATTCGCGGTCCTATTTGCGGCATCTTTTCAGGGTGGGGGAGATAAGTGCGCTCATTTACAATACCCACCATAATCTGCATTTTATGAAAAACCTGATGGTACGGATCAGAGAGGCGATTCGTACTGATACATACGCGTCGTTCCGGTCAGAAATCATGCGCCTGTTTGGAGGATCACATGAGATGTGAAGTGATAACCGTCGGAACCGAGATTCTGCTGGGCGATACGGTCAATACAAACGCCGCATGGATATCCAGGCGGCTCGCGCAATACGGTGTTAATCTCTTTCAGCAGCGGACCGTGGGTGACAACCATGGACGGCTGGTTGCACTGCTTCAGGAATCGATGCGAGAGAACGATATCATCGTCACAACAGGGGGACTCGGTCCCACGCAGGACGATATAACCCGTGAGTGTGTCGCCGAGGCGCTGGGCGTACCCCTGGTACTTGATGAGTTCTCACTGAAACGGATCCAAAGCTTCTTTGAACTTCGCGGACGGACGATGACGGAAAACAACAGACGGCAGGCGATGATACCGCGTGGAGGTACTGCGCTTCTGAACGATGCGGGTACGGCGCCTGGATGCCTCATAACCGTCGGAACGACGACAGTCATTATGCTTCCCGGCCCCCCGCATGAGATGAAACATGTGTTTACCGAACATATCGATCCCTTTCTCAGCAGGAGGACGGACACGATGCTTGTGTCGCGGACGCTCCGTATCGCCGGTATCGGGGAGAGCGATATGGAAAACAGGGTCGCTGAAATCATACGGGACTCTGTTAATCCGACGGTCGCGCCGTACGCGAAGCCGGGTGAGTGTTCGCTCCGTATAACCGCGCGCGCTTCCACGCACGATGAGGCACGTAATCTCATCGCGCCCCTCGAGAGGGAACTCGTTGCCAGGCTTGATCCGCATGTGTACGGGTTTGATGACGATACGCTTGAGTCATGCTGTGTGCGGCTTCTGGCAGAGCGCGGCTATACGATTGCATGCGCGGAGTCCTGTACCGGTGGAATGTTCGCATCACGTCTTGTTTCTGTGCCGGGCGTCTCGGATGTCTTTCTCTGTTCCATTGTATCCTACGCAAACAAGATCAAGGTTTCAGAGCTCGGTGTCTCGCCGGAGACGCTTGCAGCATACGGTGCAGTTTCCCAGGAGACTGCACTGGAGATGGCGCGAGGAGTCCGTACGCGGTATGGTGCCGATGTCACGGTCGGTATAACGGGGATTGCCGGTCCGGACGGCGGGACGCCTGAAAAACCGGTCGGTCTCGTCTACTACGCGCTTATTGTTCGTGGTACCGAGTCTGTGTACAGGATGGTTCTCCCCGGAGACAGGGATGCCGTACGCATGCGGACGGTAAACATCGTTTTTCACCAGCTGATATCGCTTCTCAAATGAACCGGTCCTGGATAATCAGTGAGCTTTCCGTTCCGCTGATACTTCACACAAGGATCAGCACAATCACAGCCGAGCGGTGCGAACAGATATATTCACTTCTCTCAAACCATACAGGACTCGCTCCGCGCCGCTACCGGTCGCCTGTTGCAATGGCCGCACATCTTGCGGGACGGCTGCTGCTCCTCCTTTATCTGAGAGGTGCGTATCCAGATGCGGTGAATAGTCCTCTTGTCTTCGGGGAAAACGGACGCCCCTGCTTTGCAGACCCTGTAATGCCGTCGTTTTCGATCTCCCATTCGGCGGACCGTGCCGCGCTCGCGTTGTATGATAAAAGGGTCGGACTGGACATCGAGAAGGCCGGAGGCAGACAAAATATTCACGAACTTGCGGCCCATGTCTTTTCAGGAGAGGAGCGCGAAATATACCGCCGTACGCCGTTCTTCCTCCGGGAGCGCCTGTTTTATGCTGTCTGGACACGAAAAGAGAGTTATCTGAAGTATACCGGCTGCGGCATCGACCGTCCGCTGTCGGAGATCCCTGTTTCAGCCGGAGAAGGGAAGGCGGTCTTCCCGGACAACACGCGGATTATCAGCCTGAAGAAAGCCGGACTCTATATCTCTCTTTGTATCGGGCAGGAAAGCGGCAGCCTCAGGGTCGTTACACCGTCGGATATCATGATAAAAAAAATACCGTTTAAAAAATTGCTGGAAAATGCGGCTGCCATTGTTTAGGTTGATGAGGAGCATATCCAAGAACCAGCGGGAGACCAGCCAATATGTCACAGCGCACGCTTGAGTATAAATACGGCGAAATGATCATTTCTGCCGGAGATAAAGAAAGCAGGATGTACGTGATCATGGAGGGGGAAGTCGAGATCAAGCTCCGTGAGGGAAATGATGAGATCGTCGTCAGCAGGGTGCATAAGCATGACTTTTTCGGAG
>CAZAHA010000057.1:0-13162 GCA_964484915.1 uncultured Leptospirales bacterium
TATAGGCAACATCTAGCAGATCGCTATCATTGCTGTCGATCTGAAATCCCGCAAGACCAGAAACTTCAAGCTGGGCGGCGGTCCCGATCCTGCTCCTGCACAAGCAGATGAACCGGCAGCGCCCCAACAAAGCACGGCTCCCGCACCAACAACAGCATCTACAAAATTCTGTGATGGAGAAAATCCAACGCCAAAAACTGCTCCTGATGGTGTTTTTGATAAAGACAAAGAATACTTCGGCTTCTCGTTTGTCTTTGCCGGTACCATGGACAGTTCAGCATACGGTGTCTTCGACCGCGAGACGTTTGGACAGCCGATACCGGTAGACGAAAACGCAAAATACGCTTCTGACGGTAACGACAAATGGTATCCGGATGATAGTACGGGAATGCCGGCCAAGCGTTCAAAAGATGGTTCTACCGAAGCTAATGTGGTAGAAGCTGAAACCGTTGTACTGACCGGTCTTATCGAAGACTTCAAGAATTCTACAAAATACCTCGTGTATGAGGTCAGCCCTGACGGAACAAATTTCAGCCGACACTACCACTTCATCGGATTCGACGAAAACGGCGTGTATGAGACCCGTTCGATCCACCTTGCAGAAGGCTGGGTAACCCGTCTGTCCATGTGTGAGAATATTGATGCTGACAACGAGCCGGTCGGACAGAGCTATACGATAACATTTGACGACACTGATAATAGTGATACGGCGAAGGTCATCTCTATCATGTCGTATAACAAGGGATACGCCGAAGAGGCTGGAAAGGATTCCGATCCCGACAAGGTCATCGACCTTGACTTTGCCATGACAAACCGTGCCACCACCGATGTAATCGCATGGTACAGCTCCAACAACGACTCCGGTATCCTCTCGTTTGACACGTGGTTTGGATACGGTCCGGAGATGATCATCGGTTACGGCGACTGGCCTGAAGGTTTCACACCGTATGCTGAGCCGTACTCTATCGGTTCAGACTGGAATCCGGGATCGGCCGAAATCGAAGTCCACATCTCGATCATCACCGAAGAAGGCTCCAAGGATTTCAAAACAACGTTTAACGATAACGGCGAAAGCTACTCTCCGGGATCATTTGGTCTTGATATGTCTGCGGTCAGCAGATAACAGCCCGTTTATTGTATCAGCAATTCAGGCCGTCCTTCGGGGCGGCTTTTTTTTCGGCTGTATGACCGTGCATGACTTGCGACACAACTTTTGTATAGATCTGCATCCATACCGCTTGTGATCATGGATATACCACACAAAGACCCCGGAATGCGCGTCATCTCCGACCGCCTCTTGTGTATAAATTCCAAAAAACACCTGCACTGATCAGACATAAAATCCGATACTATTCCCATGAAAGACAGAATGCTCATCTTCTACCTTGGAATAATCCTGACCGGTGCGACGACCTTTACGGTTCTTGCAAACGGCGGACGGATTTTCTACATGAACGGAAGCGTATCGCTTGACGAAGGGCTGGAAAACGTCGAGGACGCGCTTATTCTGGATTCGCTCGAGATGGACTCGAGCGATCTTGACACGGTCTACCGAACGGAAGATGCCCGTGGCGAGATCATCTTTGACGATGACTTTATCGCAAACGACGGCGATACCGTCAAGAATGGTTCCGTCCTCGACGGTTCCGTCGAGGACGGATCCGTTGAGGACGGCGGTGCTGCACCGGACGGCGGTGATCTTCTTTCGCAACTGAGGAAAAAAGACGAGCGCTGGCATCTGTCCGAGCATGTCATTAAGAAGGGTGAAAGCATCTGGACGATCGCCCGGAAGTACGGAACCAACCACCGGTATATCATACAGATTAACAGCATTCAAAACGCGGACCATGTGAAACCCGGCACCAAAATTCGCGTCCCGAACAGAAACGGATACTTCTATACGGTGGAGAAGGGCGATACGCTCAGCGGAATATCTCAAAAGAGCAGGATCAAACTGGCGAGCCTTCAGTCGCATAACAATATTGGAAAGGGCGGCATCATACGGTCGGGACAGAAGATCTTTCTGCCGGATGCGGTAAAGGAAAAACCGAAGCCGAAAGAAGCCGTACAGGAGAGCACTAACCGTGCCGTCGCACGTTCGGCTGCATCGGGTAAAAAGTCGGTCAATAAAACACAGGCGCAGAAGAACGGACTACAGTTTGGATGGCCGGTTACCGGGCACATTACGTCGGCGTTTGGCATGCGGAACCATCCGATAACGGGCCGGCGCCAGTTTCATAACGGCATCGATATCCGTGCCGGCATGGGGTCGGACATCCGCGCGTCGGAGTCGGGAACGGTGCTCTACAGCGGCTGGAAACAGGGATACGGCTGGATGGTCGTCATAAAGCACCCGAAGAACTATATAACGGTATATGCGCACCTCTCGAAACGGTTAAAGGTTAAAAACGACCGTGTCCGGAAGGGAGAGGTTATCGGCAAATCAGGTTCCAGCGGCGTCTCGACGGGCCCCCACCTGCATTTTGAGATACGCAAGTACGAAACAGCGCTTGATCCGCTGCGGATGCTTTAAATGAACAGGAAACATATCATCACATTCATACTGTACTGCACATGCACGCTGCATGCGCAGATGCCGCCGGAGGAGGCGGTGACCTTCTTCTACACCCAGAACGACAAATCAGGCAGAACGGGTATCGTCCGCGGGCGGGTGCTGTCGCTGGGCGCACGGGAGGTCGCGGACGAGGAACTACGCCAGCTGGCGCAGTCAAAGACAAAGGTCACCGTCAGGCTTGCCGACAAGGAAGGCATTATCCCCGGCAATACCCTCTACATCATCAACGAGCGCAACCTTATCGTCTCCAGCTTTGAGGTGACCACCGTTTTTCAGAGCGCATCGTTCGGCTATCTTCTCGTCGGGTACGGCAACTTCCGCCGCGTGCAGGAAAATTTCCGCGTCGTACAGCACCGGGAGGATAACGCGGCGCGCTATGCGTATGTGCACAAGGCACGTGGAGACTATTTCTCACAGAACGGAGACGATGCCCAGGCGATGCTTGAGTACGAGAAGGCGATACGGAAGAACAGGGGACACGCCGAATCACATGTCGAGCTCGGTTATATCTATCTGAAGGACGGCGTCTACGAATACGCACTCCGCGAATTTTCGGAAGCGTATAAAACACGGGGGTTTATCCATGACCGGGAAGACCTTTTCAGACTCTATCTGGGTATGGTACAGATTCGGTATCACAACGCATATGAGTCCCGTGCGGTAAGCCCCGAGGGTATTGAGGAGAACATCCGTATCGGGACGCAGCTCGCATCCGAGGCTGCATCACAGTTTCCGGACGACGCTGTCTTTCACTATTATCTCGGAATCTTCCACTTCAACAGGTCAAATCCCGACGACATCTCGGCCCGGGACAGCATGCTGAAGGTCATCGAGCTTGATCCCCATTATACGGACGCGTACGTCGTCCTGGGACGACTCTATCTCCGCCATGATAACCGTGAAAAAGCTCTGTCATATGCCGAGTCGGCACTCTCCATTGAGCCGTCGCATCAGGGTGCACAGGATCTGTACACGCGCCTTTCTACCGGAAATAATCAGTATAATACGGATTGAGTCGTCGGGAGTAGCTGTCATATTTCGAATTCCCTGGATAGATCTTACTTCCGATAATATATATTATGTCTCATTAGAAAAATAAATCACCGAGTGTTTCATCAAAGGTAAAAGCCTGCCGGATCTTGTCATGAGATCCGGCAGGTGTAATGTGTATTACCGTATATGCGATTGCATCTTCTCTCCCATGCGTTTTGCCTGCAGAATAAATGTCTCGATCCGTGCGTTGATTACCTGCGGATATGGATTCCCGTCAGACTCTATGGTAAGGTACGGGAGGGAGTCGTTATCGTCAAAATGGTCCAGATGGCTGTGGTCATGGTGTCCTGCGTGGGTCATACCGTCCTTCTTTCCCTTGACCGTCATCTGGGGCGTCAGCAGAGACTCGGTGTACCGGACCGGCATACAGCCAAACGGTCCAATCGAGATGATGCCGGCGTATTTGTCTATGGACTCGTGCATCGCCATGCCGACCATCATGCCGGGTTCTCCCTTCAGCTGCTTCGGCAATACGTGGGTAGAGTGCGCCAGCATCTTGTCAAGGTCGATCTCCGAATACTCGAGCAGGCCTGATTGTACCAGAATTTTCTTGATCTTCCGTTCGATTCCCTTCTCAAGCTTGGCGGAAACCCAGCGTTCAAACCTGTCCGTGAGTTTGTTGGAAGCCTCGAACATGCCGTGTTTTATGAGGTAATCCATGTAGTATACCCATTCCATCAGCGGAGAGACCCGTACCACAAACCCTTCCTTTGAGAGCCGTTCGATAAGTCCCTGGCGCGAGAAACCGTCGCGGCGGACGAATATCTCGCCCATGATCGCAACGAAGTGTGCCTGGTCAATGTTGAACTTTCGCGGTATCTGCGCGAAACGATCGGCGGTCTTTTTCAGCTGTTTGTATACATTGCCCTTCTCAAAAACCTTTTCAAGTTTCTGCAGCTCTTCCTCATAGATCGCGAGGGCTTCCTCCTGGTCACATGCCATCGCGCGGATGGAGTTACGGATATCCTTGAGACAGTCGCCCGTAACGACCGACTGCCATGCGCGTATGGTGAAGCGCGGTCCGAGTCCGGCATAGCTGTTTTCATTTTCCAGCGAGAGTTGTGCGACGTCCCGTATATCCAGTTTCTTCAGCATGTTCCGGATGAAGATGCGATACTGTCCCATTCTGCAGTAGCCTGCGGCCGCCGGCATAAAGAGGATGATGTTCTCCCCCTCCTTTCGTTTCTTGTAGATGTATTTCAGCATGGAACCAATGACAAGAAGCATTGGCATGCACTCCTTGCAGGTTGTGTTGGCTCGGCCGTACTTGAGTACTTCCATGTCCGAAACAGGCATGGCGACGGAGTTAATTCCTTCCCGTCGAAGAACTGCCGCAAGCAGGCGTGACGAGGCGTCACCCATGTTGGGAACAAGCATCGTGACATTGGGGTCGTTCATCGTCAGTCGCTCGCCTTTGGAGTTGTACATGACCATCCTGCCCCGTTCCATCACGAGTTCGGACTCGACAAACGATGAGTAGTCGCGGTCCATGATGGAGTCCTGGATCTGACGGTAGTTTTTGACGATGTCAAGGAACGCCTCGATACGGGTATTGACACCGGCGTCGGCCGTATGGCCGTCAAGTTCCAGCGTGAGCGACGGTTTGGTTCCCATCGCATCGCGGTACTTGGTTATCAGGATCGAGTCGATTGCGCAGAGGAAGTTCATGATGTATGTGGCAAACAGCTGCGGATGCCCTTTCACGAAATGCACGGCCTTCATGATGCGGTGGCCCATCTCCCAGAACATCTCATGGTCCTCCGGCATCTCCTCCCATGGAAGCATGTCAAACGGTATCAGGTGTATGCCGCGTGAGGCAAATTTTGTGGGTATGCCCTTGTTTGCCTCCTTTGCAAACGAGTTATATGGACGGCCCAACAGGACCACCCCGAAGGTGTCTGGATTTGACTCTATCTTCTTGAGGACCTTCGCCGCAGCGTCCTTGCATGCAGCGGTAAACTCCTTCTGTTTTTCAATGGCAAAGCGGAAGGCAGCCCTGCCCTCCTCCCGTGTCCTGCCGAGTTTTTCGGCAAGCTCGGCGAATGCTTCGGTTTCGTATTCGTAACCGCGGGCAAAATTGATTGTCGGAGTCAGAAACTTGCCCTCAAACTCATCCCGCCTGTCACCGAACGCCTCCTGGAGGAAGAAAGACTCGCCCTGTACGAAGATGCATGTGCAGTGAAACTCCTTGCGGACATTCTCCTTGTCGTTGACATACATCTCTTCAATATGCGGCATGAAGATATGGTCCACGTTCTTGTCGAGCAGGTCATCGAAGAGTCCCAGCGATATCTCGCACGGAAAGCAGAACGATGTTGTCTTCCGTTCGATGCCCTCCTGGTGCACCTCGTCTGAAAGGACGACCTTCATGTCCAGCCGGTCAAAGAAGTGCGCGTACAGCGGGAGTATCAGATGATTGTGAAAGGTTCGGTTCAGTCCGATCCGCAGCGCATCACTTTCAAGATGCGTCTGGTCGGGAAAGAAGTCGTGAAAAAGGAGGTGCTGACGGTACCTGGCCAGATCAAACTCGTTGGCGTCAACGTTGATGTTGCGGCGCATGTTGATGTACCGGTTGCACGCACCGCCGAACGGATAGACCGTCCCCTCAATTCTGATGCGGTTGATTGAACATGCAAGGTCGCACTTCTCCTTTCCGCCACCGCATATGAACGGCTTGTCGTACGCCACTTCCCGGTTGATCAGCACGTCAAGGTCAAACTTCTGCCGTGCAAGAAATCCCTTTTCGATTTGGGACTTTACCTCAAGCGCGACGCCGTAGCTTCCCATGAGGCCCGGTTCAGGCGGTACGATAATTTCCCGGTCTACAAGGGCCGCCATGGCAACCGGAACCGCCTTGTTGTAGCACACACCGCCCTGCATGAATATCTTCCGGCCAACCTGCCGGTTCCCCTTTACCCGGTTGACATAGTTCAAGCATATCGAATAGACGAGTCCCGCGACCACATCCTTCTTGCTGATTCCCTCCTGGAAGGCCGTCTTGATGTCGCTGGAGATAAACGCGGCGCACTGATCATTGAAGTTCGGCGGCGCGTCTGCGGTCATGGCGATGTCGCCGATCTCCTTTACGTTGATACCAAGTGACTCGTACGCAGCCTCCTCAAGAAAGGAGCCGGTTCCCGCGGAACATGCCTCGTTCATCGCGTAGTCCGACGGCACCGAGTTTGTGATATAGGTGTACTTGGCGTCCTGTCCGCCTATCTCGAAAATTGTGTCAACGTCTGGATCGTAGTAGGTAGCAGCACGCGCGTGCGCGATAATCTCGTTAATGATGCCGTCGGTCAGCGCGTGGAGTCCGGCAATCTGTCTGCCGGAGCCTGTTACTCCAAGACCGATGATGTTGACGTTGGTGCCGTCGAGCTGATCCCTGAGCGCTGCGTAGCAGGCTCGTGATGCCTTGATCGGATTGCCGTCTGTCCGCAGATAGATCGACCCTGCGATGGCGTCATCCCTGGTCCTGATAAGGACGGCCTTGGTTGTGGTCGAACCCACATCAAGCCCGATAATGCACTCGTCTCCCTCATCCGGCATGACGCGGTTGCCCTGTTTAAAGGTGACCATCTTCTCGTAGTCGCGAAGCGGTTCGAGGAAGGAGAAGCTTGTCTTTCCCTGGTGGATTATCTCGTCGATATGTCTGATTGCCGGCGCTCCGTTGTCTTTGGCCCAGATCGCGGAACCGAGCGCCTCAAAGTAGAATGCCTCATCCGGAATGACCATCGATTCTACATGTTCCTGGAGATATTTCATCACCGCGCGGTTTCTGGACATGCCGCCCGTTACAAGAATGTTCCTGACCTTGTGCTTTGCAATGAGTTCGTTTATCTTTCCGGCTATCATTTTACTCAAACCGGCGGCCACATTTTCGATCGGTACGCCCTTGTTGAGGGCGTGTGTACAGTCGCTTTTGCAGAAGACCGAACAGCGGCCGCTGACGTGATAGGGATCTCCCTCCATAGCTTTGGCAATCGCCTCGTCAATCGGGAGGTTCATCCGCTTGATCTGCTGCATGAAGAATTCGCCGGTACCCGACGCACACTTGTTGCCGGTCTCCACGTTGCGGATCCGCCCGTTTGCGTCCAGCAGGTAGACCATGATGGTCTCACCGCCGACCGAAACGACAGCCTCCGGTACCGTACGTGATTGCAGCGTATACGAGAGCGCATACTCGACGGCTTCGGGTTCCGTAAGGGTTGCAGAGTTGACGAACTCCCGGAATTTCCTGCCGGTAAACGCGATCTTGTCGTAGTCCCAGCCGCATTGTGCAAGAAACGCGGCGAGTTTGGTCTTTGGATCTCCTTCGTGAGGCAGGTGACGGTGGTCCAGTACCGATACGGTGTCATCCGTCATATCGATATGTACAGCGGAGACCGTAGTGGCTCCGAGACAGACTCCAATAGTTTTCATGAATACGTCCTTACGATAATTTCTATTTTTGTGATAACCGGTATCATTTAGAGAGGGGGGTTATATTTTTCAAATATATTTCTGTAATACACTTTAAAAAACGAATGTATCCGGGTGTCGACACACATCTGTATCATGATCTGACACACGGGCCACTTCTTACGGTAACCGTGCCGCCTACGCGAGCGAGGCCAGACGGACAAGATACAAAATACCCAGCACAAAGAGCAGAAACTGTGCTGTTGCAAAGACCAGATGCGGAACGATGACCAGCATGATGCTTTTGCCGTGCGGAAGTGAATAGATGGTGCTGATGCAGTACGCACTGCACAGAATCCCGGCAACACCCGCACCGATGTATCCTAAAAACAAGAACGCGGCCGGCGCGAATGAAATCGATGCCATTATGGTAACCAGCGGCAGGACGAAGAGCCTGAACGCGAAGGTGATGTTCACGATCGAAAAGTTCCGCGACAGTGACGGTGATTCCGCCGAGCTTTCTACGGCGGTTGTCAGAAGCGATGCTCCAAGCCATGCGCTGATAATGTTTATCAGTGCCAGGAGGAGAAACCCGTATGACAGTGAGACAAAAAAAGAACGCCCTGTTTCAAAGGCACGGTACAATGCGATGATGTCTGTAAAAGCGGCAAGTACCGGAAAAACGAGTGTCGCGGGAATAAACGTATGGCGGGACAGGAGCAGTCCCAGCCGCTTGAAATCGGTAAGAATGGCCATACAGTAGTCGAGCCAGACAAGTGAACGTATTTTTTCTATCATGGATTGTACCTGTATTCTACTATAGAATAATTCCGCCGCGGAAGCGCGGCAATCTCCGGCATAAGCCGCGTACTGAGTGAACCGAGAAAGAGTTCAACCGGATTGATGGTGTCCAGGTAGACGGGAGCGTCCGGTTTCAGCCCTGCCTGCTCCCGTGCCTTGTTCAGGGCGTCTTCAAACGATCCGATATAATCCACCAGACCGTAGTCGAACGCCTGAGTACCGGTGAATATCCTGCCGTCAGCGTACTGTTCGAAGTCGTCGATCGGCATGTTCCTTCCAAGGGAGATGTCCTTGAGGAACTGTTTGTAGGTAATATCCACGACCTCCTGGAGGAGTACCCGCTCGTCGTCACGCAAGTCACGCACTGACGAAAGGATATCCTTGTACTCTCCGCTTTTTATGACGTTCATGTCGATACCCATCTCCTCAAAAAGGGCACGGAACGACGGAGCGGCTATAATGACTCCGATGGAACCGGTCAATGTACCAGGATTTGCGTAAATATCATCACAGCCAGACGCGATATAATAGCCGCCGGATGCCGCGATGTCGCCCAGGGAGGCGATTACCGGAATGTTCCGCTTGCGCAGCTCCAGCACCTTCTGAAAAATTTCCTGTGTTGCGCTGACTGATCCACCTGGAGAATTTATCCGGATGACAACGGCACGGATCCTGGGATTGTTCATGTACCGGTCGAGAGTCTGAACGATGAGATCAGCTCCGGACTGCTGTCCGAACGCGTTGGAATTGCTGGCAGTTGAAATCTGCTCGTAAATCCTGACAACACCAATACCGGGACCGGTCCTTTCGACGGGAAAGGCAAACTTCTCGCCCTCCTCCGGAAGCGTCATGCTTATCTGTAGGACGGTCACGATAATGGAAAGGGTCAAAAATGCCAAAATTGTGATAAGTATCTGTCTGTCCTTGTTCATTATTCGTACCTTCTGCAAAATTGCTGGATTACCCGTATAGTATACCAATGATAAAGAAATGCAACCACTTTCTCTTCCAGACAGCCACTTCAGCTTTCGTGTTGACGGTCTGTCCGCCGGAGATATACTGCCCACCAACCTTGAGGAAATGCAGCATGGGACCGATTGAGAAGCGTCTTGAAAAATACCTGAACAATGAAAGCCGCGCCGGAGCCTTTTCCGGTTATTCGACGGTACCGCTGAAGGCGGCCGTGCAGGCGCTTGACTATCCACAGCGCGCGTTCAAGTCGATACTCATCACCGGAACCAACGGCAAGGGGACCGTTGCCTTCTATCTCTACAGGCTGCTGAAGCAGGCGGGCTTTCGATGCGGGCTCTATACCTCCCCTCACCTTGTGCGTGTCAATGAACGTATCGTGGTGGATACGTCCATTCCGGATGAGGAGGCCCTCGCCATAATCGACGACATTGCGGGACAAACAGCTGATATTCCTCTCACATGGTTCGACATGATGACGTTGACGGCGTTCGAACACTTCAAACGGGCATCGGTGGAGTACGCCGTACTCGAAACAGGCCTCGGCGGGAGTCTTGACTCGACGACACTCGTCGATCCCGTACTCTCGGTGATAACCGATATCTCTCTTGACCATACGCAAGTCCTCGGCGCAACGGTCGCCGAGATCGCACGGGACAAAAGCGCCGTCATACGAAAGAATGTACCGTGTGTCTCCTCATCAGAAGATCCGGCCGCCGTTTCGGTCATCCGTTCACGGGCGAAAGATATGATGAGCACGCTGTACGAGTACGGCGATGCATACTCGATTTCCAATATAGAGGAGAGCGATGATATATCGTTTACCTATACCGGCAACGGGCGGACCATAGAGGGATGCCGTATCAGCGGCGGCAGCTTCGCTTCGGCAAAAAACGCTGCTGGCGCCCTGACATCATTTTTCCTCCTTCAACCCTCCGCGTCTGACAATGATTGTACCTCCGTACTGTCGGAAAATGTTCTTCACGGCAGGTTTGAGCGTCTTGGACGGGACGTTCCCGTGTACTATGATGTGGCGCATAACGAATCATCGCTGAAGCACCTCATCCAGACGGTCGACAGGCGTTTCAGCGGGAAACCGGTCCGCTATTTCGTCTCGTTCATGATAGACAAGCAGCCGGAGCGTCTCCTTTCGATAATAACGGCGACCGGTCATGAGACGATATACTGTCTGCTTCCGGACAGCCGTGCGTATACCCCCGATGCCGAATCGGTGCACGCCGTGCCAATAGATGACACGGCGTCGATTACAGCGCTTATTGACGGGAACATACCGTCAATTTTCTGCGGAACATTCAGATTGTATCCGTATATGGCCGATATTATAAAAAACCGTGAAGGAACCGAAGGCGATGAATAATGATATTCTGTTAAAAAAGGCGCACGATCTTCTTTCGGACGCGCGGCCCCTCATCGAAGACGGCAAGATAGAGGATGTTGAAGCGGGTGTTACTTCACTGGAACGGGAAATCAGGAATCTGCCTGCCTCATCGCAACCCACGCATACCATACCCACCCGCATCTGTGCTGCGCACTGCGCCGATAACTTTTCGCTCTATACGGGTGCCTTTTTCATTGAGGATAATGGTATACGGAGCTTCTTCTGCGGACAGCAGGCCTTTCATGACGCCGTTGCAGCGTATATTGGAAACGGTTCCGGTATTTCCGATACCTTCGAGCTTGAGTACGGCGGCCGGTCACACGCGTGTCATGTTGCCGACTACCCGTCCAAGAAGGGCGTCGTGCGCGTTGTCGCGTACAGTCCGTCAGTTTTCTTCTCTCGTGATCTGTTTTATGATCATGCTGAACGGATCGCGCATATCGTCTTCTCGCTAAATGTGGAATGTTACGACTTCTATGACAATCTGAAGCGCCTCGAAAAATGGCTGGCCGATCGGAGCGATGACCTTTTCTGCCTGTGCTACACCTTCCGCAATTTTTATACGATTTTCAAGCACCTTGGAATAGACCAGGTGGAGCAGATTAACGAGTATATTCACAACCGGATCGGCAGGAAATACGATACTTCCCTGCTTATCTACCAGTACTCATTTGAGATCTTTCTTGTTTTTTTTGAAATGGAGACGGCAGATAAAAAGGTAGTCTTCAGCTACAACGGCATACCGATTCCATACACTGTGAAAAAGCTTCTGTTGAAAGGTCAGAACAAGTATAGGAATATCAATGAGTTTATCGCCACTGTTTAAGGGTCCTGGCTGCGTTGCAACATATAAAAAAGGCTGTCCTGCGGACAGCCTTTTTTATATGTTTATGTAATGCATAATCAGCTTACAGGTACTCAAGGTAGTCCTTCAGCTTCCGCGACCGTGTCGGATGACGGAGCCTGCGGAGGGCCTTTGCCTCGATCTGCCTGATCCGTTCGCGCGTTACCTTGAAGACGTAGCCTACCTCCTCAAGCGTGTGGGCGTACCCGTCGTCCAGTCCAAAGCGCATACGGATGACCTTCTGCTCACGGGCGGGCAGCGTATTGAGGACACCGTTTATATGCTCGGAGAGCAGACGGTATGCCGCTGCATTTGCCGGAGAATCCACCTCCTTGTCTTCGATGAAGTCGCCAAGAAGCGAGTCCTCCTCTTCACCGACCGGAGTCTCGAGCGATATCGGTTCGCGCGCGACGTTTTTCACGGCCTTCACCTTGGCAACCGGCCAGCCGAGACGGTCGGCCAGTTCGTCCGGTGTCGGTTCGCGGCCGAATTCCTGCTGAAAGAGCCGTGTCTCGCGGGTGATCTTGTTTATCTGCTCGATCATGTGGACGGGAACACGGATCGTCCGCGCCTGGTCCGAGATCGCGCGGGTGATAGCCTGGCGGATCCACCACGTGGCATATGTAGAAAACTTGTATCCCTTACGGTACTCAAACTTGTCGACAGCCTTGATCAGGCCGATGTTTCCTTCCTGGATGAGGTCAAAAAAGTGCATGCCCCGGTTTGCGTATTTCTTGGCGATCGAAACGACAAGACGGAGGTTCGCGTTGATGAGCTGTTTCTTGGCAATCGAAATCTTCCGCTGTCCCATGCTGATCTGTTTTCCCCAGTCGAGGATCTCTTCCGCGCTGGTTCCCGCTTCCTGCTCAATGCGCCGGATCTTCCGTTCATTGTTTCGGATATCCTTGACGATGTTGAAGATGTCCTCGGGATCTCGTATGCCGTCTTCTGCTTGAAAAAAAAAAAGACCTTCCTCAAAATCGGAAAAAATAATACTGATTCCATAACCATCTGTAATTCTCATGACAGTTACCTTAATCAGACTGCCATCACCTTCAATTCCTGCAATCGAATAGGCTCTATACATCTTATGCCTATCAGAAACTTTAACCAGTATAGA
>CAZAHA010000058.1:0-13080 GCA_964484915.1 uncultured Leptospirales bacterium
TAAATGACTGTTTTTGGAAACGCCGGGCACAAATTAAGAATTTTTAGAAGTGCCCTTATTACAGTCTGTGATCCCGAAGCTGTTGAAAAATGCCCTATTTCCCCAGGTGTGGTAAAACGTCTGCATTGGGGCTTTAAAGACCCCTCATCGTTTCAGGGCACAGACGAAGAAAAACTTGAATTTACACAAAATATTCGAGACCAGATAAAAAAACAGAGTTATGGAATTTATTAAAGAGGTAAATGCACAATGAAAGAACAAAGTGATATTTCCGTATTTGAAAAATATTTAACAGTTTAGGTAACCTTATGTATTATTGTCGGCGTACTGATCGGAAAGTTTTTACCACAAATTCCTGCCTTCTTAAGTACACTTGAGTATTCTCATGTATCAATACCAATAGCTGTTTTAATCTGGCTGATGATCTATCCAATGATGATAAAGGTCGATTTCGGTTCTATTCTTCATAACGTAAAACAGCCAAAGGGCTTAATGATCACGATTGTAACAAACTGGCTTATAAAGCCTTTTACTATGTATGCGATAGCTTCCTTTTTCTTTTTCTTCGTTTTCAAAAAGATAATCCCTGTATCTCTAGGTAAGGAGTATCTTGCAGGGGCAGTTCTCTTAGGGGCGGCGCCATGTACAGCTATGGTTTTTGTCTGGAGCCATCTTACAAAAGGAAATCCGGCATACACGGTTGTACAGGTGGCAATAAATGACCTTATTATCCTGTTCGCGTTTACGCCGATAGTAGTCATTCTTTTGGGTATCAGTGATATTACTGTTCCGTACTCAACGCTGATAGTCTCAGTCATACTCTTTGTGGTTATACCGCTTACAGCGGGTATGGTTTCACGTACAGTTGTTGTAAAAAAACACGGCCTTGAGTATCTAAATAATGTGTTTATCAAAAAGTTCAACAATATAACAATTACCGGGCTGTTGTTAACGCTTGTAATAATTTTTTCTTTTCAAGGCACAACAATACTGAAAAATCCATTTCATATCGGCCTTATTGCAGTACCGCTGGTTCTGCAAACAGTAATAATATTTTCTATAGCATACCTGTGGGCAAAAGCGTGGAAAACCCCTCATAATATAGCAGCTCCTGCCGGTATGATAGGTGCCAGTAATTTTTTTGAACTTGCGGTCGCGGTTGCAATATCCCTTTTCGGTCTTGAATCCGGCGCTACACTTGCAACAGTTGTGGGAGTTCTCGTAGAAGTCCCGGTTATGTTGATACTGGTTCACTTTGCAAACAGAACACAAGGGTGGTTTGATAAAGACGTACTAATTAATTCTGGTCTTGACAACTGAAAGGATGTATATATGATAACAAAAAAAAAGAAGTACCCGTATTATACCCGTATCGTAAAATGGAACTAAAATTGATAAATGAAAACAAAGTTACGTTGAGCAATGATGAAAATGTGGAAGTTCTTTCCTGCGGCAATTGTACTACATTCCTATGCTTTGTAAAACAGTACAAATCTATAGTGTGATAAAACATGTATGAAAAGCAACTTTACTTGAAAACATCACGTTGGATAATTTCATTCGTCACTGTAGAGTAATGTAGTAGAGAGATAAAAATGCGAGTAGTACAACCAGATATGCCTCATGCAATAATAGAAAGAGAAGTGATTTGTTTTGTATAGCGTCAATATACTACATATTTTTTTGTCATTTTACTATGCTGATCTAAATAATATCGTTTTAATTTGCTAACAGAAAGAAATCTTCTCTATTTGGCCCAAAACCTTCGCACAAAGAGGCATAAGCTGCTGCGCTTCTCAGTCGTAAGCTCCCTGCGGTGCTCGGCCTGTCGGCACATTTTGCTTGTCACGCCTTGTGCAATTTTTTACTTGCATATGTCCATTTTGATAAAAAGTGTAGTGGTTGTGTCACGGAGGGATGGGAAGACCGTTTTATACCGGCTTTCTGATAAAAGAATTACAGAAGCGTGCGACCTCATGCGTGAAGTATTGATAAGTTATCTTAAACTTGAAACGAAAGTTTTGGAACAACTAAAATAGTGAGGGATACCATGATTTATCTTGATTACAATGCAACCACTCCAATAGATAAAACTGTAGCAGATGTAATGATTCCCTTTTTCCATGGAGATTTCGGGAATCCGTCAAGTTCTCATGAATATGGGAGGATTGCAGCGCAAGCTGTAGACACGGCACGTGAAAAGGTTTCACGCCTGTTAAATTCAAAACCCTCTGAAATAATATTTACAAGTGGGGGAAGTGAAGCAAATAATACTGTTTTAAAAGGTGTTGCTCATACATTCAAGAACAAAAGGAATCACATCATTACTTCGGCAATTGAACATCCGTCCATTTTGAACCCTTGCCGTTTTTTAGAGAAGAATGGATACAGAATCAGCTATATACCTGTGGACCGTTTCTGTAGAGTTCTTCCTTCAGATATTGAAAGAGCCATAACTCCGGAAACAATTCTGGTTTCAGTAATGCATTCAAATAATGAGACTGGTACAATTCAGCCGATCAAGGAAATCAGTTCAATTTGTAAAAACAAAGGCATCCTTTTTCATACAGATGCAGCTCAATCTGTTGGAAAAATAACAACCGATGTTAACGAACTTGGTGTGGATTTTCTTACCATTGCTGGACATAAACTGTATGCATCAAAGGGTATTGGAGCTCTTTATATTCGTGACGGTATTACCATAGAACCGCTCATCCATGGAGCAAATCATGAAAATGGTCGTCGTGCGGGCACTGAAAATGTGATTTTCGAAGCTGGTCTCGGCCAAGCCTGTATGTTAGCACAGAATCTATTGAAAGATAGTTCTATTCGCGAATTAACATATCGTTTTTATAAATCTCTTCAAAACATGTTTGGAAATAAAATCAGGCTGAATGGACATCCCGTTGAGCGCTTGCCAAATACTTTGAATATCAGCTTTTTAGGGTTTAATGAAAATGAATTTTCATCGGCATTAAAGGACATAGCCGTTTCATCCGGCTCTGCATGCCATTCCGGTTTAAACACCATGTCACCCGTTCTGAAATCTATGGGTTTAACAGTAGAAGAAGCAGGAAAAGTAATACGTTTTAGCCTCGGTAAATTTACGACTGAGGATGAAATCGATCAAGTGCTGGATAATTTATCTGCCTTGGTACAATTAGTTTTAAACCGCAAATATTTGATAATGGAGGAAATATGAAGATCGGGATTATTATTGAAACAAAGGAATTTGAAAAAGCCTGGAACGCTTTTCGTTTTGCAGTAACTGCAAAAAAGCAGGGACATGAAGTAAAGGTTTTCTTGATGGGAGAAGGTGTTGAGTGTGAAGGTCTTACCCATGAAAAGTATAATGTAGATGAACAATTACAGACATTTATCAATGTTGGCGGAGAAATTCTTGCCTGCGGGACCTGTTTAAAATCCAGACAAAAGGATGGGTCGGATACTTGCCCGCTTTCAACTATGATCGATTGTTTAAAAGTTGTAGAATGGGCAGATAAAATGGTCACATTCTAAATTTAGTTTCTATGCAAACCGCCTCCACACCTCCTGTGCTCCGGCGGGGGGCGCGGGAGTTTTTCTCTGAAGTTGCGCTCTGGCCATCGCATAACAGCGAATATGAGATTCCGCTGTTTCGTGTAGCCGTCGTGTATGGACACAGGAAACCCTAAATACAGAAAAAAGTAAATCCCGCAACCTGTATGTATCAGAGAAATATTTTGGCATCAATTATTCTGAAAAAATGAAAGAGAAAATAGATACAGTTACGGGGCGAAATATTTATTCAAGACGCATGGGTATAATTGAACCGGTATTTGGTAATATCTGTAGTGCAAAAGGTCTCGATTATTTTACCCTTCGGACGAAAAAGAAAGTTACTATCCAATGGCTTCTCTTCTGTTTGATGCACAATATAGAGAAGTTAACACCGTGTATGGTTGTATAGATAAAAGAAGGTTGATAAATATAATAAGATGAGTCAGGGTACACAATAGGTGATAAAATCTGTAAGCCTTGCTTGTCTGAGAGGTTATTCTACAGTCTCAACAAAGGGCAAACGCTCCGGTCCTCAATCCCGGCAAGCCGGGATTTCCGGTCCTCGGCCTGTCGGCACATTTTGCTTGTCTCGCTTTGTGCAATATTTTACTTGCTATTTTAAATCAGTTCTCATACATACGAGTATATCTGTTAGTGTAGCTGGGCGGCATAAAGCGCGCCAACCGCTATAGCCGGACATGCAACGTCTTATATAATCAGACGTTGTGCGAAAATTTTTGACATATAAACTGGATAAATTATGATTTCAACTCATAGAAGCAACGACTGTGGAAACTCCCCAAAAAATAGTCATGTTGAAGAATTGACATTATCCTTGTTAGCAAAAGAGTTTGATGACTTTAAGGAAATCAAAGATAGCGAAACAGCTTTTATTGTTCAATTCGAAGATAAGCTCAATATTGTTAGCAATCTTGATGAATACAAAAAGACTATGCCTGATAGAATTGAAAAAATAGATTTCAAGCATTCTATTTCACACGGCAAGGTTGGAGCTTCATGGGGGAGTTTCAAGGCAAATAAACATACCTATATGTTCAGCGTAAATATTGAGTTTAATAACGTAAAATTGTCTAAACCCACCGTCATTCAAATATTAATATCAGCGCCAATTTAGGAGAAAAGTGCCGAAACACATCGTACAACGGCAAAAATGCAGTTCCGCCTTCGGCTACACCCAAAATGCCTACGGCAACTTCGCATATTCGCCAAACCTTTTGCCAGCCCGGAATGTCTGTCCGGCAAATCCACAGAAAATATCAAGGCACGTGACACAATCCTGAATGTTGCCATGCCGGCCCCCGGCGTCATCCCATTGCGAGATGCCGCTTGCACGATACGGATCAGGCTGCAAAACGGCGTGTGTTTCATACGTAACACGCTGCAGACACGGTCACTGTCAGTTTTCAAGGCATGCCCCTGCAGTTTCGTTCCGGTTCGACCATGCTGTGCCCCGGAATTATTTCCACGCAGTTCATTCCTACAGCCGTTTGCTGACCGTTTTACCGCTATCGGGGTCGCATAGTATCAGGGTCACGGACAGGACCTGTATATCAAACAGCTGCTGTTTTGCGTACACATAGATCATGTAAAGCTGATATGTCTTTTCCTGGAGCGTCACATATGCCCGTACACGGGGCCCGGCAGCCCGGATGGTTATCGGCAGCTCCGGATACTGTTGCAGCAGGATGGTCACGCGTTTTCCGTTTTCTTTTACCTGGGAACGGATGCCGTATGCCTTGCCGTTTTCAAAGATTGTCAGATCGCGGGGATTGACGCCGCTTTTACGGTACATGTAATTGTATACGGGGTTGTCTCCCTTGAGCATACCGCCGTGGTCCATCTCCACCGCATACACGACCCTGCTTGGATTGAGGTTGTTGGATATGGAAAACGCCCAGTCGCATGTATACCGTACCGGGTTAATCGGCAGCTGACGGGCAGAAAGGGGACGACAGATACAGAGACACAGAATGCAGAACGTCGCCGTTCCCGTGATGGACCACACATATTTCATACGCACATCTCATCCATGTATGATTTCCGGTTATCATCTATCATACAGCCGTATACGGCAACCGGAAATTCGTTCCTGAACGTGACCGGTGTACCGTACTGCGAAGCTTTGTCGGGTTCACATGCATGCAGAAGCATTATTCCGGCAGCGGTACGGCGCAAACGACGGCACATCCTGGAACCGCTCCCCCCCTCTTCTGCATGCTGTTCCGGCACCGGTACATACAGCTCCTTTTCAAGCAGCAAGGCGCCAGCCGGAAAACCGACCACAGCCGGAATGCACCATTCAAATCAGCCTCTTACAGACGGCTTGACTGGATCGATACAGACAAGCCGTCCATTCGATGGGCCATTCGTGACATGCCGGCTCCTGTAGGCACGTTGTCCTTGCCTGCAATAACAACGTGTACCGGCCATGTTTCAATCCTGTGTGCCCATGCCGGAAAACTACGCATCCTCCGTCTGTTTGTGCCGAAACACGGACCGGTTCAACCAGACAAGAAGCGACACAGCAGCTGGAACAGCGATGCCGATAGACAATGCATGCTGATACGAGCCGGTCATGTCCGCAAGCATACCGCCGAACGCGGGGCTGATCAGGCCCGCAACGCCATATCCGAGGAACACGAGCGGATAAATATGGGAAAACGACTCCATACCGAAGTAATCCGACACAGAACCGGCATAGACCACGAAATTTGCCCCGAACCCGAAGCCGAGAAGCGCAACACCGGCAAGAAGAAGCGGCACCGGCAGCGGTATGAGAAGAAGCACGGAGATAACGGAAAAGAAGAGAAGCGACAGCGGTATCGCCGCATACCGCAGCCGGTCGTAGAGATACCCCCACGAGAGCCGTCCTGCTGCGTTACCTGCGGCGAAAAACGATATGGAAATGACCGCCTGCATCCTGGTAAGACCGCTCTCTTGGACAATAGGACAAAGATTACCGATAATGAGAAGCCCCGAAAACGTACCGGCAAATATGCCGATACAAAGCATGGCAAACGGCACGGAAAAAAGCGGCTTGTACCCGATCGGTTTCCTGTCTGCTTTTTCCGCCGGTGGTGCGGAGAGAAGCATCGCACAAACAAGGAGGACAGCGCCGGTTACCAGACCGTACACCCTGAAAAACGTGAGAACATCCACTCCCGATTCAAGATAAAACTCGGCAACGGTCGAGAGCAGTACCGCACCGCCGCCGAAACCGGCAACGGCAACACCTGTAACCAGACCCTTGTGGTGCGGAAACCACTTCATGCCGGTTGCAAGCGGACACACATATCCAAACCCGATACCGGCACCGGCAACGATCCCGATACCGGCAAGCAGGAGCGGATAGGCCCCTGACGAGTTGCCGGCCATGAGATACCCCGCCACAAAGAGCACCGCCCCTATTGACGCGGTGAGTCTGGGCCCTCTTTTCTCGAGTAGTCGTCCCGCAAATATCATGATTATGGTAAAACTGATAATCGTCGTTCCAAAGATAAGACCGCTCTTCCCCTTTCCGATTGAATACTCGGCCTGCAGAAAAGGCGTAAACGTACTCCACGCATAGATACCGCCGAGAATAACCTGAATACAGACACCGGCGGCCAGAACAATCCATCTGTTCGTAACTGTCATAACATACCATCCCTGACTCTATTATGATGAAGGTGTTTTCAAAAAACCCATCGAGACATGTCAAAAAACGGGCCCGGATTCCAGTGAACCCGAGCCCTTGTGTTTCAGCCCTTAAACGTCAGTCTCCTTTATAAAGCTTTGGTAGTCCTCTACCGTGCCTCCCGAAAGGCAGCAATCGATTATCTCACGCGCGGTCCCTGACAGGTCCGGCTGCAGATACTTGGCAAGTTCTCTGTGGAAGAACTCGGTAAGGATCTTAGCTCCGGCATCATATGCCGCTTCCCCCACTTCCTCCTGTTTATCAACCTGGAGGAACCACTTGGGGATCATCGTTCCTTCAAGACGCATGCTCTCAAGCGCAAAGCCCAAAAGCGAACATCGCGACGGAGTAACCTGGTCCGGTCTGAACTGTGCGTGTCCGCGACGCGCCAGGTAGTCCCGCATGATCCACTGCGGCATGAAACCGGTCTCCCATGCACCGACATGTTGGTTCGGCACCAGAACGTAGCGGGTGTCGGGCGCCTGAATAAACTGGTCAAGAAGCAGATTCGCCTGCGCGACCTTCTTTCCCGTAGAGAACGGCCAGTAGCTGCCCACACCTTCACTTGTCATCTCTGTACCTGCTACGATGCTCGGGTTCGCGTATCCGCGCGGCGCAACCAGCCGCCACAGCCACGCCAGGGCGGGCGGAAGCACGTGAAAGAGCCCCAGAATTCCATAATCGGGACGGTCCTTCGTACACGGCGGCGTCCGCACACCGAATGACCGGATATCGATGAATACCTCGGAATCAACAACGCCGGGGATCATCTCACGCGATACGACAACACGCGGATTCGGGCACGGTTTGCCAGGCACGTCTTCGGTGTGGTTCCAGATGAGAGCAGTTCCGTCCTGTACAGCATCTATGTTGAGAAAGAGCTGCGGATGGGTGGGATGAATCGTCAGATGCTCGAGATCAGGGTCGGTTCCATATTCTCCTATATGGTCTACCCGGATAAACCACCCCTTCTCGGCATCGATGAGTCCCAGTCGGCCGCTCTTGTACTGGATGTCAGGATGACACAGTCCCATATCATCGCAGACGGGATGAAGCTCGCATGTCCGGGGTATCTCAAGATAACTTTTCTTTTCAGTAACCGTGTTCTTTCCCAGAAGCAGGCGTCCGTCGGCGAGACGATGCGGCTGCTGCAGCATTTCGCTCTTGCCGCCTCCGCTTGCGCCCTCATGCATGAAGGTGACCTCGTTGTCGTATGGCGTCACGACTTTAACGGATGAGCAGTGTGCGGTCACCCATCCCTGCTGCTCGCCGAGCTCGATCAGGGCACCGTATACGCCCTTCTTGGCGCTGGGTCCCGGATAGAGGTTGTAGGAAAAGATTTCATGCAGTTCGCCCCGGTTGTGCACCACGACCTGCTTTCCGCCAAAATGGGTGTGGCGGAAAGGGGGCGCAACATAGATGATGGTCTGCGGTTTACACTCCCGTTTAAGGGAAGTGATATCGAGAACGCCCTGCAGAAGACCCAAGCCGAGCGCAAAAAATCCCGCGTTTGCCGGACAGATTGCAAGCGCATCGGCACCAATGCCCGGCTGTCCCATCTCGAATATAAACAACGCAAGGTCTTGTGTGGCAAGCCACTCGAAGGTCTCGCTCTTCAGTTTTGAAAAGTCATACCCGTACCGCTCCGAGAAGTGTATCTTGTCGGTCGGCCTGTCGTCGGCGACGACCATGCAGTCCGGGTCACGGCGCCGCATGTAGGCTTCCCGGTAGTTGGCGCTGACACCGTTCCTGACGCGAACGACGTCTGCCTCGTCTACGACAGAGCCGTCGGGAAGCGTATAGGATACCGTTGTATGCGTCCCGTTTTGGCCGCATGCCAGATCCTGCAGGTCCTTGACGGAAGATGCAACCGTAACTGACGGCGCCGCCTGCAGGAGCGAGACAAGGCCCTCCTGGAGCTTTACTGTCTCAAGCAGAGTATTCACATTCATACATTACCTCACTTTTTTCGATAAAAATTTCGGGGTGACCGACGCCGCTGTACGTTCTTTTTTGTTGATTTCAGGTCCGCAACAAGCTGCAGCAGGTCGGCAACATGCCGGTGTGACTCAATAGGGTGCTTCAGGTGTTTTTCCTCATGCGGGACGTACACGTTGCATCGCCCTTCCTTCCGTATCTCAATATAGCCCTCAGACTCAAGATCCGCAATAATCCGCTGTACCGCCCTTTCAGTTATGCCGACCCGTTCTGCGATATCGCGCATCCGCAGATGCGGCTCCCTGGTAAGGCAGAGGAAGACATGCGCATGGTTTGTAAGAAAAGTCCAACCGGTTATTTTTTCACTCATATCTTACCACCGACATTTTTAACACGATATCCAATACACGAAATACTTTTCGTATGTCAAGCATGTTTATTCACATAACATGTTATGCTTGTTACAAAAAGCGGATACTATCAAAAGCGCAAAAAGGTTCCTAATAATAGCTCCGTCCTGAAGCAGCTGTCATCGAATTCTATACAACAAAGAGAAATTGATTGAATATTTATGTTTACTGGCTTATCAACCAATTGACTTTCCGGTCGAATTTTGGTAAATAGCTATAATGAATATGAGGGGTGCATTGTGAAACGAAAACTATCTGTTGTTTTAGGCGTTGTCGTCTTTTTATGTGCAGCCGTCTCCTGCAGCACATCATTAATGACGTCGACCGTCACTGTAGGAAAGACGACTACATTGACCGTGTACGGTACCACAAAGGAAGCAGCCATGACCGATCTTCAGTCGGAAATCAGACAGAAGCGGGCGAAGTTCGGCACACCCGGTCAGATTTACTGTGCAAAGGGTGTAAAAAAGAAGGGAAGCATTATGCCGGATTTATGGAGCTGTACCGTCAAAATGGTAAAGTAAACTGATGAACGATACATATATGAAACGAGAGTATTCCATGTCTCCATTCAGATTTCTTAATACATGCTTCCTGGCAGTAACGCTTTTATCGCTGTTTCTGCCATACAGCCTTCGTGGTCAGAATAAATACGACAATCAAAGCCAAAATTTGGCTCCTCAAAAGGATCTGGAGTTCTATGCGAAAATGGCCGGAGAAGTCTATTTCTTCAACATAATCGGAAGTGATGACAAATTTGAAGACGATGAGGGTAACAGCACCGACTATACCGGCAGAAAATACAAGATGGATTATTCATTTCAACCTGTCTACCTTGCCTCCCTGGAAGCTTATGCACGATGGAGCTATTTTGCAATCGACGGATCGTACAAGTCAAACGAGTTGTGGCAGAAGGGGGGCTCCGTTGAACAGAGCGACGATATTTCCTCTCATGTCGATGATGAAACGGCATCACGTATCCTTCAGTTTGGTATAGAGGCATTTAACCTGAGAACCTCCTATAAAAAGGTGGATTTTGATTTCGGAAAGGCGAAGGTTGTTGATGCCGAGACTGAAGATGTAGTCGAGACAAAAAATCTTGATCTTTCGATAACCGAGATCGATGTCATATATTCCTTCAGTGTTCTTCCGGTCATTGATGCATCCACCGGGCGCATTACGTCGACCAGGGACATCTACATCGGATACAAGTACATGGCCTATACGTTGCCCCGCATCGTATACGAGATGGAAGACATTAATCCGGACGAAGATGAATCTGACTGGCGGTATGTCCGTGAGACGACTCCTCAGGACATCAGGATGAACATACACCTGATTGGTGCGGGATCTGAATATCTCGTCCACCGAACAAACAACTTAATCGAGCCAGTATACACCATGTCTGTCTATTTTGGTTTGGCGGAATCGGATTTTACGTTTCCAGACACCGAAGAGGAAAAAGAGCGTACGGCCGATGCAACCATGTTTTGCGCACTCATACGATTAAGCCCCGGTATCTCATTTAAAACAACCGGCGGAGCGCTTCATACATCGTTGAGGCTTATGTACGACGCCAATCTCACGTTTGCCAACGGTACAGACGATGAGAACTCCGAAACAGAGGACGGTAATCCCCTGGCCTACAATTTTGGAGCAATGGACATCTACCACGGCATTCAGTTTGCATTCGACGCCTACTTCTAATGCCAATCGACGGAGCGCTTCATACATTGTCGAGGCTTCTGTATGATACCACTCTCACCTATGCCGACGGTACAGACGATGAAAACTCCGAAACAGAGGACGATAATCTCCTGGCCTATGATTAACTCAGGAAACTGACACTCGTATACTTTTCACCCATCGGAACAACAAAACAGATTGTAGAACGCATCGCGCGCGGTATTGGCCCTGCCGAGGTTGCACACATAAATATAACGGTGCCGGAGTCCAGGAACACGGTCCTGCAAATATCGCCGGATGAACTACTTGTCGCCAGAAGGGCGCAAATCGGCGATAACTGCGGCAGGTGCGGTTAGTCCAAAAGACAGCCGCACAATCGAAATCCAAAAATGCATAGATCATTGTTCTTCACTGCCGGATTACACGGAATGCGGCAGACGATCCCAGAAACAAAGGATAATGAGTTTATGCTTTGGCGTCAACACGACCGGTTACCCGTTTTACATATTTGATGACTTAAACGGCGGAACAAACTCCAGGGTTACATCCGGGACTCATGACTTCACGCCGGATACCTCTCACCCGGACATACTGTACTGCCAGTGTTGCCTCCATGACAACATAGGGTAAAGAATCACCATCCAGAATTAACTAACGCTTAACCGGCGCAGACACCGGCACGCACCGGAAAGGAAAAACCGCCTTCCCGGAGGGAAGGCGGTTTGGTATCTGTACACCGAATGTGATATCCGTTACCGGATCAGCTGTTATTGAAAGAGCGTCTGGAGCTCATAGTACGCGGGGCGAGGATTCCTGTACGCGTCCACGATTCCCCAGTACTCCTCGTTAAACGTGAGATCCGGATGGGGGCCGCCGCCCGGTGCGATTCCGCCCGTATCCTGTACTGCAGGATCACCCGCCTTCCACCACTCATCTGCCCATTCAAATATCGTGCCGCCGGTACAGACGCTGTCCGGATCAGAAGCGGAACTGTTGGCGATGAGAATCTGCGTCAAAACCCGGGTCGCCTCCGCCTGGGCGGCCGTATCCTCGCTGCCGGTGTTCGCATTCCACGCGTCGGCGCCGTACTCGGCCATGAACATCGGTTTACCGGTCAATGACGGCCACTGGGTGAAGACATTACCGAACGACAGTCCCGAATACATGTTCAGCCCCCAGATGTCTATTTCCGGCATCGCGTCAATAGTCTCTTTTGACGGAATGTGACCGTACACTGTCGTTATGGGACGGGACGGGTCGTTTGCCCTGACGATGGCCGCAGCCTCGTTGATCCTTGCCATCGATTCATCGAAACTCAGGCCGACATACAGTCCGTTGTAGTTCCATTCGTTGCCGAGGCTCCACATGAGTATTGCCGGATGGTCCTTGACCGCATTTACCTTTGCGGCAACCGTAGCCGACGGTTCGTCGCCGCCCCAGACATAGACGGTATTGATAACACGGATACCGTGCGAATACAGAACGTCCAGGACCGCCGTATCGGTTATCGCTTCATAGGTGCGTATAACGTTGATGCCCGCCTGTTCCATGAGGGCCGCGTCCTGCTGTACGTACCCGGAAAAGTCGAGGTTCTCGGGATGGCTGCCGCCCGGACCGACCGGGTTCCAGCAGACGCCTTTCATGTAAAATGGCTGTCCGTCAACCATCAGACGGCGTCCCGAAACCGTCACTCCATCAGCTATGTCGTCATCGTCGCCCTCATCATCGCCTTCATCATTTCCGGCGTCATCTCCATTCTACCCATACCGAGCGGACGTCAATGAGTCGCTCTCCGGCCCCGGCTAGACG
>CAZAHA010000059.1:0-12965 GCA_964484915.1 uncultured Leptospirales bacterium
TAATAAACGCGAAGGCATCTACGTGGATATCGTCTCGGGTGAGCCGCTCTTCAGCTCGACAGACAAATACAGATCTGGTACCGGATGGCCAAGCTTTACACGTCCCATCGTACGGGAGGCTGTTAAGGAGAAGCAGGACGTGTCACTCGGCGTCATCAGGACCGAGGTCCGAAGCAGCCAGGCAGATTCTCACCTTGGCCATGTCTTCGGTGACGGGCCGGAACCGACCGGTCAGCGGTACTGCATCAACTCTGCCGCGCTCCGTTTCATTCCTGCGGACCGTCTCGAGGAGGAGGGGTACGGCGAGTTTGCCCATCTCTTTGATCATGAGGAAAAGCAGGAGGGGGAGACCGCCGTTTTCGGCGGGGGCTGCTTCTGGGGTATGGAGTATATCCTCAAGGACATACCCGGCGTGTTGTCTACGGAGGTTGGATATGCCGGAGGGGCCGTGAAGAACCCGGCGTACCATGACGTTACAACAGGCACTACCGGCCATGCGGAAGTTGTCAGGGTACGGTTTGATCCCGATAAGTTGCCGTATGAGAAGCTTCTGGATTATTTCTGGCGGATGCACGATCCCACGACGCTGAACCGTCAGAAGAACGACATCGGTACACAGTACCGGTCGATTATCCTGTATACGTCTGAAGAACAGAAAGCCGCAGCGGAGCGGTCCCTGGAGCGGTTTAATGAGAAGAATTCGCTGGGAAGAAACGCGACGACCGAGATCAGGACGCTGGACGAGTTTTACCGGGCGGAAGAATACCATCAGGACTATCTCATCAAAAATCCCAACGGGTACATGTGCCATACGCTGCGGGAGAATCTATAAAAACCCGCGAGTGCCGTGAGGGATGAGCCGCGTTATAACCTGTAGTACAGGTGGGTTCCCTCACGTGCAATTCGGCCGTCCCCTGTACGGGGCATGGCCTACAAACCCGAATATTGGAATCCCTCGGCTTAAGTAGGTTAAAGGGCATATCCCTTTCACGAACACCGCAGGCTAAGAGCCACTACACTTCATCCGGAAAATGCGTCAATATAATTTTCCATACATGGTTTCTTCACACACACTCTCCGCCAGGCACTCATGCAAGCATACACCGTTTTGGAAACGAGCCGTCCTGTCTTGTTACGGCACACCGCTGTTTTTCGGACGCCCGTATTCACCTCATGCATGAGAACTTTTCGGTTAAAATATGTATCGTTTTTCGCATGTGTGTTGTTGAAAATTGATTGAATACGGTAATGTGACGTGTCCAGAAAAAAAATGAAACAGGAGTTAACCAGAGATGAAAAAAGTAGCCGTGCTTGTCCTGCTTTGCTGTGCCGGAACGGTTTATGCGGACATGCAGAAGAGTGATCAGCCTGTCTGGTCGGTTTCCACCCATGTGCTTAATCTTCTGTCTACCGGTGTTGGCGTCGAGGCCGAATATCATGGTTTTGGCCCCATCGGTGTGTTCGGGGGAGGATATGTCAACTTTTATGACAGTACCGGCGTGTTGACCGATATGTCGGGCGGTTCGGTTGTTGGTGGAGCAAAATACTATTTCGGCTATGCGGACAAGGGGCTTGATTCCTTCTTTATCGGTCCTGAGCTGCAGTACTATACTATTGATCAGGAGTATGAGAATGCGCATCATTTCAAACAGGAAACGATCGGCGCATTGCTGCTTTTTGGAAAACGGTGGATGTTGAATCCGTTTTTTATCGAGGCATCGGTCGGCGCAGGAGCTGTTCATAACATGACGCTCCATGCGGACGAAGGATTCTGGGACATGTCCCGCAGTGATGCCGAGAAGGTTGGAGAAAGAGAGGGAAAAATGGGTCTCGGACTGGATCTGAAGCTGCTGGCCGGATATTCATTTTAAGGGAACCGTTTATTGCCGTATAGATCCACTAACTGCGGAGTGATCATTGGAATATTCCTGATCACTCCGCAGTGTACATCGTCCACATGTATCATTCCATAAAAATATCTTGCGTGTTCCACCAAACCTCATCACACCTGTATCATGAAGACAATACACGACATCAGGGCAGTCATATACGATCCCGCACATATGAACGAGTATACCGAACGGTTCATGAACATCCCAGGCTGCGAGTATCTTGCCGTTACAGGAGAGGATAAACGGTCTGAGATGATAGACTACTGCCGGAAGAAGTATCGTTCCAAGGAAGTCATTATACTCAAGTCCTTCAAGGGGCGACTCTTTCAGATGTGTCCGGGAAGTCCTGGCATGATCTGCTGCAACTACCGCCTTGTCAACACAGGGTTTAACTGCCTCTATAACTGCGCATACTGCTATCTGCAGCTGTACCTGAATGCGTACGGCATCGTACTCTTTACCAACATGGAGGATGTCTACAGGGAGATCGCAGTCTTTCTGGAAGATCGCCGTGAAGACCCGGACATGATCTACAGAATCGGCACGGGGGAGTTTACCGATTCACTGATGATCGACGATGTCGCCGGTGTCGGGTGCCGTCTTGTCTCGCTCTGTTCGGAGTATCCGAACGTCATGATCGAATTAAAGACCAAGTCCAATCAGATAGACCACCTTCTGTCCGTACCCAAGAAGGGAAATGCTGTCATCGGATGGAGCGTCAATACTCCGTATAACGTTGCAAAATACGAGGAAGGGAGTGCCTCGCTTGAAGAGCGGCTTGCAGCGGCACGGAAGGCCGCAGAGTCCGGGTATGCAGTCGCCTTCCACTTTGATCCCATCATCATTCATGACGGATGGAAGGAAGCGTACGGATCGGTCATAGACCGGATCTTCGGCGTGCTCCCGGACGATGCCATTGCGTGGATATCCCTGGGGACCTACCGGTACGTACCGCAGTTCAAAGACGTTGTGCGGAACAATTTCCCGGAGGAGAAAATGAGTGCCGGAGAATTTTTCGCGTGTGAGGACGGAAAACACCGGTATGTGTGGAACCTGCGCGCTGCAATCTACTGTTTTATAAAAGAACGCATACGCTCGCACTCAGCGAAGCCGTACATATACATGTGCATGGAATCGCGGCGGATGTGGAAATATGTTTATGGTATTGACTTTGCCGATTCAGATCAGTTCGAACGGCATTTCAGCGCCCACATGAAGGAATGGCTTGCGTCCCGGGCATCCGATGACGGCAGCAATATATCTTGACAGCGTCCGGTCCTGCAAAAGAATGAATACACCTGAATACGTCTTGCGTACACTACGACAAGGAGCACACAAGTGAACACCGAATATAACGATACCTATAGGACAATAGAAGAGATATGCGAAAAGGCGCAACAGTCGTACAGTGCCATCGGTATGGAAGGAAAGAAACGGCGACTGGAAAAGCTCGAGAAGGAGACCTATGACGAGAATTTCTGGGGCGACCAGGAGCGCAGCACCAGCGTCAACAAGGAGATAAGCGACCTCAAGAAGAAGATCGAACCGTGGGACTCCTTATTAACCGAGATTTCGGACGCGAAGGAGCTGTTTGAACTGGCGCTTGAGGAGGAAGATACCGCCGTTCTGGATGATCTTTCCCGGCAGGCCGCGACATTCCAGAAACGGTTTGACGAGCTCGAAAACCTGGAGCTTCTCTCGGACGAGGACGACAAGTGCAACGCCTTTGTTTCGGTTCATGCGGGCGCCGGCGGTACCGAGTCGCAGGACTGGGCAAGCATGCTGCTGCGTATGTACATGCGCTGGGCCGAGGACAAGGGATTTTCGGTGGACACCGTTGAGTACACGCATGGCGAGGAGGCCGGCATCAAACAGGCGACGATACTTATCAAGGGAGAGTTTGTGTACGGACTTCTCAAGGGTGAGATGGGGGTGCACCGTCTGGTGCGTATATCTCCGTTTGACTCAAACAAGAGGCGTCATACGTCGTTCGCCTCCGTCGAGGTTAACCCCGAGGTATCCGAGGACATCGATATCGAGATCAGCGAGTCCGATCTTCGCATCGACACCTACCGCGCGTCAGGTGCGGGCGGACAGCACGTAAACACAACCGATTCCGCGGTGCGCATAACGCATGTGCCCACTGGTATCGTAGTCTCCTGCCAGAACGAGCGTTCACAGCACAAAAACAAGGCCTTTGCCATGAAGGTCCTCAAGTCAAAACTGTATGAGCGTCAGAAGGAGGAGATCCAGAGCCGTCTTGACGAGAAGGCTGGTGAGAAGAAGAAGATCGAGTGGGGGAGCCAGATCCGCTCCTACGTATTCCAGCCATATACGATGGTCAAGGACCATAGAACCGGCGAGGAGACCGGCAGCGTTGAGTATGTGCTTGACGGAGACATCCAGCGTTTTATATATTCATATCTGCGGTATATCAATGCGGGCGGGCAGGAGTAATGTCGGTACGGAGTAAGAAAGAGGTCCTTTTCAGGGATATCGAGCACATTGACCTGGGCTCCTATGAACAGATGTCCGGCATGGTCCAGAAGTCCGGCCTCTTTCTCGGCGTTCTCTCTCACGAGGACATGTGGTCGCTCATGCGCAAGTCCGGCCTGGTGTCCCATCTGGAACGGAAGGGCTTTACCGAGCTTACCAGTACCATATTCACCGACGAGAACGATATCGACCATCTCGGCGTCTTCGACGAAAGTGGCGAACTCATCATCGATCTGCGGTTGTCCCGCAAGAGATACGTCTGGGGACTTGATGATCCGTATGAACGCGCGTACGACATGATCGTTATCGAATGGCTTTCAACCCGGAATCCCCGCAGGACAGTATTTACGAAAGAACGGCCCCAGCTTCCGGGACAGCAGTATCCTGGCCTCGGGTGTCTGCGGCAGCTTCTCAGGATGATGGAGCTCTTTTCAAAGCGGATGTCCTGCGACGGTTTTCTTGACGTTCCGGACCATCTGCACCTGTCGCTCATGTACTCGCGGTCCTTTTTCTTCATTGATGCCGAAAAGGAGGGGACGCTCCGTGCCCTGCTGTCGAGTCTCAAGGGGGAATCTCTGTACGATATCGCCTGGGCGTCCGTCACCGAGGCCATCATCGATGATTTAAGCGGGTTGCCCTACCGATATGTGCCGGCGGAACAGCTCTTTGCCATCAGCGGCAGTCTGAAGTCCTACTTTTCATCAGATCTGTATCGTGAGCGGGTAAAGGAAAACAGCTTCAGGCAGTTCTACCTCGATCATGATATGATGAACCGCCGCAGAAATGAGCTTCTGAAGAAAAACAAGGCTTCCGAGATGTGAGTGTTTCAGTAGTGCATGATGCGGAAACGCGTATTCAGCGCGCGTGTCCGTGCGATTGAATGTATGGACGACGATATCTTCGCCTGCTTCTCGTGCAGCTTGCGTATCATCATGTCCCGGTTGTCTATCGACCGGCGCATCAGCTGTTTCATCTCATCAAGAAGATGTCTGGTTTTGACAGTAAGTTCGTTGTCTACCCTGTCCAGAAAACTGCGCTCAAACTGATAGTATTCGATTCCCGCGAGTCTGCAGATTTCAGACTTGATCTGGGTGATCTCGTAGTCCTTTTCGTCGATATACGAAATAACTTCGTTGCTCTCTTCGAGCTTCTCGTCAATCCGGTCGATGTTTCCGGATACGATGTGGAAGTTGCACTCTTCCGTGTTCTCTGCGAGCTTTCTGTAGAGCGTCAGTTTTTTTCCGTACAGATCGTTGAGCAATGTGAAGTAGTGTTGGATATCAGCCCTCAATTGAAAAACTCCCTTTCGAATGTGTAATTGTTTCACCTGTATTGTCGTTAGCGGACACTTCGTTCCACGCGTCTCTCAGTGTCACGGTATGGTCGATGACCTCTTTCAGAATATCTGCATCCTTCTGCATGTTCGCCTCAAGAAGCCGCTTTTTGAAATAGATATAAAGGCTGAGCAGATTGTTTGCGATTTCGCCGCCCTTGTCCATGTTGAGTGATGAGGTGAGTTCTGTGAGGATGTCCTGTGCACGGATGATGTTGTTGTTTGCAACATCGTAGGTTTTTGGAACCATGTTTTCGGCCGCAATCTTGAGAAACCGGATGATACCATCGTAGAGCATGACTATCAGTTTTCCCTGGCTTGCCGTATTGACCTGTGTCTGCTTGTACTGGTCATACGGATTTCTCTGCAATGCCATCAACTTCCTCCCGAATGAAGTCCTTGTCTTGATTATCGACATAATCTGGCAGGACTTTACACATATTTTTAACCTTGCCATGGATGCTACGCTCTTTATACAATGTAACTCTTTAACTTTCGGCCGTATAGCTGTTTTTCTTGAAAACGGAGAGAACATGAACAACTCACAGCAGACTGTCAAACAATTCGGTTCATTTTCCGGTGTCTTTACGCCGGCTGTCCTTACCATACTCGGTGTCATCATGTACCTGCGCCTCGGGTGGGTAGTCGGAAGCGTTGGTCTTGCAAAGGCGCTTCTCATCATAGTCCTTGCGCACATCGTAACGGTAACTACCGGCTTGTCGATCGCTTCACTTGCGACGAACACGCGCGTCGGTGCGGGAGGGTTTTATGCGTTTATATCCCGATCGCTTGGAATTGAAGCGGGCGGGTCCATCGGTATTCCGCTTTTTATTTCGCAGACACTCAGCATATCCCTCTACGTGATAGGATTTGCAGAGACCTGGACGATGCTCTTTCCCGGTCACCCCATGCGGATCGTCCTGCTGTGTCTGCTTATCCTGCTCACGGTCATTTCGTACGCCGGTTCCCGGTTTGCCATGCGTATCCAGTATCTGATCATGGGACTCATCGTTTTGTCGCTTGTATCGTACTTTACCAGTCCGGACGCCTTTTCCCATCCCGTATCTTTTGAGATGACAAGGAGCAGGGCGCCGTTCTGGATGGTGTTTGCCGTCTTCTTCCCGGCCGTTACCGGCATCGGGTCCGGTGTGGCGATGTCCGGTGAGCTGAAGGACCCGAAGAAGAGCCTTCCGCTTGGCATTCTGGGTGCCGTTGCCACCGGGTTTCTCATATATGTTTCCATAGCCGTTTTCACCGACGGAGTGGCATCATCCTCCGAGCTGGTTGAAAATCAGTTCATCATGGTGGAACGGTCGCGCTTTGCGCCGCTCATATACGCGGGTATCATGGGGGCCACATTCTCGTCTGCGCTTGGGTCCATCATCGCAGCACCGCGGATCCTCCAAGCTCTGGCCTCCGACCGCGTCATCCCGATGTCGGGGATCTTCGCGATAACAGACAAAAAGGGAAATCCGGTCTGGGCGGTCTTTCTGACGGGCGCGATTGTTCTGGTATCACTCTATCTTGGTGACCTGGACTCCATCGCCTCGCTGTTGACCATGTTCTTCCTGGTGACCTACAGTGTTATCAACGCGACCGTTTGTATCGAAAAGGCCATTCGTATACCGTCGTTCAGGCCGAGCTTCAGAATTCCGATGATCGTTCCGCTTGCCGGCGTCGTCTGGTGTACGGTGGTCATGTTCCTTATAAACAGTATCTTTGCGGGTGCGGCCTATACCGTGATCATTCTCCTCTATTTTTCCTATGTGAAACGCCGGCTGAACGCGCCATTCGGGGACGTCCGCTCCGGTATCTTTACCGCGATTGCCGAATGGGCCCTCCGTATCTCGATGCGGCTGCCACACCATGAGAAGAGCTGGAAGCCGAACCTGATCGTCCCGGTGAAGGACCCGGACACCTGGTCGCGCAAGATTGACCTGATCGAGGCGATTGTCGGGCCGGTCGGAACGCTGCGGATCGTTACCATTAATGAGGTTGGATCCAATATAGAAAAACGGATCGGATCGATCATTAGCCACTTCCTTAAGAAAAAAGAAACCGACGCGCGCGGCTATGCAGATTACGGTCCCGGATATGCAGATAAGAAGACAGAGATTACCGCAATGGCCCAGCAGCTTAATAAAAGCGGTACAATCGTTACCGCATGCGCGGTCGATGCCATTAATTTTATTGAGGGGCTGAGTGTCGTACTTCAGTCAAGCCGCGGCGGTTTCTTTCCGCCCAACATGATATTTCTGTCTTTAGGAAGCGATCCTGCGAATGACAGGCGAACCATGGAAATGCTCGCACTGTCAGTTCGTGAAAAGCTCGGCATCATTATCCTGCGGAGCCACCCGCAGTTCCGGTTTGGATCAAAGCACTCGGTCAACATCTGGCTTCGTGTGGGATCGCCCAACAAGAACCTTGCCGTGTTGACGGCGCTTCAGCTTGAAACGAGCTGGAGATGCCGGCTGCGGCTGATCACAACAATTCATGATGAATCAGTACGGGAACGGGCGCGCCGTGAACTTGCAGAGGTATCCGATCTGGGAAGGCTGAATACGCGGACGGAGCTTGTTGTTCTTACGGTGCCTTTCCGTGAATCGCTTGACATGGCTCCACAGGCAGACTTGAATATTTTCGGATTATCGGAAAACGTGCAGATAGACGACATGCGGACGATGTCCGATGCAGTGAAAAGCAGCTGCCTCTTCATAACCGATTCCGGGCAGGAGCGTCTGGACGTCTGATTCCGTGAAATTTATCTTGACTGTCCGGTCGGTTCTCCGGAGAGTAGCTGAAATCCTGTACGGTGCAGATTCGTGCATTACGGTTGATACCGTACGGTAACACATGTGGAAGTGATACTATGAAAAATATAAAACTTGCGTCGCTGGAGCACAGCGGCGGCATACGCACGACCATACAGATAGGCGACGTGACTGTGGGCAAGGACTTCGTGGTCATCGCGGGCCCCTGTTCGGTGGAGAGCGAAGAGCAGATCTTGGCTACTGCATGGGCTGTCAGGGAGTCGGGGGCCAGCTTCCTGCGCGGCGGCGCGTTCAAGCCGCGGACATCGCCCTATGCGTTTCAGGGTCTGGGACTGAAGGGGCTTAAACTTCTGGAAAAGGCCAAGCGCGAGACAGGACTTCCCATCGTAACCGAGGTTGTTGATCCCCGGGATGTTTCTTGGGTAAGCGAGTATGCCGACGTGCTGCAGATCGGCGCGCGCAACATGCAGAACTTTACCCTCCTTCGGGAGGTTGGAAAGTCGCCCCGTCCTGTTCTTTTAAAGCGAGGCATGTATTCGACCCTGGCCGAATGGCTTAACTGTGCGGAGTATATCCTGAACGAGGGAAATCCCAATGTCATTCTCTGCGAGCGCGGTATCAGGACCTTCGAGACCTATACGCGCAACACGCTGGACCTCTCCATGGTACCCGCAGTCAAGGAGGTCACCCATCTTCCGATACTTGTGGACCCCTCGCACGGCACGGGCAAGTTTTCGTTGATCGAATCGATGTGCCTTGCTTCGGTCGCATCAGGAGCCGATGGACTCATCGTGGAGGTCCATTCCAATCCGAAAGAGGCATTGAGCGATGCGTCCCAGCAGTATACGCCGGAGCAGTTCTCCGCCGTCATGAAGAAGATACTCAGGATGCACGAGTGCACCGTACAGATAAACAATGAGTAATGTCCGCAAAATAGAATACACCGCAGGTGAATCACACTCCCGCGTACTTGTCGGCGAATCGATCGAGTCACTTGCAAAGTACGCGCCGCTTGAGCGGTCGTTTCTCGTATCGGACCATACGGTCCACTCACTCTACCGTGACCGCTTTCCTGACAGGCCGTGCCATATCATGCCGGAGGGCGAGCACAACAAGACGCTCTCAACGGTGTCGCACCTGTTTGACTGGCTGATAGACAACGGTGCCGACCGTTCACACTACATCGTCGCTGTCGGCGGCGGCATCGTCTGCGATGTCGCCGGTTTTGCCGCGTCAACGTATATGCGCGGGCTGTCGTTCGGTTTTGTATCGACCACGCTTTTGTCCCAGGTGGACGCGAGTGTCGGCGGCAAGAACGGCGTCAACTACAGCGGATACAAGAACATGATCGGAACCTTCAATCAGCCGGACTTCGTCCTGTGTGACATGGAGATGCTGTCCACACTTCCCGATTCCGAATACATAAACGGCCTTGCCGAAGTGCTCAAGCATGCGCTGATTGCCGACAGCGGCATGTTTGATGTTATACGCGCCAATGCCGGAAAAATCCGTAATCGCGACAGGGATATCCTCCACTATCTTATCTGCAGGTCTATCGAGATCAAGAGTTCGGTCGTCTCCCGTGATGAGCGGGAAAGCGGTCTCCGCAGAATTCTCAACTTCGGCCATACACTCGCGCACGCGCTTGAGAAATCAGCTGCCGTTTCGCACGGCATGGCCGTTGGACTGGGGATGATTTTCGCCGCACGCGTGTCTGCCCGACGGGGGCTTATCAGCGATGATACAGCCGCATCTATTGCCGCCTTGTGTGTGGAGCTTGGCATTCAGGCACAGATACAGGTTGAAAACGCGGCAATCAAGGAGGCGCTCCACAAGGACAAGAAGAAGAGCGATTCCGATATACATTTCATTCTGCTTGATAAGATCGGCTCCGCCGTTACCGAGAAAATACCGTATGAACAACTTGAGGAGTATATAGATGCTTTGTGTATGTATAGCTGAGAAAAACGCGGATGACGTATCGTCAGCGCTTGCCGGATGCGAATTCGCGGAAATCCGTCTCGATGCGGGTGCCTTTTCCGCAGCGGACACCGCTCTCCTTTTTGGCCGGAAAGAAGTGAAGCTGATCGCCACATACCGTCCCGGAAATGCTTCCGACGAAACGCGTATCGAAATACTGAACGCCGCAATCGATGCGGGAGCAGCCTGTATCGATATTGAAGTAGAAAACAGCGATGCCTTTAAGCAGGCAGTGATACCGCGTGCCAAAGAGAAGGGTGTCCAGGTCATTGTATCGTATCATAATTACGAGAACACACCGCAGTGCCGTGAACTCGAAGAGGTCATACGGTGGTGCCGGGATTCCGGCGCCGACATCATCAAGATTTCGTGTGCGGTACACACCAGGCAGGAGGCGGCACGGATTCTGTCGCTATACCAGTACGATTTTCCGATTGTGGCGCGTGGTATGGGAGAGTTCGGCAGGATAACCCGTGTCGCATCGGTCCTGCTCGGCGCACCGTTTACCTATGTCTCGCCGGAAGAGGGAAGGGGTACTGCTCCTGGACAGATCGGCCGCGCCCGGATGCAGGAAATCATCGGCCTGATTCAGCAGGGGTAGCATGATCTTTGCTGTAGCGGGTCACCCTGTCGCCCATTCAAAGAGTCCGTATATCTTTAACACACATTTTCAGAGTACGGGAATGGACGCATCCTATACGGCATTCGCCGCTGACAACGCAGCCGAGATTGCCGGTACCATGCGTGAGCTTGGCGTCAGAGGCATGAACGTGACGGCGCCGTACAAGGAGTCGGTCATTCAGTACTGCGATACAGTCAGCGACGAAGCACGCGCGCTTGACTCTGTCAACACCCTGGTTAATGACGATGGAACCATACACGGATATACAACCGACGGATACGGCGTAACCAGAACTATCGGGGATGTGGTCGGTTTACGAACAGGACGGCGTGCGTTGCTCATCGGCGCAGGAGGGGCGGGACGGATGGCAGCCGAAGCCCTTCACGGTCTCGGTATTGCCTTCACGGTGGTCAACCGGACCTTTGACAAGGCACGGAAGCTTGCCGACATGTTTCAGGCTGAAGCGGTCCGGACAGATGATGTGCCGGAGGTTTGCAGACATGCAGATATCGTCATCAATACGCTTCCTGCCGGAGCTTCGCTCTTTCCTGGATCACTGCTCAAGCCTGGCTCATATCTTCTGGATGCGGTCTATACGGAAAACAGATTCAGGAGCGAGGCCCAGGCAAACGGTGTTCGGATCATTCCCGGCGAGGCCTGGCTTCTCCATCAGGCACACGGCGCGGCTCACCACTTCTTCGGTCAAGGTTTGACTAAAAGGATAACCACCGCGTCGCTTGCCCGATACCGGCGTGACGTACCCGGCATCATCGCGCTGACAGGTTTTATGGGATCAGGGAAAACCTCCGTTGCCCAGGAGCTCTCCCGGATTACTGAACTGCCGCTGCTGGATATCGACGATGAAATCGTGCACCGCGAAGGCACGTCCATCGGAAATATCTTCAAGGAAAAGGGGGAACCCTATTTCCGTGACCGCGAGGCGCGCCTTCTGCTTGAGATCGCCGAAAGCGGACGCAGGCTTATACTCTCCTGCGGAGGCGGGATCATCTCTAATGACAGAAACAACAGAATACTGAAGGAAAAGACCTATACGGTCTGGCTGTACGCTCCGATGGATGTGTCGTTTGAACGGATCCATGACAGCGGACGGCCGCTTGCACGCAACGGATATCAGAAGTTTACCGATTTATTTCGCGAACGAAAAGAAAGATACGCATTGTCGAGCGACCTTCTGGTGATAAATCATCAAAAGACGCCCGAATCATGCGCACGGAGAATTCATGAAGAGATTAGTCGTATCATCAGCCATTAATGGAACGCTCCGCGCGGCGGCGTCAAAATCAATGGCGCAGCGGGCAATCGCAATAGCCACGGTCGCCTCATCACCCAGTACACTGCACGGCGTTACCGAAAGCAGCGATGTGGAGGCTTCCCTTCAGGCAGCAGCGTCTCTCGGCGCGGGTATAACACATTCGGACGATGCCCTGTACATTGATCCACGGAAAAGGCCGTTACACCATACGGTAAACTGCAGCGAGGCGGGTCTTACCGTACGGATGTTTGCGCCTGTCGCCGCGCTCTTCGGCGAACGCTTTTCGTTTACGGGGGCTCCGTCGCTCATGAAACGGCCGATAACGATGATCGAGGAGGCCCTGGTGCAGCTTGGTGCCACATGCTCCACAAACGGTGGCTATCTGCCGATGACGGTACAGGGGCCGATTCGCGGCGGCACCGTCAGGATCGACGGAGGAATTTCGTCACAGCTGCTGACCGGTCTTCTGATTTCGCTGCCGCTGGTACAGGAGGATTCTGTTATCGAGGTCATAAACCTCAAGAGCAGGCCCTATATTGACATGACGCTTGACATAATACGCGCCTTCGGGGTTGATAGAACCCACAGAGACTATATG
>CAZAHA010000060.1:0-12911 GCA_964484915.1 uncultured Leptospirales bacterium
AAAGGCGGACCCATGAAAGCTCCGACGGCGATACCTCACTGGTAAAAAAAGAATCAAGCGGATGTACCACTGCTGTGTCCTGACGGGAACACGACGACAGGATACATATCAGTATTGCGCATGCGGCTGTACATACCCGCGCTAAAAATGGTGATGTGTTCATTTCGTTCCTCCTTTTTGTCAGAGTATATATCGTCAGTTCCCGTTTGTGAAAGAGGGGATCGTCAAATAATCGTTGCGAATCATCAATTTACATGACACATCAGTGGATAGACAGATTTAGCGTGATCAACAGGAGAAGACATGGGCCTTTTCTATTGCAACACAGATTTTGATGCCGGCATGAAGATGCAGATACCGCGCGCCCTGCACAGAACCGTCGGCGCACTGTCATACCTTTTCGTGCCGCTATCCGTTCCGGATGATACGGTCCTTGTTTCGGCGTCATGTTCGAAAAACTATCTTGCATATCTGGATAACTGTGGTATTCAGCATGGCACCGTGTTGCTGGACGATGGGTTCCGTGATACCGGAGCCGGAAAGTATACCGTTTGGGGATGGGACCGCCGGACGTATGAACGCTTTCCCCATGCCGATGAAAGGATCGATCCGGACATTGTACGGCGTGTTAATTCCCGCGAATTCTCCCTTGCACTGGAGCGTACCATGAGCAAAAGGGGGCCGGTACCCGTATCATCGGTCGCTGACTGTCTTCGTGCCTCAGAGAGTACCGGCATTCCCTTCGTAGTGAAGCCCGTGTACGGCAGCTCGGGCCGGGGCTTCGTCCTTGTCGAAAACTGCGAGGAACTGCCAAAGAAGCGCGCTCTTCTGGAACGGACACTTTCCTGCGGGGGCGGGACGGCCGAACGGTGGCATCGCCGTACCGGTGATTTTTCATTCGGGAAGAGTGTGTTTCATACAGAAGCAAAATCTCCTTCCATACGCCGTCTTGAAAACAGCAGAATCGGGCTGTTCTCGCATATCACCGTCTCTGATTCCTGCGATGTGCCGCTTCCGGATGCAGTTTCCAGACGGACCCTTGCAGATGTGTATCAAACCGCGGCGGACGCGCTCCATGGTGCGGGATATGACGGGCCGTTCGGGATTGACGGATACGTTTATGAAGAGAACGGCACACCAAAAGTCCGCTACATGTGCGAGATAAACTGCCGCATGACGATGGCCGATGTTGCGTACGGTTTTCTTGCCAGGTATCCGGCGGCGTACGCAAGGATCATATCGGTAAAGTCATCTGTATTTAACGGAAAGCCGACGTACAGAAGCTGTTTCGGGGACGATACGTTTAGCGCGGATACGGGCGGAGCCGTTATACTGACGCCGGCATTTGTAGAAATTGACGGCGCGATGCACAGAGCGGGCAGGGTGTTCGTGCTGATATGTGCGGACTCAATAACGGAGATAGAGAGGATTCAGCAGAAGTATGTATATGCATTATAAGAAAGCCCGCTTTCCTGAAGCGGGCTTTCCTATACATGGGGTATGTTATGGATATTGGATATTATCTGAAATCGTTTATCTTTTCGGACTTCTTCTCGTCCAGGTCAACGATATCCTGCAGCTTTCTGTAGTATACAGAGTCGATTCCGTATTCAAGTTCGGCCGCGGTTAACAGCGCCTGGTTCTTTTTCTGCTTGTACTGGATGCGCGTCTCCTCGCTGATTGAGGAGTTGTACTTGTCGAGCGACGTCTCCATGTACGCGTAACAGCTTGCGAGGTACTTGTATGCCTGTACGTCATTCTTTGTCTCGCTGTTTATCGCGACGTACCGTTCCAGTATCGGAATGCACGGTTTCAGGTTATGGACGTCGTACTGTGTTGAAACATATGCCCGAAAAAGCTTGATCTTGAAATTGATAAACTTGTCGTCCTTTCGAACGTTCTCATTCTGAATCGAATCAAGATGGTTGATCGACCGTGTAAAGTAGGTAATGGCTTTCAGCTTGGACTCGTACTTGAGGAGGGCCTTGCGCCGCTTGAGCTGGTTACTCCGGTCGATCTCCTGCCAGTACCACCGTTCGTTAAGGTTGTTCTGGTTGTCAAACGCCTTCTGCATGTTTGAAAGCGTCGCGTCCATGTCGCGGAGAATATCCATTCCGGTGGAGTATTCATCTATGGACTGTGTCAGAATGTTTTCAGAATATTCCTCCGAAAGCTTCTTGAGATCGTCAATGGCTTTCACATAGGGCTGAAAGTCCTCGGTGCGCCAGTTGCTTCCAAGGTCAGACGGCTGCGTTTCGGGAACATCATCGTCGGCCGGCTGCGCCTCTTCCTGTGCCGGCAGTATGCCGGTTACGAGAAACATGATGAGAACAAGGTACCATATTTTATGAAATATCTGTTTTTGGTCCATAGTTGATCCTTCCAAGATTGTAATAGTATACCATACGCATTGCCGCGCAAGTGAAAATGTCTCTTCATTCTTATAATCGACACGTAATACTTAAAAGTTAATATAATATGGCCTTCAGAAAAGCAAAAAAAAAGTCTGTACGACTGCGGCATATATGCAATTACTATCCACATGCGTGTTCCGTGTCTTCCTCTTTTGGAAGAATCCATCTACAATTCCGGAAATACCGCTGAATTCATAAGCAAGACGGTTATCTCGAGGGACTATGTACTGTTCATTTTGTGAGTATACGGGAATAATTAAAAATCCGGACGCATACATCCTCGGCAAGGAACCTTTGTCGCCGTGTCCCAAATGCGTGCTGGAAATGTGTACCTGCGGAGGCGTCTCGCCATATCTGTATATTGACGGCGGCAGGGTTTCCGAATGCGCCTGCAAGCCGGTCAGGACCCGTATCGAACGGATCAACAGGCTGATTAACGATTCAGAAATTGACAGAAAGTATCGATGGCGGTTCCTGAGTGAGTTTAACGTGATAACGCCCTCAGAGAACAGGGCAAAGGCGGCCGCGTACAAGATTATTACGGATTTTCACCGTACGGAAAAGGGCCTCTTTTTGTGGGGAAACCCGGGAACTGGCAAGACAATGCTTTCGGCTATCATATTGACGGAACTGATCGTCAGGTATGCGCTGCCGGGTAAATTTGTAAAGATATCGCGCAACTTCTTCGGCAAGCTCAAGTCAACGTTTCACGAAGGTTCCAAGCTGTACGGCTTGTCGTCCGTCATAGAACAGGAACTCGCGGACGTCGATGTCCTGGTTGTGGACGACTTCGGCATACAGCGTGATTCAGAGTGGGAACAGGAGACGCTGTACAACCTCGTCGATGCCCGTTACGAGAAGCAGCGCTTCACCATTTTTACATCAAACAACAATCCAGCAATATCAATGAAGGAGCTCTCCGGAGGACGGATACTCTCCCGTATCCGTGAGATGTGCAGGATACTCGAACTGTCGGGCAAGGACAGACGTGAGTCGGCCTGAGACGCGCTGCTTCATCGGTATCGGCACAAATCTCGGCGACCGTTCTGCAAACATCCGGCAGGCACTGTCCGAGATGGAATCACGGAACATTCGTATACGGCGTCTGAGTTCTGTAGAATCAACCGAGCCCGTTGAGGTGACCGATCAGCCACGCTTCCTAAACTGTATCGCGGAGGTGTTTACGGTCCTTCTTCCGCACGAACTTCAGAGTACGCTGCTCGACATAGAAACCGGGATGGGCAGGGTACGCAGCCGCAGCAAGGGCCCCCGCATTATCGACCTCGACATACTGCTGTACGGAGATTCCGTGATCCATACTGACAGACTTGACATACCGCACCCGGGCATATTAAACCGCTGCTTCATACTGAAACACCTCGTGGAGCTTGATCCCGACTTAAAGGATCCCGAAAGCGGCAGAGCATATATTGAAGCATACCGCTCATATTGATATTTACCGTTATCCTTGATGACTTCAAGCACCGCTTCACCGTTGTTTTTGATATGAAGATACCATCCGATACTGTACTAATTTTCCTTTGACAGTATTCCTGTGATGAGGCCTACTACTACCAGTTTCAATATGTACTTAACGAGTGTTTAGGTGCCATGTTCAGTCACTATTCTGATTATATGGGGTAAACGGTATGTCAGCAGATAAGTCCAAACCAATGACCATTCAGGATTTTCACAAAAAAAAGGCTGCGGGTGAAAAGATCGCCATGATAACGTGCTACGACTATACGTCGGCCCGTCTCATCGCACGGAGCAGTATCGACTGTGTCCTGGTCGGCGATTCGCTGGGAATGGTCGTGTCCGGATACGGCTCAACCATACCGGTCACCATGGAGATGATGTCCTACCATACGGAGTGCGTCAGACGGGGGATCGGCGGTGCGTTTATCATCGGCGACATGCCGTTCCTCTCCTACCAGGTCTCACCGGAGCAGGCTGTCCAGAACGCGGGACTGCTGCTGAAAAGCGGCGCCAACGCGGTGAAGATTGAAGGCGGGGCCCATTTCGCGCCGACGGTCGGGAAACTGACGGCGTGTTCGATACCGGTTTGCGGCCACCTGGGGATGACGCCCCAGTCGGTTCATGCGTTCGGCGGATTCCGCGTACAGGGGCGATCTCAAGACGCGTCTGAAAGACTGCTGTGCGATGCGAAGGCGCTGGAAAGTGCAGGTGCTTTTGCCCTTGTACTGGAGCTTGTTCCCGAGGACCTCGCAAGGCGCATAACGGAGGAGATTCGTATTCCGACCATAGGTATCGGCGCCGGCCGTTTCTGCGACGGTCAGGTTCTCGTATTAAACGATGTTCTCGGACTGGACGACACGTTCCGTCCCCGTATGGTAAAGCGTTATATGGACGGTGCATCCATGATTATCGATTCGCTTGACTCATACGCCCGCGACGTAAAGGACGGTTCGTTTCCCGCTCCGGAGAACGTTTTCTCATGATATGTGCATGAAACAGGCTGTGAAAACAGCCCGCGTTATAGAAAGTTTTTAAAAGGAAGTGTCATGATTCGTCTCCTTCATACATCAGACTGGCACCTTGGACGATTTCTCCACGGCATATCCCTGCTTGAGTATCAGTCGCAGGCCCTGGACCAGATTGTTTCACTTATTGAAAGCCACAACATTGACGTGCTGCTTGTGGCCGGCGATATTTTTGACAGAAGTATTCCGCCGGCAGAGGCACTGCAGCTTTTCGATACCTTCCTTGTGCGTATCACTGCACTCGGGTGCGGAGCCGTCATCATACCGGGAAATCACGACAGCGCGGTCCGTCTGGCATACGGCACGACGTTTCTGCGGGAGAGAAATATTCATATACAGTCAGACCCGCACCGTATCGATGAACCGGTCGTATTCGGCAGCTCTTCGGATACCGTTCATGTCTATGCGATGCCGTATCTCCAGCCGAACATCTTCGCGGGCGAGAAGGACTCCGGAACGGACGACTGTGTCCATGCCGTGTCGAGGATCATGAAGCGGATGGACGATTCAGTATGCTCGATACTGATGGGACACCTGTTTACGGCAGGTGCGCAGCTGTCAGAATCGGAGAGGGCTCCTGTCGGGGCGCTGGAAGAGACAGATGCCGCGCTCTTTGCGCCGTTCGACTATACCGCGCTTGGTCACCTGCACCGTCCCCAGAATGTTACCGATAGTGTCGTCTACAGCGGATCGCTCCTCAAGTATTCCTTCTCCGAGCACAGGGACGAGAAGTCGGTAGTTCTCCTCGAATATGACGGCGCTTCCTTAAACCGTACATGCTTTCCGCTTCGTCCGCCGCGCGACATGACCGTCCTCAACGGTTCGATTGAGGAGCTAATGCATGATCCGTCATTTGAGCCGTTTACCGACCACTTCATCGAGGCACAGCTTACCGACCGTACCATTATCCCCCGTCCGTCCGAACTCATCTCACGGCGCTTCCCGTGGCTTTTAAGCGTTCGGCAGAAGGCAGAGAATGTGCAACAGCGTGAAGATTCCGTGTCGTTTGATCCCGCCGCGACCAGGGTAGAAACATATGAGGCCTTCTGCGCCTACGTATCCGGCGACAAGCCGTCAGATGAAAAGAGGGAGATGTTTGAACGCATTGCCAGGGAGGACGAACATGAGGCCTGAGCGGATCATACTTCACCAGTTCGGATCGTTCGTCGAACGTCAGGAGATACAATTTACGTCATATGACACGCTATTTCTCATCAGCGGCAACACCGGTTCGGGTAAGTCTACGATATTCGATGCCGTCATGTATGCACTCTTCGGACGGGTGTCGGGAACACGGAATCCGCGACAGCTGGCATCTGCCCATGCAGAAATCTCGGAACCGTACGTGGACTTTTACTTTTCGGTCAGGGGGAAACAGTACCGTATTTACCGCCGGCTGCATCACATCAGAAAAAAAATACGCGGTGACGGTCTGAAGGAAGTACAGCAGCATGTGGAAGTGTATGTTAAAAAGGATGACGTGTATAAGATCGTTTCCCTCAAGAATCTGACAGAGGCCGACAGCTGGATTGAACAGCTTGTCGGTCTGAGCGCGGATGAGTTTGAAAGGATCGTCCTGATTCCGCAGGGAGAGTTCCAGAAGTTTCTCGAGTCAGGATCATCGGAGAAGTACCGCCTGTTGTGCAAGCTCTTTCCCGTGTCTGAGTACGAGAAGATAACCGAACGGTTCCGGCTGCGAGCAAACAGCATCCGTGCCGAACTGAAAGGCATTCAGGACGAGCTGTCGGCACTTGAGGACTATTTCGATCCTGCGCTATATGAAGAAAAAAAAGACAGCATTCAAAACAGGATTATCGACAACCGCATACGCGAACGCGAACTGTCGCAGCGCTCGCGCGAACTGTATGCGGCGCTTGAGGAGGCCAAAGGGCTGCGTACGCTTTTTGCCCGCAGCATGGAGATACGCGCCCGTCTGGAAAACCTTCTGTCACAAAAGAACGAAACCGAACAGAAACGGACGGCCCTTGAACGATCCCAGAAACTGGTCGAGGCACAGACGCTGTACAGCGAATACCTCTCATACGGTGATACGCTGCGGGGGCTGGAAGACACCGTCAGGAAACACCGCGAAGAACTGGTCTCTGCCGAGGAGAGGCTTTCTGCGCTTCAGTCAACGATTCGCGACTATTTAGCGGAAGAGGAATCCGTACAGGGCAGACGGATCCGCCTTCACGAACTGAAGAAAAGTCTGCCGCTTGTGCAGAAGAGAAAGACGCTGGAAGCTGAGCTGCGTGACATTCAGCAGAAACATGATTCCCTGAAAGGGACCCATACGTCCCTTGTACAGGAGATCGATGCCGTACACAACGCCATTATCCTGATTGACAAACAGCTTGAAAAGCTTCCGGAATTGCGTATAACTCAGAAAAAAGTATCGGACCAACATGAAAAAAATCGTGTTATGCGAGATATCTGGCTGAAGAAGCGTGACCTTCTGGACGAGATACACCGGCTGAAGGAGGATGAGGAAAGCAAAACGGCTGCATACGGGAAAGTTAAAAAGGAACACGACATATACAAAACAAGCCTCGATTCGCTTCTGGCCCGGCGGAACGAATCACGACTTGCAAATCTCGCCCTGGACCTTAGAGATGGAGAACCATGTCCGTTGTGCGGTTCAACCGAACATCCGTCTCCCGCGGATGCACATACGGAACCCTTTACCGAAGATGAACTGCTCGAAACGGCGCAGGCAAACACAGAGAGGACCCACCATGAACTGCTGCGCCTTGAGGAGAATCTGTCGCTGACCCGTACTCGGATACAAATGATTCAGGACAAGGCAGACGTTTTCGAGGCCGATCCCACGGCACTGGACGCTTACGAACGAAGCGGGGAGGAGAAGAGGCGCATGGATGAAGAGATTGCAAGCCTCGAACAAAAGGAGGAGGAACGGTTTTCACTCGACCGGACGCTGCGGAAACTGTCAGCCGATGAACAGGATACGCGCGGGAAACTTCATGATATCAGTATATTGTTGAGTCAGATCGGCCGTGACCTGGAACATGTATCCGCTGAACTTGGAAACACGGCAGATCCGGAAAAGGAGATCGGGGTGCTCGAGAAGGAAATTGAAACATTCGACGAGGGGCTCAGGAAAGCGCGGGATGATGTTCAGGCTGCCGATATGCTCCGCAACCGTTTGCATACAACGATTCAACATGAACAGAAAAACATTGAACAAACAAATAATTCTGCCCAGAATCTTTTTATTCGTATAGAAAAACAGTGTAATAGTGCCGGTTTTTCGGGTATTGACGACGCGAAAGAGTATTTTCTGGACGATGCCTCGCGCCTTCGCCTCAAAGAGACAGTGGACACATATGACCGTGAAGTGCTTTCCGCTGAAAAGGAGCTGGATGCCGTACGGATGCAGATTGGTGAATCGTCTGAGCCGGATGAAAAGAAGCTTCAGGAAGAATACGGTTTTGTACAAGAAAGTATACAAAATCTAACCCTGGAGTGGGAAACGCTGAACACCGAAGCAACCATACTGAATGAGAACAGTTCCCGTTATATGCGTCTCTCTTCGCAACTTATCGAGACCGGACGGGATTCGGCGCTTATTCAGTCTATCGCGGAGGAGTTGACCGGTAAAAACTCCAGGAACATCGACTTTCAGACGTTTGTCACGGCAAGTTATCTCGAGAAGGTCCTCCTGTATGCAAATGAGCGTCTCAGGAAACTCTCCGGCGGACAGTATCTGTTTCAACGCAGGCCAGACCGGGAAAGCGGAAATACCTGATCCGGTCTGCAGCTGGACATTCTTGACGTATTTAACGGCGTTATCCGCGATGTTAACAGTCTCTCGGGCGGTGAAAAATTCCTTGCCTCACTCTCGCTTGCTCTTGGTCTTTCCGATGTCGTGATGGCAGAAAGCGGTGGTGTTAAAATAGAATCACTTTTTATTGAGGAGGGTTTCGGTTCGCACGATGAAGAAGCGCTGGAGCGTGCGATCGAAATACTCGAACAGGTGCGCGAGGACAGGATAATCGGAATCATTTCACATGTAAAATGGCTAAAGGAGCGTATACCCGAACGGATTGATGTCGTTAAACGCAGTAAGAGCTCGGTTGTCCTGCAGAGAGATATGTCGCATAAAGTCGATGTTATTCAAAAAGAATCTTGACGTTACATGCAGGGTTTTTTAAGGTACCGTAAAAATCAGAGGGAGGACGGTACATGGCCGGTAAGTCCGATAAAAGCGCCAAGAAATATACTGAAAAACAGATACTGAATTCCAAGACTCCCGAGGAATACATCGACCGCTCTCTTAACAGTGATATTCCCAGAGGAAGGAAAACCGTTTTATGCCGGATGTGGAAAGAACAAACCGGATATACAACTGAAGATATACAACATGCCAGAAACCGTCATCCTTTCTGGAAAAACAAAAAGATGGCCGGATGGCAGGAACGCAACCAGCGGCGATGGAGTGAGCACGATTACCGTGAAGAGGAAAAAAGCAGCATCGAGCCCTTTGACGATGACAGGATTTCAAGTTTCTATGACTTGAACAGGAAAGACAAAAACGGACGTTATGTACACAAGGACTGGGAGATAGCCCGTGAATTGAAGATCACGATTCCTGCCGTTCAGCACTGGAGACGAAAGCTCCTGCTTGTTTACCGTCTTCTTGAGGCGGAGAACAAAAAAGCAACCAAGAAAACGGTTCTTCAGTATCTGAAACGACACGAAAATGGACTCCGGCGTGCCTATAAAGAACTCATCCGGTAATCCAGCGGACAACCGCGGAGAGATTTATGCAAAGCTGAACCAGGGAATACTTGCTGAACGCTTGTCCGCCTTTGAGGCTAATGTGCGCCGCAATCGCAGCCTGATAGAGCGACACGGGGGCCTCGCGAAGGTAATCGCCCCCTTGCACGACAAACATGTTATCATCGCAGCTGCGGGCGAGTCGCTCGGCAGTGCTTTTCCTCTACTGAAAAAAATCCAGAACATGGAAAGCTGCGTCATCATATCGGTCGATATGGCATACGGCGCCCTCGTCAGAAACGGCATTTACCCCACTTTTTCGATAACGTGCGAGACCACGCCCCGTCTTTTTTTTTGCGGTACAAAGTCAAAAGGCGCGACACTGCTCGCTTTCTCATGCGCAAGTCCCACGACGCTTCGCACATGGAAAGGAGAGATCGCGTTCTACAACTGGATGATCCGCGATGAGCCATATGAGACGTTGTGGAAGCGCGCCGGCAGCGGTCTCGGGTATGTCGCAACCGGCAGCATCGTTACAACACAGGCGCTTTCACTTGTCATGGGGCTGACCCCGCGATCGGTTCTTCTGTGCGGAAACGACCTTGGATTTAGCGATCTTCCCTATGCGAGGGGATCCGTCTGGTACGATGCCGTGTATGCATCATCAACAAGGTTCACGACCCTGCCCGGTAGTGCCCGCTCTGCCGTATGGAACGCCCGAGAGTTTCAGATCAACCGCGGTGAACGGAGATACTATACGAACAACCAGTTCCTCGGTGCAAAATACTGGATAGAGGATCTTCTTGCCAAGACCGGCTTTCTTCTTTACGACATGAGCGACCCCGGCGTATCGGGAAAATATGTTGAAAAAATTACGCCCGGACGCTATGAACGGAATGTGCTTTCTACCGCAAGGAGCAAAAGGAGACGGCGATGATTCAGCTGACCCGCCTGAACGGATCCGTACTATACATTAACTGCGACCATATAGAGACGATGGAGGAGACTCCCGATACCGTTATTCACCTGACATCGGAAAAAACCTATATTGTCAGGGATTCCATAGAAGAGATTATCAACAAGGTCGTCGAGTTCCGCCGGCGCATCTATCAGAAGGAGATCGATGTGTGAGGGAGTGTGAACTCCTCTCGCCTGCGAAGGATGCCGATACCGGTATCCGTGCGGTAAACAGCGGCGCCGATGCCGTCTACATCGGCGTGGAGGGTTTTTCCGCTCGATCCCGTGCCGGGAATTCGGTACAGGAAATCGAACGCCTTGTCAGGTATGCGCACATTTACCACGCACGCGTGTACGGTGCGTTCAACGTCATTCTTGAAGACCGCGATCTGGACACTGCCCGCAGTCTGTCACGGCAGCTTTATGAAGCCGGAGTCGACGCGCTCATCATACAGGACACCGCGTTTCTCAGGATGGACATGCCGCCGATAGCGCTCCACGCGAGTACACAGACGGCGTCTCATGACATACACCGCTTCATATTCCTCTCCCGCGCCGGCTTTACACGGATCATCCTGCCGCGGGAGCTTACGCTTGCGCAAATCAGGGAGTACAACACTGTATCCGGCTGCGAGACCGAATGTTTCGTACACGGGGCCATCTGCGTCAGTTATTCCGGCAACTGCTACCTCAGCGCGCATGCCGGAGGAAGGAGCGCCAACCGCGGCGAATGCGCCCAGCCGTGCAGGAAGGAGTATACGGTATCGGATTCTTCCGGACGGGTGATTGCGTCAGGCGAACAGGTGCTCTCTTTGCCGGATTTGTGCAGGATACGCCGTTTGAAGGATCTTGCCGAGGCCGGGGTCACCTCGTTCAAGATTGAAGGCCGGCTCAAGGACGAGTCCTACGTATCGAATGTCACGGCAGCCTACCGGCGGGCGCTCGATACAGTCATCGACGGAGGAGGATACCGGCGTCCGTCAAGTGGAGTGTTCATCATACCGTTCGTTCCCGATGTGGAGAAAAGTTTTAACCGCGGCTTCACCGAATACGGTACCGCACCAGACACGAAAAAGGAGCGCTATACCGCTTCCTCCTGGACGGGAAAGAAAACCGGGGTGGTACGCCGGTGCACAAACGAGAGGTGTGACTATACCGGTGACACTCTCGCCAACGGTGACGGTATCTGCTACTTCATCGACGGCAAGCTCCACGGCACCCGGGCTCTCGTACAGGGGGGCACGCTGAAACTGCCGAAGCCGCTTCCGCCGGACGGATGTGCAATCTACAGAAACAGGGATCTGGCATTCGAACGGTCGGTAACACGGACACAGCCCGTCCGGGTGATACCGTGCAGGATACAAATTGATGACCGGAACGGGGTATCGGTCTTTACCGTCAGCGATATCGACGGGTATCAATCCTCCGTCCGGAAGGAGAAGGGCAGCGCCATTTTGAACCGTGAGTCATACCGGGACGCCGTTTACCGCTCACTGTCGAAATCAGGCGGTACACCGTTCCGGATTGAAGAGGTCAGCGGACTTCCCGGTTCATTCCATACGGTGGCAACGCTCAACGCGGTTCGCAGGGAGCTTCTTGAAACAATAACCGGAATAAGGAGAGACTCCATGCCGCGCGTGTTCCGGCGGAAGGAATGCGCTTTGAACATCTATCCGTACACATCGGCAGACTACCGCGCAAATGTAACCAACAGTCATGCGCAAGCCTTTTACCGGGAACATGGCGTTGAGACAATCAGTCCGGGGTATGAACTCCTCACCGAACATGAGCAAGACAGCACCGAACTCATGCGCAGTGTGTACTGTGTTATCCATGCATGGGGACTGTGCGGAAAGGAGAAAGCGCTGCTTCTGAGAGATAACGCAGGCAACACGCTTACTGCACAATGCGACGGCGCAAGGTGCGAGATGGTCATACGCTCCGCAACGAAGAGCGGTGCATCATGCATCATGAGATGAAGTGCTGGAGAAACTCGCGCATGATGTCCACACTCTCGATGTGAAATCTGGCCTTTGTTGTTCCGGAGCCTACCTTTACCGTGCACGCGTCATGCGGCAGAGCGGCAAACATGTCCTCGTCTGTCCAGTCGTCCCCCGCACAGAAGATAAAATCAGGGTGAATCTCGTTCAGGATGTGAAGCGCGGCACGTCCCTTGTTCACCGCCGAGTCCTTGACCTCAAGAACCTTGTTCCCTTCCAGCAGTCCGACGTTGAGGCTGTTGGTCATGTCCAGCAGTATCTCGCGCAGTTCGCTCAGCCTGCCCTGTACCAGATCAGGG
>CAZAHA010000061.1:0-12838 GCA_964484915.1 uncultured Leptospirales bacterium
CAGTATCTTACGAAGGAAGAGGAGGGTCTTTACACATTTCGTCCGGTTAAGATGCAGATCATCGGTGCAGCTCGGGCGGAGCAGCGTAAGACAGCCGGAAGAAGTGGCAAGGAACTGCTTTTTGTCACCCAGGTGATTTCCGACTTTATTATTGAGCAGATGCTTTCAACAGAATCCAGAAAGGTCGACCTGATAAAGTCAACCGTGCTGAACCAGATAGAAAGGACGTTTCCTTATTCAAAGATGTTTTTCCTGCATGAAGGTCTGAGCGATATCCGCATGAAGTACTTCTACGACAAAAAGTCTGCATACTTCATTCAGTCTGTCGGCTCAATAGACAAAAAGGACCCCGTTCAGAACTACTATTATAATGAAATCTATCAGAAGGACTACTTTCTGATCAACCGCAAGCAGTATATCTCGGAGGGAGCAAGTGCGCTTCACTACAAGAACGCGATTCCGTTTGGATACATACAGGTTAACCACACCATACCGCTTCAGCCAACGGCATTCGAAATCGTACAGAAACTTGCAGACGTTACCGAGAAGCTTTTTGTAAAAAACAGGATCTTTAAAACACTGGAGGAGAAACTGCTTGTCAGCGACCTCTCCAAGAGCGGTATCGGTATCGTATTCAATGACCGGCGGTATATCAGATATTTTCAGGAGAAGAGTTATGTACATTTTGTCCTGATCCTTCCCGACCAGCTGCGCCTGCCACTGTTCGCCATCGTGCGGAACATCAGTTTCCTCGACAACAAGATAATCAAGATCGGATGTGAACTTTTGGACGTTGACAAAAATGTGAAGGTTATTTACAATAATTTTATTGATACAACACTATGACATGATATGATGTGTACCATTATATCCATGCGGGACAAGATATGGAACTTTTGCATCTTCCGGAGTATTCCCTGAAACTCTCCGTGGTTGAAGATGACCCGATAATACTGCATGATATCACGATGATGATCGAAGGCCTCGGTCATACGGTGCATTCCACGTACCGGTCGGGTGAAGGGCTCATTGCTTCCGGGCCACCATATACCATGGACATGCTTATCGTCGACATAGAACTCGGCGGCCGTGTAAACGGTATCGATGCCGTTACTGCCGTACTGATGAACCGTTCCATACCGGTGATATACTTAACCTCATATTCCGACAGCGAAACCTTTCGGAAGATACTTCATACAAATCCGTATGGCTACATTATAAAGCCTGCAACATGCCAGCAGCTGAAAATCGCGGTCGACATTGCCTATTTCAAGTTTATTCTGGACAGACGGAACCGGGAAAACGAGAAGCGGTACCAGTCCATAGTCGAAACGCTGCCGCTCATGATCGCCCGGTTCGAGCCGGAAAGCGGCACGGTAACCTTCTGCAACGGCGCGTTCAGCACATTTTTCGGGTGCCGGGTAAATGAAACATGCTTTTTCGAACTGGATCATGTGCAGAAACTGGGAGACATGAGGACCGTCTATTCCCGTTTCAGCGTTACGAATGACAGCAGCCGTTCGGAAATCCAACTTGAGTGTCAGGGCGAGCTGATATGGTTCAACGTGATCTGCCAGGCGCTCTTTGACGACCGCGGATCCCTTTTCGAGTATCAGTTTATTGCTGAAGACATTACAGAGAGAAAACGGGCTGTCGGTGTGATACAAAAGAAAACAGACGAGCTCAACAGCCGTATCAGAGACTTAAAGTGCTTGTATGCGATATCAAACATTCTCGGCGAACCGAAAAATATCGGCCGCATGCTTCAGCGTATCGTGGATGAGCTGACAGTTGCCCTGAACGATTCAGAAAACATCGCACTGTGCATAGAGTACGGGGATAAGTCATATTTTTCATACAACTATTTTTCAACGATACCCAACTACAACAATCCCATTGTCGTAAACAACAGCATCGTCGGCAATATACGGATCAATATAACCGAGGAGAAGCGCCTCTCCTGTTTCATTACCGAAGAGGAAGCCGAACTGATATCGACCGTTTCGGAGCTTATAAGCAAGACCGTCGTCAAGATAGAGGCGGAAAACCGGTTGAAGAAACTCGAGCGTGAAATAATCATGATAAGTGAGCGCGAGCGGCAAAACCTTGGACACGAGCTTCATGACGGAATCGGACAGATACTGACCGGTACGAGTTTTCTTGTGAAATCGCTTGAAAAACGGTTTCAGCTGATGGATGTGGATACTCCGAAGGAGCTCTCCGAAATCAGCGGCCATATCCGTGACGCAACGATGAGGTGCAGACGTCTCTCCAAGGGGCTCGTTCCGGTGTCGTATACAAATGAAACGTTTATTTATCTTGTAGAACAGCTTCTGTTGTCCACCCGGGAAATGTATCAGCTTGATTTTCAGATTAGTATTCCTGAGGAATTCATAATCCGAAACAGCTTTGTCACGTCGCAGCTTTTCAGGATTGTTCAGGAGGCCGTAAATAATGTCGTTAAACATGCACATGCCACCTGTGTCCATGTCTCGGTCGAGGATGACGGTACCGGTGTGACGCTGACGGTATCCGACGACGGCAGCGGAATGACGCAGGACAGTTCGATGAAAGGGCTCGGTTTGAGCATTATGAGGTACAGGACCGACCTTATCGGTGCAGATTTTGAGATTTATTCGATGGAAAACTCGGGTACGGCGATACTGGTACATATATCAAGGGAGATGATACGGTACAGGGAATATCCCGTGTCGTGATTTGTTTCGCATAACGTACATATTCTATAGAGCATATACGGTAATTTCCCGCTATGAAACGGTAAACATATGAATGTAATCATTATCGATGACCATCCAGTGGTCAGATACGGTATCAGGGCAATCCTGGAAACGGAGGCGGACATATCGGTCTGTGCCGAAGCCGAAGATGCCGATACCGCGATGCGCCTTATTGAAGAAACAAAGCCGGATGTTGCTATCGTAGACATCGAACTGAAGGGAAACGTAAACGGCATCCAACTCATCATGCAGATACGGCAGCACTTCGAATCCGTGCGCTCGCTTGTAATGTCCATGGACGACGGAAGTCTTTATGCGCTGCGCGCCATGCGTGCCGGAGCAAAGGGCTATGTTGCCAAGGAGGAGGCGTCCGAGCGGATTGTCTCTGCGATTCGCTCCGTCATGCGGGATGAAGTGTATCTGAGTACTGATCTGGCCCAGAAGCTTGCGTCAGGGGGCGGAGAGCCCAGGAATAGAACGGCTGATGTTTCTCTTCTCTCGAACAGGGAGTTCCAGATTTTCAGGCTTATTGGACAGGGATATAAGCGAAGCGAGATATCGAAGGAGACCGGAATGAACATCAACACAATAGAATCGCATAGAAGGAATATCCGGGAAAAACTCTCGCTGAAGAATTCTGCCGAACTGTCGCGTCTTGCTGTTGAATGGTATGCGTCAAAGAAACAATAGCGTGTTTTCTGATTCTTTTTAAAAGACCGCATTTGTAAAACACTTGACGATTCATCGCGGATGAACAAGAAACAGAGAAAGCGGAAAGCAAAAAGTGGAGCACTCATGAAGTTATCAGAACTCGGATTTGTTCAGAACATCATCAGGCGGGTACGTCCGGAGCGGCAGACCAAAAAGTCAAGGCTTCGGAAAAAGCTTTTGCTCTACTTCATTCTTGTGGCGGTTGTTTCAATATCGGTATCTGCCCAAATCATCATGGAGATGAGCTCAGCACGCTTTCGTACAATGATCAAGAAACAGTATGTCGAGGAGATACGCGGTGAATTCGGTGAGGAGACGGCGGAGAAGGTCGCATCGGTTGACATAAGTTCGTTCAGTACTCCGATCGGACGTCTTCGGGACAGGATGATTCTGATGCTTATCGTTGTTACGATAAGCATCGTCGGGGCGTTTAGCATGTTTGTAAAGGACATTGTGGAACCCATGGACGGTCTTGTTGAGGCCACAAAGAAGATTGCCTCCGGAGACCTGAACGCGCATGCTCCTGTCATGTCTGAGGACGAGATTGGACAGCTGGCAGAACTTATAAATGACATGAACATTAACATGCAGGACCTCATAACCCAGGTCAGACGCGAGCTTGACAACTACAACTTCGAGATTGCGTTCGCGGTTGCCATGATAGGACAGATACTGGAAAGCGAGAATGCAGGTCAGGCGCTGAAACAGAAGAAGCTGAAACTTTCGGAGTACAGACGCATACTTGAACTGAACAAAAGCGTCCAGAACGTCCTGGACAAGATGAGCGACAAGATAACGTCGCTGCACAGTTTTATCAGCACTTATACTAATTATACAATTTCCTCCGAAGTTACACAGAAAGAAATCGACGAATCACTCAGTCATTACAGATAGGGGCCCGGCATGATAATCGATTTGTATTTCTTTGACCTTAATGTACAGTATTGGTATATGTTTCCCGTATCCATTGTCGTTGCGATAATCTGTAACTCGTCGGGTTTCTCAGGCGGTGTCATCTTTCAGCCGATTTACAACATCTTCCTCAATATTCCCATACAAAACTCGGTCGCAACCGGTATCGCGACAGAGACCGTCGGCATGACAAGCGGCGCCCTCCGGTATGTATACTACAAGATGGTAGAATTGCCTGTCGGGTTTACGATGATCATGCTCACCATACCGGGTGTCGTTATTGGAAATTTTGCGCTTCTCATCATAAACGGTAACCTTCTCAAGATGATTCTCGGAGTTATTATCATATCGCTTGCGACGATGCAGCTCTTTGGTGCTATCAGAAAATACTTCGGTACGCGGGAAAACGTTCCTATTGAGGACATGTACAGCTATATGTGGGTACCGCCGGTCGGCGGTTTTTTTTCGGCGGCGACAGGCACGGGTATATGCGAACTTGCCCAGCCGGTACTGGAGAGGGGGCTTGAAATAAAGACCAAGCGTGCAAACGCTACTGCTATCCTTGTTGAGGCAACGGGAGACTGGATCATAACCATACTGAATCTCCATGCAGGTCTCATTATGTGGGAATTGTGGATATTCACCGGTTCCGGCGTAATCATCGGCGGACAGATCGGACCGTACATTTCCAGATACCTTCCTGACAGGCTGCTTAAACTTGTTTTCTCAATCTGCGTCATCGGTGTCGGCATATACTACATCACCATAGGATTGAACTGGCTGATGAGTAGATGAAGCTGTATCATTTCCTGACATCCCCCGGCGGTCTTGCGTTTCTACACTTTACACAGACCATACTCTTTTCCATGATGGTCTATATACTCGCCGCGGAATATCTCCGTACACGGCGAGAAGGCCTTATTTATAAGATTGTCGCGTCATCATCAATAACGCTTATCAATATCGCGACCACGGTAGCGTATACTGCGCGTGTCTTTTACGGCATAACCATGTCGCAGCGTTTCCTTCCTCTGATTTTCAATGCGCTTTTTGCCGTCATTGTCCTCTCTCTCGCGCGTGCGTTCGTGGGTAACTTTATCCGCGATTTCGACCGGTTCAAGAAGCAGATCAACACGGCAATGATTTCCGTAGTGTGCGTGTACGCGGCGATTCAGGTGTACTGGCTCCTTATTTTTGAGGAGGGAATGTCCTTTGGACATTCATTTCTTCAGCTCCTCTTCTCGGCATTCTTTCTTCTTGCCCTCAATTTTTCGATCTACTATCTGGTGAAGTACAGGAAAACCTACCGTGTCAGGCTGGTGGTTGCGTTCTGTTCAATTTCCATCGCCCAGGGAATTAACATTCTGGGTGCCGTCATGGATGAGCTTCCGGGTTTTCTGATTATTACACGATCTGCTGCGCCGATACTCGTGCCGATGATGTTCGGTTCGGTCGTGTTCAAGGAGTTAATCGAAAGTGTGGTGACTATGGTCGAGCATCTCAAGCGGGTGCTTGAAACACAGCGCGACCTTACTTTCGATCTCATGCGCATGGGATCGGACCTGTCGGACCTCTCCGATGAGCTGGTTAACATGTCGCTTGACGGATGGCAGAAGCTTTCATTCGTTGTTGAAAACATCTATGCCCAGGACAACGACAGGACAAGCATAATCGAGATAACGGGAGAAACGATAGAGAAAATACAACGGATGATTGACGGATTTACGGAGGCCGAAAAATGGCCCAAACGGAGCATCAATGACTTTTCTCCGGAAACACTGACGAGTGAAGAGCGTCCGGTCTATGACAGCATCGTTAAGCTGCAGTCGATGATCCAGGAGACAGATTCCGTTGAAGGGACCAACGGGAACGTGCTCTTCCATCTCGAGGAAAGTGTTGGCAATATCCGGCGGGCCCTTGCCGAAATCGGTGAAATAACGGAGCAGACAAATATGCTGTCGCTGAACGCGGCGATCGAGGCGGCCCGTGCCGGTGATGCGGGCAGGGGGTTCGGCATAGTCGCCGAAGGCGTTAGTGAACTGTCCGGAAGGTCCCAGAAACAAACGGAAGCGATTAATGCCGCGTTTGATACCCTCGTGACGTCTATCGAGAACAGCAGCGGTGCGGCCCAAAGAGGAGCTTTCCATACCGGACAGGCACTTGACTGCCTGAAGAAAATCATGAACTATTTCCGTGATAATACCCGCATGGTTGCGCTGTATAACGCCATGATCTCCAAGAATGCCGCTCTCAACCGCAGCCACCGCGAGAGCAGTTCCTCCATTCTTGAAGGTATGGAGACCGCACAAAACCTGATAGAAAAAAACAGGCAGCATGGTGTGGAGATGAAGGACGCCATAAGCAATCATATCCGTGAGATAGAGGCGATCGCCGGACTCAGCGACACGCTGAAGCAGCTCATTCAGGAACTGAACGCAAAAACGAATCAGGTCATCGAGCTCGCACAGTCCATACAGGAGTTTACGGAATAACGCATCGGATAACCAGTCAGCATTTTTGAAAGAGCCCGATAAATCAAACTTGACGATATCTTTCTGTTTTTGTTACCGTATGTAGTGGCAACGCGTCGGCAGGCGGTTCCGGGCAGTGTCTGATTGCCGCGCGGTAAACCAAATATGTAATCCAAGAGGACAACATGGAAGAGGTAAAAACACGGATAAACTCTGCGCTGCAGATATCAAAAGATATAACAACAACGGCCCGGGACGTAAACAAGAAGTCGCATATTCGAAAGGATATGACCGCCCAGAGCGTCGAACTGATAAACGATCTTGTTGACCAGAATGATTCGATGCGGAATAACTTTGAACAGGTTCTGAAGAATCTGCAGGACGCGCAAAAAGTGGTTACGGCAAACAGCGACGGCGTCATCTCAAACAAGGAGATTCTCTCATCCATTGTCGACAGCCTGTCGAAAGTCGGCGGTGATCTTACGCGCATGGAAAAAGAGATCTCAAAGCTGACGGACCTCGTAGACGAAATAAAGGGCGACACAAACAAGATATTCTCTCTTGCACTGAACGCATCGATCGTGTCGAGCAAGTATTCGAACACATCGGGTGTCTTCGACATCCTTGCAAACAAACTCAATGAAATGTCAAATTTCATTAACCAGAATCTGGAGACAATCGTCAATGTCGTTAGCCCCATCACCGAAGGTGTACAGCGGCTGATTCGGTCAAACGAGACGGTTCTCAACGATATCAGCGATGGAAAACATATCCTTGATGACCTTTCGGATATTCTTGCCAAGCAGATAGAATCGATACGCGAGCTCTTTAACCGAGCGGAAGAGTCCGGGAAGAAGATCCACGATCAGCGTAAAATGCTAAACGATGTCCATGAGATGGCGGTAAAGATGGACGGTGACGCTCAGAGCTCTATTGAGGGATCTGGTACGGTGGCGGATCTTGCGCAGTCCCTTCAGGACGAGATAACAAGTTTTCTGAATGTACAAAACCATAACCAGGATTTTCTTGTCCGTCTGACGAATGCACAGGAAATGGGCGAGAGAATAACACAGACAGCCATGACGGTTAATGAGAAGTCCAAGAACCAGCTTGAGTTTTCCGAAAATGCGAAGGAGTTCAACAATTCCATCATCAGGTTTTCTGATGAACTCCGAGAAACAGCGGAGCTTCTGAATCACAAGACAGCCGACAACAGCAAGGTATCCGGGGACATATCCGGAGCGCTCTCCAAATTCAATACCCGTCTCGTGGATGTTGAAACGAATATGAAAGACTCCGGACGGATTATTCAGAAGTTCAACGATGACTATAAACAGATAGACAACATTCTTGAATTCCTGAAGAATATACTCAAGTCGATGCACCTGATCGGCATGTATTCACGTATTGAATCAGCCCGTGATACTGAAGAGTTTGCCGGATTCATGAACATTTCCGCAAACATAACCAGTCTGCAGAAGGAGATACAGAACAACATACCGGTGATAGAGAAGAACATCGTCGATACGCACCAGCTTATCGATACGGTCAACTCCGCATTCAAGAAGATATCCGAGGAGTTCGATCTCATTTCCCAGAGTTCAAACAGGATCATCACACAGCTCAAGGAAGTTGTGGAATACAACACAAGAACAGAACAGACGAGCAAAACCATGCTTTCCAATACCAAGGAGGTTGCATCTCATCTTGAAACGCTCGACGGTCAGTTCAGCTCCCTTACGGATATCGTGAAGTTCCCGATTGAAGGTTCGGAGCTCAACATGCAGCGTGGTACAAAATTGGTGGAGTTGTGCAGGGAAATAACAGATATCATACAAAGAAGCCAGAATTCGCAAAGCGCCTGATAACTACTGCCGTTTCAGGCTGAAAAGCGAGATTACCGTTTCGACCAGTTTGTTGGGATCATAGTCGATAGGATCGATCGTCTGAAAAAGGCCCGCCGAGAGAAGAAGGACCTGGATCGTCCGGGAGAGCTGTTTTATATATCCCGGCTCCGTCTCTGAATGCACGGCATGCTCCTTCAGAATGGATTCGTACAGGTCAAGGTGATGCTGCAGGAACGATCTGACGATATCCATTATCTTTACATCTTCAAAGCTGTATATGATAATGTTCATTAGAATGATTACGTTGTCCTGATTCATCAGAAACTTCTCGATTGAGTACATCGTTGAGAGGAGCGCCTTGTCGTGGAACTGTGTCGCGGCCTTGACAAGCTGGATCTGTTCCTCCTCTATCTGCTTGAAAAAATCATCAATAAGCGCGATAAAGAGGCTTTCCTTCGTTGGAAAATAGTGGCGTATTCCGCCCTTCGACATTTCCGCCATATCTGCGACATCATTAAACGATATCTGGGAATATACGTTGGTAAGCAGGCATTGCCTGAGTGCGTACAGGATTATCTTCTTTTTTCGTTCAACTTTTTCCGGATCCATCGGTTAACTCTCATACTGTCACGGTATGCATACACTATTGCGGAGCATTTGATATTGTAAAGTAAAAACCGCAGCAGGCCGGAGACCGTAACAATTATAAACCTTGCGATCTATTTGCTGGGCGGCTATCAAATAACTGCCCAAAAAAAATTCCTACACGGACGGAGACAACAATGAGCAACAGATTTTCAACAGCCGTTAACTGCATGGACGGACGCGTGCAGCTTCCGCTAATAGAATACCTGAAAGAACATACAAAAGCAGATTATGTCGACATGATAACAGAGGCAGGTCCCGTGCAATACCTCGCATCGGCAACGGGGACGGAGTATGACTCGATTCTGCAGCGGATACGGCTTTCAATCGAATTTCACGGCTCTACCGACGTGGCGATATGTGCGCACGCGGACTGCGGCGGAAATCCCGTCCCGCACGAGAACCAGAAAAAGGAGCTTGCCGCTGCGGCAACTGTTCTCAAGAACAATTTCGGTGATCACATACAAATCATCACGCTGTGGATCGACAGTGATATGCGTGTACACCGCCTGAACGGTTAGCAGAGGCGGACCCGCGGGATGTCGCTCCACCGGGTCGTGTAGCAGGGTGAAAGGTGTTCCCGGCGCATTGCCCACTTTTTTTGCATGCCCTCGGCGGCAAGGGTAACCGCGCCGCTTCCGTAACGGCTGTTTATCTCGTCCATTACCTTCATCACCTTGTGCTGGCGTGCGCTCTCGAGCGGATCCTCGAAAAGGTCAAGCTGCATGCTCTCCGCCGCCACCAGGCCGGTCAGCATGACTCCGGTCTTCTTGTAGCAGTATCCCTCACGGAAGATGCGCTCAAGCAGAAGTGCCGCGTGGCGGCAAAGCTCCACCGAGGATAAACTCGGGCGCGGCAGCACAAACGATGCTGAGTTTGCGTACTGCGGCTCGTTCTTGAACCGGTTGGTCCCGATAAACACGGAGATGCACCCGGCGGCGCTCTGCTGGCGGCGGACCTTTGCAGCAGCGTTGCACGCATACGCGATTACAGACTCCCGAAGCTCGGAGAAAACGGTCACCGGTGTTCCAAACGAGCGCGAGGTGACCACGGCCTTGCGCGGCGCCGCCTCTTCCAGCGGCATGCACGGGATGCCGCGCAGCTCGTTGAGGGTTCGCAGTCCGCAGACGGTCATCCTTTTCCGGACCCATGTATCGTCCAGGCGGGTAAAGTCGAGCGCGCTTTTCACGTTAAAGAGCGACAGGAGCTTGGCGTATTCCGGACCGATTCCCCAGACGGAGCCGGCGGGGATCGTTGCAAGCACCTTTTCCCTGTTTGCGCCGGTGATCATCCACCAGCCGCGCGCGCGGTGGTGCTTCTTTGCGTAGTGGTTAGCGGCCTTGGCAAGCGTCTTGGTCTTGCCGATGCCGATTGAAAGCGGTATACCGGTGCCGTTCAGGACCGCCTGCCGGACAGTCTGCGCTGTCGTCTCAAGGGACGTGTGCGGAATGTCCATACGGAGGAACGCCTCGTCGATGGAGTAGATCTCAAGGTCCGGCGTAAACTGCGACAGTATCTCCATCACCCGGCGGGACATGTCCGCGTACAGCGAGTAGTTGGACGAACGATAGACCCCGCCGTGATCACGGAGAAACTTTTCCCACTTGAAGAGCGGCGCGCCGCGTGGTATGCCCAGCGCCTTTGCCTCCTGAGACAGCGCCACTGCACAGCCGTCGTTGTTGGAAAGGACAAGTACCGGCCGCCCCTTCAGGGACGGGTCAAACGCGCGCTCGCACGAGACGTAGAAGTTGTTGCAATCGGCCAGGAAGTACATTACTCTGCCCGGTGTATCACGTAGATCACGACGCCCCAGATGGAGAAGTCGCTCTCGTCGGTGAGTTCAAGCTCGGGGTAGAGGCTGTTCTCCGGAACCAGAACGAGCGCGCCGTCGCGCCTGCGGAGCCGCTTGACGGTCAGCTCGCCGCAGACTGAGGCGATCACTATCGTGCCGTCCCCGGCCGTAAGCGATCGGTCGACAACCAGGATGTCTCCCGGATTGATAGACGCCCCGACCATCGAGTCTCCGGCGACGCGAACAAAGTAGGTTGACGCGGGGTGCCGTATCAGATAATCGTTGAGGTCAAGCGACGTGTCGATATAGTCCTCTGCCGGAGAGGGGAATCCTGCCGGGACCGCCGATACGAAGAACGGCAGCGGCAGGGAAAGACCGGCGCCGGGGCGGTATATTGCTGCTATGCGCATATGCACCTCATACAGTACGTATCATGGGAAAGTCCATCTTCCTGCTATCAGAAGCGGTACGTTATCATGGATAACGTAACAAATGTATAGTATTTTTCAACTTTTTTTTGCCGGCTCTGCGCGCCTTTCTCCACCTTCTTCCGCGCCGCAAAACCGGACGGAGGGCTGATGTCACATTTTGATGAATTCTCCAGGCAGTATGTTCCCGGGATCGACGAGGCCGTCAGCGGCTTCTTTTCCCGTCAAAGCGGCGCGGCAATGGGAGTACAGGAGGTGTATCCGCTTCTGAGGGAATTCTGTCTTCGGCCGGGCAAACGGATCAGGCCGCTTCTGTTGCTTTTAGGCTGTATGGGACACGGAACGAGGATCACGCCGGAGCATCTCCGTGTTGCAGCGGTCATCGAAATAATGCATGCGTTTCTGCTCATCCATGACGATATCGTCGATCGCGCCGAGACCCGCAGGGGCGGTCCCTCCTTTCACCGTATGCTGGATGACCGTCTGGGCATCGGGTACGGTACGGGAGGTGCGATCGTTGCCGGAGACATGCTTGCATTTGACTGCCTTTCATATCTCTGCTCGGAGGCGTGCGCCGGGGCGGTAACCCTCCCGTTTCTCTCGCTCTTTGCCCAGTGTTATGCCCGTACAAGCGCCGGTCAGTGTCATGACATCATTGCGGAAAGTGTCAGCGATCCGGAGGATGCCCGCGCCGCGCTGCGTACGGCCGAGTTCAAGACTGCCTATTATACGATGATCTATCCGTTCAGTATGGGGGCACACCTTGCCGGCGTTGACGCGTATACGAACATACGGGAAGCACTCTATCCCCTCGGCATATGCTTTCAGCTCCGTGACGATATCATCGGGACATTCGGGGAGGCGAGTGAGGCTGGAAAACCGGTCTTAACCGACCTTGAACAGTCCAAGAATACCATGCTGATCGCTTCCGGCCTCGAAATGATGAATTCCGTTGACAAACGACTGTTCCTTGATATATTCAAGAAGCGGAAGAAAAATAAAGACGAGATCGAAACACTGCGGCGCCTCCTTGCCGGGTGCAATCTGGAGGAATTGCTTGCAAAGCGGATGAGAGAGTTCTATAACAGGTATCGGAACGCATCGGTAACATTACAGCTTACCGGAAGCGCCGCGGCCATCCTGGATGATATCGCTGCCCGGATCTGCGCGTATCCCGGAAAGGGGAGAAAAAATGAAGATCTATGAGAGCATCATCGATACCATCGGACGCACACCGCTTGTCCGCATGGGAAAAACGAATACTACAGAGTGCGACATACTCATGAAGCTTGAA
>CAZAHA010000062.1:0-12747 GCA_964484915.1 uncultured Leptospirales bacterium
ACCAGATCATGGAGATGAGCCAGTATATTCATCCGCTCGCGCCTGGATTTTCAATACTGTGCACGCGGCGGCTGTTCTACCGGGTCGGCGGATTCGACGAGAGTCTCTATCTTGCCGAGGACCACGATTTTGTAAAGAAGGGGTCACGGTGGGGGCGTTTCGGCATCATAACCGGTAAACCGCTAAAGGTCAGCATCCGCCGGTTTGAGAAGGAAGGCAGGCTGAACCTCGTGCGGAAGTATATCTTCGCCGAGATGTACCGTATTTACAAGGGGCGGATAGAGGACGATACCTTTTCGTATGACTTTGCCAAGTATGATGAAACCGGGGACCTGAGCGACCTTGAACGGAAGCTGGAACAGTTTCTTGCGCTGTTTGAGAAGAAAAAGTAGCCCGTTTGACTGCGCATAACGAACCGGCGCCGTTTACAGTATTATCCTGGACTTTTCCCGCGCACCGTAGATGTTGAGGCCCTTCGGTGCCGACAGCTTCGCGTTCTCGACCATGATGTCGATATCATCATCCGTGTGGAGCGGATCGTGGTGGAACATAAAGAGGTTCCTCACGTTGTTCCGGGCCGCGAGGCTGATCATATTGTCTATGGACGAATGCCCCCATCCGATCTTCTGCTCATACTCCTCTGCGGTATACTGGCTGTCGCCGACCAGTACGTCCGCATTCTGCACAAGACGGTCCATGTTGGTTTCGGTCATCTTCTTTATTTCCGGATCGTTGGAGAGTTCACAGTCTGTCGCATAGACGAATACCCGGTTCCTGTACTCTACACGGTATCCAAGGGAAAGTGTCGGATGGATCATGTGGGTATAGCGGATGGTTATCTCACCTGTTCTGATGGGATTTCCATCCATTGTCTGAAACGAAATGGTAGACGAAAGTTCCGGAAGCGAGACCGGAAAATACTCGCGGTCCATCTGGCCGAAAATCAGCTTTTCAAGATTGGTCACACCGTTGCCGCCATAGAAGTTGATCGTTGTTGTTGGGAGATACGCGACGCTGAAGAAGGGGAAACCCTGGATGTGGTCCCAGTGCGTGTGGCTGATGAGGATGTGGTATGTCTGTTTTCTGCCGGAGAACTCATGCAGCAGACTTGCGCCCAGTTCACGGATGCCTGAACCGGCGTCGAAAATCAGTATCGTGTTTCCGCAGCGCACCTCCACGCAGGGTGTGTTGCCGCCGTACTTTACAACAAACCGTCCTGGTGTGGGGATGGAACCGCGTGTCCCCCAGAATTTAATCATCATTGCGTGTTCTTTTGTTTTCATAGCTGACTTTTCATTACCTCTGTCCAATGAAATATACACATAAAGAAAAATTTTGCACACAACTATTACCGGAAAGGTGTTGATATTTTATGAGGGCCGATATAAAAAAAGATGTCCTGACGAGCGCAAATACACCGTACAAAACCACAGTACCAGCAGCAAAAATGGATGACGTCTTCGTTCTGACAATACGTACACCGGTTTCCGGGAAGTACGTGCGGTGAACAGGACAGGAGAGTGTACTATGATGTCGCATGACGAGATTGTCAACTGGCTCCTTGAAGGCGATGTTTCAATCCGTTTCAGGGTGCACCGTGACCTGCTTCATTCGGATTGTGTACAGCTATCCGCCCTGCAGAAGAAGATCGGCCGTGAAGGCTGGGCGTCCATATTCCTTGCGCGGCAAAGGGATGACGGCCACTGGGGACGTGGCTTTTATCAGCCCAAATGGATCAGTACGCACTATACGCTGCTCGATCTGAAGGAGCTGTGCGTGGATGTGCATACCCATAAAATCCGGATGGTGATCGATACGATACTGCATGAGAACACAGCTGAGGACGGCGGCGTTAATCCCGCCGGAACCATCAAGGAGAGCGACGTCTGTATTAACGGCATGTTCCTCAACTATGCCTGCTACTTCGGAACAGATGAGGACAAACTCAAATCGGTCGCGGATTTTATACTGTCCCAGCGCCTTGATGACGGCGGTTTCAACTGCAGGTTAAACCGCTCCGGCGCCAGACACAGCTCTCTCCATTCCACTATCTGTGTGGCGGAAGGGATCTTCCAATATCTCAAACAGGGATATACGTCTAAAAGCACCCGTCTGGAAGATGCGATGCGCTCTTCGGCGGATTTTATGCTGAGGCACCGCCTCTTCCGGTCCGACAGGACAGGAGAGATAATCCACAGAGACTTCCTCAGGTTGACGTTTCCGTGCAGATGGCGGTACGATATCTTCCGTGCGCTCGAGTTCTTCTCGGTAAGCGGCTTGGCATACGACGGGCGAATGGACGAGGCGCTCGATATCCTCCGAAGCAAGCGGAATAAACGGGGACTCTGGAAGATGCAGGCGCACCATCCGGGCGAGGTGCATACCGTCATGGAAAAAGCGGGTACTGAAAGCAGATGGAACACGCTCCGCGCGCTGAAAATACTCTCGTGGGCTGACGGCAATCGGGACTAGGAATCAGAGGACTCTTCCCCTGCAATCAGATCCTGCAGCCGCGTCACCGCCTCGATCATCGCACGTCCGCTGTGGTACGGTGTTTTTTGTCCGGCTGCCTTGTAGTGATCAAATGAACCTGTCTCGTCAAGTGTCGAGTTCCTGAACCATTCACCTTCAACACGGTCCTTCTGATACAGCTGTATGAAGTGCCAGACCCTGATGAAGCTCTCAAGATAGACAGTGTTTCCGGTTAACTGATATGCGTTGAGATAGCCGTTCATGGCCTCTGCCTGCGGCCACCAGAGGCGCTCGGTGATGAGTGTTCCGGAATCAAACATGTACGTGTCGAAAAGCTCGCCGAACAGTCCGCTTGCGTCCCGGATGCAGGAGTCGACAAGGCGCACGCTGCGCTCCTTCCATGACTCCATGAGCAGTTCGTCGTTTACTGCAAGCGCCGCCTTCCACGCGGCATGGCTTATCTGGGCGGCCCGGCCGTATGTCGCCGAGACCGAGCGGTCCGTCCAGTCGGCGCTCATGATCGTCCGTACACGCAGGGTGTCCTGGTCGATGATGCGGTCAGAAAAACAGTCCAGACAGTGGCGGAGTCCGTTCCGCACGTCGACATGGCCGGTTACGGAGAAGAATTCCGTAAAAGCCTCAAGAATATACACGTGTGTATGTGCGGTCTTTGATGATGCCGTGTCGGAATCTCCCGAGGTGACCGCATCGCCCCATGTCCAGTCCCTGTTGAAAGAGGTGAAGTATCCGCCGTGTTCGGTGTCACGCCCCTTCGTTTCGATCAGCGTAAAGAGAAACTCAGCCGTCTCAAGAGCGGACTTGTTTCCGGAAAGACGGTAATACGAACTCAAGGCGTACAGGGCGCACGCCTGTGCGGAGAGCTGCTTTTTTGTATTGTACTGTCCGGCGTCGGGCAGAAGTTCCCAGTAGACGCCTCCGTACTGCGTGTCGATACATGTGGCGATGAAATAGTCAAACAGTCTGTCTGCCGCGAGACGGTAGGTGCCGTTCTGCCGGAAATACGCGGCTGTACTGAAAAACCACAGTGTTCTGCAGACAAGCATGGATCCGACGGGCGCGTCCAGAACCGCACTGCCGTCAGACCGGACGCTGCCGTGGAGGCCGCCGGTGGCGTCGTCGAGGGCGAATGCAAGCCACCAGTTTGCAATGTCTTTCAGTTCCAGGTCGCAGGCGCTTTTGATGGCGGCAAGGTATTGTCGGGTTTCCATAGTACTTCTCCACAATATTTCATGTACAGCAAACGCTCCTGTATAGTAGACGTCCGGTCATTTGTAAAGCTGTTTTTGTTTATATTCAAGATTACATCGTATGATTAATCATGTACTTCCCGGTCAATGGTGGCTCTGCATCTTCTCCATGAAGTATCTGGATATGCGGACGACAAGCCTGCGCGGAAGAAACGGAAGAACAAAACGAAGGACAAAAACCTGAATGAGATCATTTGTGCCGAACATCCGGCCTCTGGTCATGGCGTTGTATGCTTTTTGTGCTGTTTTCCGCGCGCTGCTTTTTCCGTGTTTTCTGAACAGCCGTGTCATTGTCAGTCCCCCCCGTTATCCTTGCCTCCGGATCGATCCGGCCGTGTTCCTTTCTGAACAGGTCCGCCGCACTTTGCCGGTATCCTGCCGGAGATGTCACGAATCACCTGAACGTCCCTGGAAAAAGTCCTCGTCAGATGAAACGGAATTAACCATCATGGCACAGTGATGCTTCTACCCTGGATGAGACAATGCAAAAAAAACGGTATCTCGGACTTATCTACCTGATGCTTTCCGCCATCATCTTTTCGGCCGCGACTGTCGTCGTACGAATAGCGGCCACCCGGTACAATCTGCCCGCAACACAGATTTCCTTTGCGCGTTTTTCCTGCGGCTTAGTCCTCACGCTTGCGTTTATTGTTCTGGGAAAACGTGAGGTCCGACCGGTCAAAGTGTCGGTCCTTGTTGTCCGTGCGGTCTTTAACTGCGTCGCGGTCATTCTTTTCTTTGTTGCGATAGAGCATACCGGTGTAATAAAAGGAAACATATATAATCTTACTTACCCGGTCTTTGTCGCCCTCTTTTCACCGTTCTTTCTGGCAGAACATCTTACGCTTCCCAGGATGCTGGCCGTAACTGCTGCGTTCGGCGGAGCCTACCTTGTTTCCGGAGCGGGCGCCGCGTCGTTTACGTTTGGGCTTGGGGACCTTGCCGGAATATTGAGCGGTCTCACGGCGGGATTTGCGATTATCGCACTGCGGAAGGCCCGTCTCACGGAAAGCTCGCTTACGATACTGCTCTTTTTAATGGCGGTCGGAACGCTTTTTAACGGCGTCATCTTCTTTCACCGCTTCATTGTTCCCGACCTGATCCAGACGCTGCTGCTTCTGCTTACCGGTCTCCTCTCTTTTCTCGGCCAGATGTGCATAACCTACGGATACCGGTATATTGACGCGCTGCCCGGTGCGGTCATATCCACATCCCGGATCTTCATCTCGGCGGTGATGGGAATCGTCCTTCTGGGAGAGATGCTGACGCTGCCGGTTGCACTCGGCGGTATCCTCATCTTTATGTCTGTCGCGGGCCTCAGTTATGCTGGTAAAAATGCCGTACCGGAAGAAGCATAGTTTTCTGATGAGCCTGGTTTTTAGATTGTGTAATTACATCAACAGGGTAACCGGGGCGGCAAGAACCGGATAAAGCATGTCACCCTCAGTGGCAGATCCGAAACGCTTTCTGAATGTTTTCATACTCCGTGTCAATGTTTCCCCGTCATGAGCTGCAATTGCAAGAAAGTCAATCACCGGGCATATCTCGGTGAACCCTGACATGGAGCTGTCAAGATGGTGGTGTATGATTGCTGAAAACACAACAAAAGAGAGGCAACGTATGGAACACGTAATGCGGAATCAGCAGATCATCGCGGGAGTATCGGTCCGGACAACAAATCAGGACGGTCGGTCCATCAATGATATCGGCGCACTCTGGGAGCGTTTCTGGAGCGAGGGAATACCTGAACAGGTTGCAGGCGGGTCGGTCAGTCATATCTTTGGGGTGTATCATGCGTATGAAGGAGACTACACCCGGCCATTTGCGTTTACCGCCGGTATCGGGGTCGGACCTGATGCTGTTGTACCTGACACACTCGATCTTGTCCGCATTCCCAGGGGCGGCTATGTACGGTTTGATACGGTTTCTGGACCGCTGCAGCAGAAGATGGGCGAGGTATGGCAACGGATCTGGACGAGTGATCTCAGGCGGTCATATCTTTACGATATTGAGGAATACATATTTTCCAATGGAAAGGATACCCCTGACGTCTCGGTCTTCATCGGTATTGACAGCCGCGAACGGTAATACCGGAATTTGCGTAATTTTGCAGTATACTGTTTGACAATCGGCCCTGTCCTGGTACGGGTAGGGCATTTTGAAGGTAACAAAAGGGATCGCATGCCGGACTTCTTCTCACTTGTTTTCAGGAAAGACGCTAACCCTTCCGTGCCATTCCCCGGAAGACGGGCCGCGGCGCTTCTGCTGCTGTTTTTCATTCCGGCTCTTCTCTCCGGCGGAAGCGTTGTCGTTGTCGATTCGGCCATGTCGCTTGAACAGGCGCTTGACGGGGCAGATCCTGACTGTCCGGGATGGATCCTCGAAAACCAGGCGCTGATTGATGTGGTCTACTACGGCTTTGACGGAAAAATCCACCGTGGACAGGTGGTGGCGGACTGCCGTCTTGCGGACGACATACAGCATGTATTCAAGGCAGCGTACGACGTCAGATTCCCCGTGCGGCAAGCGCGGCCGATCAGCGTATACGGCTGGGACGATTTTGAGTCGATGCGTCAGGACAATACTTCCGCCTTCAACTACCGTACGATACCGTTTACCAACAACCTTTCCAGACACGCGTACGGTTGGGCAATCGACATAAACACGCGTGAAAATCCCTATTACACAAAGGGTACGGTCTATCCCGAAGGGGCGCAGTACAACCCCGACGCTCCCGGAACGCTGTACGCGGGCCATCCTGTGGTACGGGAGTTCAAAAAGCGCGGATGGCGCTGGGGCGGCGACTGGAAGAACAAGGACTATCAGCATTTTGATATACGGCTGGAGGAGAAAGCCGTTTCCGGCAACAGGAAACACTATCCCTGGCCATGGATTACACATAAAATCAAGGAACAGGAAGTACCAGAATGAAGAAACTGCTTGCTGCATGCACAGTATGTCTCGTTTTACTGCCGATCTCGTGTTCACGGCAGAGCGGGGCGCCCGGCGATGCCGGAAACGGACCGGAGGAGAGTTCACAGGGCAACGTTGCCGAACCGGGTCCAACAGTGTATATCGAAAACCTGTACGCTACCTCGATCCGTATGCCTCACGGAGATTTTGGACCGGAACTTCTCTTTGACGGCGATCCTGCCAGCGAATGGCAGACGATGCCGGGAACCGGTCCCGACGAAGGCGTCTTTCTGGAATTTGAATCCAACACGATGGTCGACCATATCGTGATAAACAGGCCTGCGAACAGTCAGGCAAATTTCTATACATACCGGCTGTATATCAACGGCTTCGAGACACAGAACTACCCGATAACGAAGGGGCGGGTGATGGTTCAGAGACTGGTCAAGTCTCTGTATCTCAGGATCGTCGACAGGGCGGAAACAGCGCCGCCGGAATCGGGCGCGTGCCTCTCCGAAGTCGCCTTTTACGACGCACAGGGCAGGAAGATGACGCTGGTTCCTCCAACGGCGGTCAGGGGCACGGTCAGTGCAAGCTCGTCGCTGGACCCTCATGAGTCGTATAACGCGGATTTCCTTTTCGATTCCCGCCGCGACTTCGGCTGGGCTGACGGCAACACGCGAAAAGACGGTGCGGGGGAATACCTGAAGTTTCAATTTGAACGGCCGGTTACTATCGACCGAATCAAGGTATGGAACGGCTATCAGCGTTCGGTCGAACATTTCAGCGCCAATGAACGCGCCAGGCAGGTCACCTTTGGACTTGAGGGGGAACCGGGAAGCCAGTATACGCTGAAAAATGCACGTGAAGATTTTATTGTACCGTCCGTACCGCTCACCGGAACGTCGTTTGTACTGAAGATCGATTCCGTCTATCCGGGAGATAAGTACAAGGACCTCGTTATCAGCGAGCTCCGCTTCTATAACGGTAAAGAGTGCTTTTTACTTGAAACCGGCGGGATGGAGGCGCGGAAGAAGGCGCTTCTTGAGACCCGAACAAAAAAGGCCATCCTTGCGAAGATGCTGGATGCCAGACTGCATCAGAAAATTAACGACCCCGACTCTGTTACCGAGCAGTCGATGATTATCCGTTCAAACGGCAGCTTCATACTCTGGTTTTTCGAGGAGACTCCTGATTCCAGCACCGTACGGTATGCAGACGGAAACTGGCAGCTCGTGGCAAACAGCAGGATACGGATCTTCGGCCGGATCCATACGCTGAAACAGTTTGCAGAGATGCCCAAAGTCGACCCGTATGCTGGCGAGCAGGAGGAGACGGAGGACGAAAGACAGAATGAAAACTCCATACGTATCTTTCAGGACTTTGTGACGCTTGACGCCGCACGGGCAGTCAGCGCGAAGGGCCTGTTCGCACCGTTTCAGATATAGGTAATGCAGCGGAGAATGAACCGTTTACTCAAGCATGCCGGGAACCGCTTCGTCCCTGTTGCGTTGACGCTGTTCTGCGGTGTCCTGTTTATACAGACATATGCCTCGCTGGTGCAGACGGCGTACGCAAACGGATGGGACGGTTACTACTATCTGGTCCAGGTCCGGTCCTGGTTTACCGACGGCCAGATGCACTCGGAAGACCATACGCTGATCTATCCGTTGATGATCGCCGTTCAGACATTGACAGACGATTACATACTGACGTACAAGGTAGCGTCTTCGCTTGCGCGGACGCTTTTTGTAGTGTCGGTTGCCGTTTACGGCGCCGTCCTCTGCGGAGCAGTATCTGCGCACAATGATGATACCGTACAGTACAGCTTTTTCCAAAACTGGGCGCCTGTATTATGCATCGCGTCGTGGGCGGCGGCTGCTCCCGTCTCGTTCTACTTTATTTCGCAGTATCCGAAGAACATGCTGGGATTTTCCTTTTTCTTTTTCTTTTGTGCCGTGCTGGAATATATCCGTTCCGCGAGGGGGAAGGACAAAACACCGCTGATATCAGCGACTGCTCCGTTGTACATCATTCTGTTTCTTCTCTTCGCTGCGGCGTTTGTGACACACCGTTTCAGCGGTGCGCTCTCGCTTGTTGCGCTTTGTGTATATGTGTTCATGTACATGCTGCAGCACCACAGACACGTTGTGTTGTACGGTTTGGCTGCGGCTGCGGCAGTCTTTTCCCTCTCGCTTCTGCTTCCCGGTACGCTTCATCTGTATGATCTTGAACGGTTTTCAGGAAGCCTTGCCCCCGAAGCCAGAATTCTTCCGCTCGTGTTCATGGAAAATGTGGGTGTCGGCAAGTTTCCGCTGTACTGGAAGGCGGGCATGTACGCGTCATATGCCGGTATGGGGGCGTTTACACTTTTTACTTTGTACCGCCTGCTGTCGTCCCGCCTGACCGATGCCAAGGGGTGGAAGCTGGCACCGCTTGCCCTGCTTTTTCTTCTTGGCGTTTTTCCGTTTTATACGTTCTCCCTTACCGGTATCGGGAGCCGCTTCTTTCTCGGGGCCCAGATCGCGGCCCCGCTGCTCATTGCCGGGATTCCGGATCTGATACGAAGGCTGCCGCAGTGGACCGTTACGGTTTTTTCGCTGCTTCTCGTTCTGTCATCCGTTTTCACATACCGCGCGTATGACCCCGCCTTGTTTGATCCGCCGTACAACTACTACGCCGCAATCGTCGACAGGGCCGTACGCCTTATCGACAAGATGGATGAAAAACCGTCGCTCGTTGTCGCGCACAAGTCGCTTGCGGAGTTCATGACGTTTGAGAGCGGGATCGATGTCCTCCCGTGGGCGCCGGAGGAGCGATACAGCAGGGAAACGGTATGGCGGATCGTCTACGGCCTTTCCGGCGATGCAGTTGACGGATACGGGAGTGTCGGCATGAGAAAGCGTATGTACTTTCTGAAGGGCAGGTATACACTTATTCGGGAGGACGACTGGCACAGTCTTGCAGGGCGGCTCTCCCGCGAGGCGCCTGAGACTTTTGACGGGCTCGATACCTGGCTCAATCCGATGCGTGTACGACCGGCGTATCTCATGCGGGGACGGAAAAAATGAAAAGGCCTGTCCGCCGCTCTTCCGTCAGAATCGCCGCCGGAAAACTGCTGTACACGCTGAATCGGTACATCCAGTGGTATGTCGGATCCGTGCGGTACGCATCCGTACAACGGCGTGAACGACTACCGTTTGTCGCCGCCTCACACCGCACCCCGGTATACCGGAAGCTCCGCAGTCTGGATATGCGGCTCCAGCACAACAAGAAGCAAAACCTCATGATGGCGTGTGAATGCCTTGACGGAATCGTGGTCCGTCCGGGCGAGACCTTTTCGTATTGGCGGCTGATCGGCAGGCCGTCGGCCAGAAAGGGGTATCTTCCGGGACTTGTCCTCTTTTACGGAACGCTCCGCGAAGGGATCGGTGGCGGCCTCTGCCAGCTTTCAAACCTGATTTACTGGATGACGCTCTACACGCCGCTCATCGTTACCGAACGGTATCGTCACAGTTACGATGTTTTTCCCGACAGCGGCCGTACACAGCCGTTCGGCAGCGGGGCAACATGCGTCTATCCATACCGCGACCTGCAGATATACAATCCGACCGGCGCGACCTATCAGCTTTCGGTGACGGTGGTCGATGATTTTCTGTGCGGTACCTGGTACTCCGACACCCAAACGGGGGTCCGCTATGAGGTCTATCAGCGCGACCATTCGATAACCCATGAGTTCTGGGGCGCATATGTCCGACACAATACGATTTACCGCAGGGAAACGGACACACATGGCGTTATTTGTGGCGATTACAAGATAGCGGAAAACCACGCCATCATGATGTATGAACCGTATCTGGAAGAGACAGAAAAAAGAGAAGGGCCCCCATACGGAGCCCCCGTCTGCATCTAAACCGTCTGAATCGAGACTGTCCTGCCCTTCGGTGCGCCGAGTGCTTCGCCGCGTGCACCGGGAGAACAGCTGCCTGCGTGTACGGTGAACGAGCCGGTGTGCCAGACCTCCTCGCCAGCATCGTTTATGAGCATCATGTCGTCGGCGGTCAGGATAAAATCCACATCCTTTGATTCCCCCGCCTTCAGGCTGATCCTTTGGAATCCGCGGAGGTCGTACCGGGGTACGTCAAATGGAGCGTCCTTTGCGCTGATGTAGAGCTGGACAACCTCGTCGCTGTCTATGGTGCCGGTATTCGTTATAGGGACGGTTACCGATACTTCGCCGTCTCTCTTTATTGTTCCGGAGCTTATACTGATTTCTCCGTATTCGAACGGGGAGAAGGTAAGGCCAAAACCGAACGGGTAAAGCGGCTCTTCGGTCATGTACCTGTATGTGCGTCCTTTCATGGAGTAGTCCTCGTATGGAGGAAGCTGGTCCAGGCTCTTCGGAAAAGTGACGGGCAGTTTTCCCGCAACCGGGCTCTTTCCGAAGATGACGTCAGCAATCGCATTGCCGCCTTCCTCGCCGGGATACCACGCCCACAGGACAGCGTCAGCAAGTTCGTGGACCTCCTGTATCGCGATCGGGCTGCCGCCCATTATCACGGCAACGACCGGTTTTCCGTGCGACTTTATCTTCCGCAGAAAATCAAGCTGGCCCGCTGGCAGTTCGATCGACGAGCGGTCGCCCTTGTCGTGGGACGCGATCGCGTCTCCCTCCTCTCCTTCGATCGATCCGTCGATGCCGAGGAAGGCTATGGTCACGTCGGACTGCTTTGCTTCAAATGTTGCCCAGTCTATCGGGTTCGGCTTCTTCCTGTCAAGCAGCGCGCCCGGACGGTACTCGGCGGTTGCGCTTTCGGGAAGCGCCGCCGCGATTCCCTCCAACGGTGTCACGATCCGTCCGTTCATGCCGTAGTAGTTGCCGATGAGCGCGTCTATGTTTGATGCGTTTGGTCCGGTTACGTATATCCGTCGTGTAGAGGGTGACAGCGGCAGAACGGCATTGTCGTTCTTCAGGAGGACCATTGACTTGACCGCCGCTTCCCGTGCCAGAGACCGGTGCTCATCGCTGTCTACGACTGAGAGCGGTGTGTCGTACCAGGGATCCTTGTCCGGCGGATTGAGAAGACCGAGTTTGAAACGGGTCTGTAACAGATTGAAGAGCGCGTTGTCCACCGCTTCCTCCGTGACCAGTCCCTCCTCAACGGCGCTCAAAAGCGATTCGAAGGTACAGCCGCAGTTCAGGTCGCACCCATTGTTAAGGGCGAGGGCGACCGACTCCTCCGGTGTGGAGGTTACCTTGTGAAACTCGTGAAAGTCCCGTATTGCCCAGCAGTCAGAGACGACATGACCGGTAAACTTCCACTCGCCGCGGAGTATCTCCGTGAGAAGCGTCCTGCTGCCGCAGCACACCTCGCCGTTGGTACGGTTGTATGCGCCCATGACGGACTCGACGCGAGCCTCGGTGACCAGGGCCTTGAAGGCCGAAAGATACGTCTCGCGGAGGTCCTTCTGTGTGACCTTTGCGTCAAACTCATGTCGCAGTGCTTCCGGACCGGAGTGGACGGCATAGTGTTTGGCGCATGCCGCGGCTTTCATGACACCGTTTTTTACCTGCTGCAGACCGTTTACGAAGGCCACTCCCAGGCGCGAGGTGAGATGGGGGTCCTCGCCGTAGGTCTCCTGGCCCCGTCCCCACCGCGGATCGCGGAATATGTTGATGTTGGGTGTCCAGTAGGTAAGGCCCCTGTATATGCCGCGGTTGCCGTTTTCAGAGGACTCCCTGTACTTTGCACGGCCCTCGTCCGAAATTGCCGAGGCGATACGGAACATCATCGCCTCGTCGAATGCCGCGGCCATGCCGATTGCCTGCGGAAAGATGGTCGCCTTGCCCGCGCGGGCGACCCCGTGCAGGCATTCGTTCCACCAGTTGTATTCCGGTATGTCAAGGCGCTTTACTGCCGCGCTCGAGTGGAGGAGCTGGGTCGCCTTCTCCTCAAGCGTCATGCGGGAGATCAGGTCTTTTGCGCGCTCTTCGACGGACAGCTCCGGATTGTTGTATGGGTATGAGTTTTGCGACATGGTACTCTCCTCAGTATTTCAAGATTTTTGTAGAAGGCCCCTGGGCGAAGCTCCA